>PKUD01000196.1 GCA_002869695.1 Desulfuromonas sp. | reverse complement strand
TTTGCGGCGGCCTTTCAGGATGGCCAGCGGTCACGGCTGGTGGTTTATGACGTAAACGGGCAGGAGCTTCGCTCAGCTACGGTTGAGGGGCGGGCCACCCAGTTGCGCTGGACCCCAGAGGGGGAGTTGCTGGTGCTGACGATCCGCCTGAAGGTCTTTTCCTTCGGCGTTAATCAGAGAGCCCTGCTGTTCCATCTTGATCCGCAGGGTGATGTCACTGAACAGCCGCTTTTCGATGGGACTCTCAAATTAAAGACGGTGACCGATTATGGAGAGGACCTCTACCGTTTTTTTCGATTTGATCTCGCCCCGCTGGGGGATGAAATTGTTTACACCCGACTCTCCGATCCGCCGGTGATCAGTAAGAGTATCAAGCTTATCCACCAGCACCTTGACGCCGGGGTCGCTCGCCAGGTATATGATCTGCCGCTAGAGGCGGGGGGCATTTTCTGGTCAGCGGACAATGAAACGTTATGGCTCTCGAACGGCAGCAGCGGAACCTTCCTCTACAATCTGTGGCTGGACCGGGTCGAAGAGGAACGGCCGTTGGCCGGCCGCCATCTGGCGGTGTCCCGAAGTGCAGATATGCAGTATGTTGATGGACGTCTCTATCAGGACGGAGCGCTGATCACCCAGCTGCGCGATGGGCGTGCTCGTTTCAGCGCCGATGGCCGCGTCCTGCTGATTGCCGACGGTGAGCAGCTCTATTTGTACCCTCTCCCTGTGGCGGAATCACCCCAACCCATCGCCGCAGACAAACTTGAGCGACTGCTGCAGTTGCGTGAGTTGCGCAGCAAAAAACTGCTGAGTCTCGAAGAGTATCAGCAAACCAAAGAAAGCCTGTTGCGATGAAATTCGCCTGTTTCTTACCGGGGTTATTGCTGGTCCCTACCATCCTGTTCGCTGATGCTTGTTTTGACTGCCATGTGCAAGAGACCCCCGGTGCCGTGACTCAATGGCAGCAAAGCGGACATGCGACAGCGAACGTCGGTTGTCGTTCCTGCCACGGTGACGATCACGACAAAATACTGCAGGGGAATGCCCCAGTGGTCGCCGCAATTTGTGCCCGCTGCCATCAGCAAGCTTTCGCCGAACACAGTGAAAGCAAGCACGGGACGGCTTTGCACACCGGGTGGGGGTGTACACGAAATTTGCCGGGTCGGGATCAGGGCGAGTGCCGTTTCTGCCATGAAGAAGGGAGTACGCTCCCCCTTACCGACGTCATGTGCTCCCGCTTTCTCAAGCAGAGCAGTGAAATGGGCCAGCTCGGTTGCAATCGTTGCCATATGGTGGAAAACGCCTGTGGCAGCTGCCACGGCAATCACCTGACTGATCTTGCTATCGTCCGTGATCCGGCCGTCTGTGCCAAATGTCACATGGGTCCGGATCATCCGCAGTGGGAGATGTGGCAGACGTCCCAGCATGGGACTCTCAACCGGGTGCAGGGTCGCTCGGTCGGACCCGATTGTCAGCTGTGCCATATGCCAAAAGGCAGCCATAACGTCTCGCAGGGCATTACCGCGACACCGGCGGGTCAGGTCTATCCTCCAGAGAAATATGCGGCAGAGAGGGCGAAGATGATAAAGCTCTGCAGGCAATGCCACGCCGGGCGTTTTGCTGAAGCTGAATTGGCCGCCGCAGATGCAATTCGTGACCAGTCGAAGCAGCTGGTGGCCGAGGCTGCCGAAATTATCAGCGAGCTCTACGACCGCAAGCTGCTCGATCCTATGCCGCATGACCGGCCGGCGCACCCCGTTCGCCAGCATGAGCTGGTACTGGATGGCCAGATGCTCTATGAGGACATTTCACACATTGAACGGCTCTTTTTTACGATGAAGAAGTTTGCCCTTGCTAAAACCTACAAGGGGGCATACCACCAGAATCCTGCCTATACCCACTGGCTCGGCAATGCCGAACTGAAGATGCTGCTGGTGGATATTCGTGCAGAAGCGAGCCGACTGCAGGAACGGCGCGGTCACAATAATGCTGGCGTCACGACTCTTGAAGAACGGCTGACGATCCTGCAGGGCAGGTTCAAGCGCGGGGTGATTTCGCAGCAGGAATACTCTGAACGCAAGGCGGAACTGCTCCGGGAATTGACTCAATAAAGTGCAACAAGATTCTCGCTAGCAGATTTTAACTGGCTGATTTATGGTTAAAAAAAACATCAAGGAGTTGACCGGTAAGGAACGCAAGGATCTTAAGATCCTGGCGCTGTTTACCTCTGTCTACTGTGGCGACCATCACCAAAGCAGAGAGTCCTTCCGCCTCGACCCGGTTGCGACCGGCCTGCCGGGGGTAGAGAAATATCATTACTGTGAAGAGTGCCGCGACTTTTTGCTTTACGCCCTGGAGCGGCGGCTGCGTTGTCCCCTCGATCCGAAGCCGATGTGCAAACATTGCGAGGTGCACTGCTTCAGGCCCGGGCACCGCGAGAGGGTCCGCGAGGTCATGCGCTACTCTGGCAAGACCCTGATTCTGCGCGGCCGGCTGGATCTGCTCTGGCACTACCTGTTTTAGTCATCCCGCTTTTCGGACTGCAAGGGATGGCCGCCATATTGGAGCTTCTGCTTCCCTGCGGGCTTTTGCATCAATACTTCGATCGATAACGGTCGGGGTATTTTTTTCAGGGAGTGTCAGTAGCGCTCCAGCAGTTTTTCGAGATAGCGGGACTTGACCTGCCGGCTGGCCAGCACCCGCTTGATCGGCTGGAGCTTGAGAATGCCACCAAGCAGTCCGGCCAGCGCACGGTGGCTGTAGAGCACCTGGTTATCGAAGATCAGGTTCTGCAGTTTGCCCCGCTCCACCGCCATCACTACTGCCCGGTGACTGCCGTTGAGCGGGGTGATGATCCGTTCCGGCCGAGAGTCCATTCTGATGCAATCCTGTGGACAGATTTTGGCGCAGAGGCCGCAGCCGAGGCAGTGATCCTCGACCAGGGTGGCGTGTCTGCGTTTGAGCTGGTGAGGATCGTTGGCCGAGCTGAGGACCACCGCTTCAACCGGACAGATGTTGACGCACTGGCCGCAACCGGTGCAGCCGGATTGATCAATAGCCGGAATATAGTTGGTTGTGTGTACCGGGTTCATGGTGGCAAAGCGGCGCGCGGCGATCATCGCTTCGCAGCAGCAGCCGCAGCAGTTGCAGATGAAGTTGACCTGCCGGCGGACGTTTTCGCCGAACTGCACCAGGTTGTGGTCGTAGGCCTGCTGCAGCAGGTCAAGGCATTCGCTGGCATCGATGGCCCTCGCGTGGCCGTGCCTGGTCAATGAGGCGGCGGAGGCGTTGAAGGTCATGCAGATATCCATCGGCGCCTCACAGGCCTGATCCCTGTGTTCCATCTTGTGGCGGCAGTAGCAGATGCCGACGCCGATATGGCTGGCGGTTTTGATCACCTCGCTGGCCCGTTCGTAGTCGAGCACGTGCAGGGCGTCCTCGTTGGTCAGCACCGGTTCATGGATGAACGTGCGGCCAAGTTGGGTCTCGCCGTCGGTGAACAGGTTGCGGATAAAATCCTCCTCGACGTTCATGTACTGGTAGAACAGCTCGGCGAGCAGTTTCTGGTTGAGGTCCTCGCGCAGGCGCATCATCGAGAATTCGAAGAACCCGGCCATCGGCGGTGGCAGCACATAGAGGGTTTCACCGTCCTGCTCCATGTCGACAAGGATCGCCCGGCCTGCCAGTTCTTCGAGGACCTTCTGCGCTGAGTGCAGGCCCATCTTCCAGGCGCGTGCGGCGCGTTCGGCATTGAACGGCCGGATCGGCAGCTGTGCCACCAGTTCAGCTTCTTTTTCACTGAACAACATGGCGAGAATCTGGAACAGGACCTTTGAGGGTGGAGCCCCCTGGGGGAAACGGTTGAGACGGTCAACCAGCTTGGCGTAACTCGATTTGACGGTGTGGTGTGCCATGATGCAACTCCGTGAACGTGAAGTTATGCAGCATTGCTCTGTTTTACTACTTCGCCTCGTTCGCTGTCCAGTCTTTCGACCACCCCCGTCCGCTACGGAACATTTCGTCGCCGGCATGCTGGGTGAACTCTACCGGCAGCAGGTCACTGCGCAGGTCGAGGATTTCGCCACAGGCGTCGATCAGTGCCTGGGCTAGGGCGGCCCGCTGCTCTGGTGACCTCCCACGCCGAATGTCGCACATCAGCCGCGCACCCGGCTGAGGATCACCGTCACCGCAGCTCCACAGGCCGCCGTCCGGTAGCTCGCGGATCGCAACGCTGACCAGGCTGGCGTCGCTCTGCATGATGCGCGCGTAATCATCTCCCATGCGTTTGGCCAGGGCGCGTTTGCTGTCAGCCGGGTAGCGATCCGGAACATCCAGTTGCAGGTAGGGCATGGCGTCAACTCCTATTTGAGGGTTATTATTCGTTCTGATCTGACCCGTCCTTGTACCTGTCCCTCCAGATTCTGATACCGCCGATCAGTGCGACAACGACCGCACCAATGACCAGGGCATAGGTCAGTACCAGTCCTATCTTATCAAACAGTGAGCTTTCCGGGGACTGGGCAAGCTCTGAGAAGAGGGGACCAATACTCATAAAATCCTCAACAGTTAGAAAAACAGCGGGGCCAGGCCAATGGCAAAGCCGATCGCGGGGAATATCACCTTGATGTATCGTTCAGGCATAAAGGTTTTTCCGGTGAGGAACTTTGTCCGATTGTTTTGCACCCTGAGCAAGATGCTGAGAAGGTAAAACATGATCCCGGTGACAGCGATCACCAGGATATAGCTCGTGTCGGGAAATCGTTTGCAGTAAATGAAAAGAAAAACAAGGGTTGAGCCGGAAAGGATCGCGATGAGCATTCAGGTCAACTCGTCCTTCTAAGTTCACTTTTCCCGTTCTCTGATCATAACTCATAGCTCCCCCGCTCTTTTAGGGACACAAGAACGCTGGGCTGGTCAGTTCAACCTGCTCAGCTGCCGGTCATGGTATCCGGCTAAAAGCAGCAGAGACAGGATGGCTCCTAACAGTGCCATGGCCATGTCCGATTGGGTGTCCCATATGTAGCCTTGTGTCCCGAGAAAGGCTTCCGCAGAATCGCCGGTTAATGCGGCGACCCACCATTCAATCAGTTCGTAGAATGCGCTGAAAGCCAGACAGCTGGTGACAATAAAAAAGTTCAGCCATTTTTTAGAGTTGACGACAGCTTTACGGATCAATATTTCTCGGGCGATCAGCGCGGGGATAAATCCCTGCGCCAGATGGCCGATTTTGTCGTAGTTGTTCCTTCCTGTGCCGAACAGGTCCCCGAGAGGCACCTCTGCGTAGGTGTAGTGTCCACCGACCATCAGGATGATCGCGTGGAAGAGAATCAGGATATAGGCGAGGGGAGTCAGCGGGAAGGATTTCCGGCTGCAGGCTAAAACGATGATGGCAATGATGGCGGGGATAACCTCAAGGAACCAGGTAAAGTAGCTTTTCGGTGCAATGGCCGACCAGGTTAAAACGGTAACAAAAATACCCACCCAAATTCCTTTTTTCATAATCCTCGTTTTCTCGGGGCCGCGTTGAAAGATTAAGCTGGTGAGGTTAGGTCAGTTGTTGTGGTGCGCGACTTTTGAATCATCGGGGACCTGCTCCCTCGTTGACAATGAATAATCCCGCGTTATGCCGCCAACACGAATCCGGTAATCCTCAAAAAGACTGTCTCGCCCTCTCGTCTGGGCCATGCGGTGATCTTCGAGATTTCGCCATTGGGCAATGGATGCTTCGTCCTGCCAGAATGATAGTGAAAGCAGTTTGTTGGGGTCGGCCAGGCTCTGGAAGCGTTCGATGGAAATAAAACCCGGGATGTTGGAAAGTTGTTTGCTCAGCTGTGCCGCTATCGTCAGGTATTCGGCCTTGCCGTTCTCGTTCGGAATGACTTCAAAAATGACCGCAATCATGGGTAGCCTCCCAGAGAAGGACATGCTGAAGAAACTGTCAGTTCTGCATTCGTCGAGGGGTTAGCGAGATAGTCTAAAGCGAAAAAAGCGATTCAGAATTTCCTGAACACAAGAAACATTCTAGAGGAAAAAAACAACATGTGTATAAATTCGCCTACATTCAAACAAATTTGATTGTGACAGTCAAATAACGAGGGTCCCATAAAATAGTTGACAAAAATAGTCAGAGATAATAAAGATGAAAACCGTTTTCAAAAAGACAGCTAAAGGAGCGAACAGATATGGCCAGATTTACAGGCCCCAAAGGTAAGATCGTGCGCCGTTTCGGCGTAAATATTTATGGCAATGACAAGTACGACCGGCTGCTGCAGCGGCGTGAAGATGGTCCTGGACAGCATGGCGCCAAACGTTTTCGCAAGCAGTCAGATTATGCTTTGCAGTTGATAGAGAAACAGAAGCTGCGCCACAGCTACGGTCTGCTGGAGAAGCAATTCCGCAGGGTGTTTCGCAAGGCTCAGCGGATGCCAGGCGTCACTGGAGACAACATGCTGGTGCTGCTAGAGACCCGTCTGGACAGCCTGGCGTTCAGAGCTGGTTTAGGTCGCTCGCTGTCGCAGGCGCGGCAGCTGGTCAATCACGGTCATCTCAAGGTCAATGGGCAACAGGTGGATATCCCGTCATACCAGGTCAGGGAAGGGGACGTTGTGACTTTCAGTGATCGGGAAAACAGCAGGGTTTTGGCATCTCGTTATCTGAGGGAGAATCCTCGCTTCTCAGGGGGGGAATGGTTCAGTGTCGATCGCGAAACGCTGACGGTCAAAGTCAATCGCCTGCCGCTGGCGGAAGAGATCAACAGTCCGGCCAACGAGAAACTGATCGTCGAGTACTACTCGAAGTAATTAATCCACGCAACAGGATCGTCGGGCGAACGGCCCGTGGTGAACCTTAATCTGAAGAGCGTGGGGAAGTACCCATGGTCGGCCTCCCCGGAGAACGTTTATATGAGTGTTGTTTTTTATCTCGGATCCATCATCCTGGCCAATGTCCTGGTGCATAGCTTGGGGCTCGTGACGGTTTTAGGTCTGACATTTCCGGCTGGAGCGGCGGTGATCGGCCTGACTTTCTCGGCCCGTGACGTTGTGCAGGAACGCTTCGGCACATTCGGCTGCTGGGTCTGGATGCTGGTTGCCTCGCTGATCACCTTTGCCTTTAATCAGCAGCTGGCGCTGGCTTCGGTGTGCGCTTTCTTCATTGCCGAGTTCAGTGACTGGGCGATCTACAGCACGTCCCGGGGGGGCCTGCAAAAGCGTCTTTTGCTCAGCAACCTGGTGTCCATTCCTCTTGACTCGGTAATTTTCGTATTGCTTGCCTTCGGCCCGGTGTGGCCGGCCATGCTTGGACAGACAATCATCAAGATGCTCAGTAGTCTGCTGGTTCTGCCGCTGATCAAGAACGGCAAGATACGCACTTATCAGTTCAGTTTCCAGCGGGGCTGAGTTCATGGTCCGCAGAAAAATCATCTGACTTCAAAGGTTGGACCTCTGCTGCTTATCAATGTAACTGAAATCCCCGGCTGTTCTGGTCGGGGATTTTTTGTTCTTTGCCTGTTCGTTCATTTTATCACTTGATATTTTTCTGAGATAATATATATTTAATAAGCAAACATTAATATAGGATACGAGGGGATATGATGATCGGGAGTCTACGCAAGACAGTCTTTTCCATATTTGTCGTGATGGCCTGTTTCCTGTCGGCCTGTTCCGGCCCAAACCAGCGACAGCTTGAAATTGAGCAGCTGCGGAATGTTCCCGAGGAGAAGCCCTATCCGGCGATGGATGGCTTTCGTTTTGAGGGAATCCCCTTTGGTTTTGTTCTCAACCTCTCCCAAAGGCCATTTTTTGCCGGGGAGATCCCTGAGTTTATCGATGTCGAAAAGACAGTCTGGGAAAATGTCGCTATCCCTGAAGCCGGCAGTTCTCAACTGATGCAGTCAATTCTGGACTGTTTCTGCAAGGGCAAGGCGACCTCTGTCTCGCTCAATGGCGGTTATACAAATTCCCTGCATCTACAGTCCAGCACAGAACGCGAAGGTCGAGAGCCGGCAACCAGAGAAGTCAGCTACTTTCTGGAGTTGACGCTCGAGCTTGAGTTGATTTCTTTCAAGAAGGAGATCAGGATTCAGCCTGAGTTTCTGATGCATAACGGTATCAGCTTCGAATCACTGGTCCATCGTCTGGTCGGTTTCTATGGCCGACCTCACTATACCCACACCAGGGTCAACGGCAGCGGCAAGCACAAACATCTCTGGTGGGGTGTGGATGACAGGGCGTTGATTTCGGCCAATGGTTATGATTATCTCAACGCATCGCACTGGAAGAATTTCAGAGGAAAGACATTTCATATCTCTGTCTGGCAGAACCGGACAGGTGAGATCGTCGTCGAGCAAACGATGAAGGACAACTACCGGGCGTTCATCAATGAATTTACCGATCGAGATACATAAATAGTTTCAGGCAGGGTACCCCCGCAGAAAAAAGAAGCCCCGGTCGTTGCTGGCCGGGGCTTCTTCTATTAAGGATCAGGGCTGATCAACCGGCGGGTGTCGCCCCATCAATCAATTCAAGCAGGTCTTTCACCTTTTTGTATCCCGGGGCGATCTGTCCATTGGGCAGGACAAGGGTGGGGGTGCTGCGGATGCCGAGCTCGCGGGCCTGCTGAATGTTCTGCTCGCCCTGATCGGTTTCGCAGAGAGGCGGCGGCAGCTGCTCTCCGGCAAAGGCCTGCTCCAGCATCGCCAGAGACTTGTTGCAGAGAATCGTTTTGGTCGGCAGTTTGGAGGTCTTTTTGTAGGGCAACAGCTTGATCCGGAACGCGATATCCGGTCTTTGCTTGACCGCTTCAAGCATCTCCTTGTGCAGCTTGCTGCAGTAGGGACAATGCGGATCGGTGAAGACAATCACCTCGGTCTTTGCATCGGAACTGCCGAGCAGCAGGGCATCGTCAAGTTGAAGGCTACCGGTGTCGAGGGGATTGAGCTCCTGGAACCGTTTGTCGGTGATATTCTTGCGGTCCTTGAGACGGATCACATCCCCGGCGATCATGTAGGACTTGGAATAGTCGAGATACAAGGGGATGGTACGACCTTTGGTGTTCAGTTCGATCCGCCAGAGGCCGGGCACTTCAGCGTGCTCAACGGCATGGACCTCGCCACCGATCGGTTTGAAGATCTCGCTGGCCTCTTCTTTGCTCAAGCTGTGGCAATCGATACAGCTGCCGGTGCCGCAGCCTTCCCCTTCAGCCATGAAAGCGAGGGCCGGGGAGGTGAACAGAACGAGTAGTATCAGTGCAAGGGTAAAAACGCTGGTTCGCAAAACGTATTCCTCCTGTGGGTTGAAAGTCGGCATAGTCATATCACAAACCGTCTTTTGGTACAGCCTGTAATTTGTTATTGAGAATCCTAATCGGGATCGTTCGGCAAAAAAACGTGCTCCAGCCAGAGGTTTGACTGCGGCAAAGCACAGCCTGCCAATATCAAGCTCTGTTGATCGCTGGATTGATCTATATGGATGTCTTTTCTGGCGCGGGTTTGCAGGAGTAAAAGCCATTGACTTTGCCGGTTATATATGATTTTCTAGGTCGCTGATTTTCCCTGCAAAAAGCAGGCTGGCAGAACGGTTCGAATGCAACTGGAAGACTTCGATTTTTTGCTCCCCGAGGAGTTGATTGCCCAGCACCCGACGGAGCGACGCGACGGGTCCAGGCTGATGCTGGTCGACCGACAGCGGGGCGCTATCAGTACCGCCGGGTTCCCCTCGGTGGTAGACGCGTTTCGCAAGGGTGATCTGCTGGTGATCAACGACACCCGGGTCATTCCGGCCCGTCTGCTGGGACGGAAGGAATCCGGGGGCAAGGTCGAGATTTTTCTGGTCCGGCGACTGGCGGGTGCCGTCGACGAAGACTGGTTGTGCATGACCCGCAGTTCACGCTCTTTGAAAGTTGGAACGCAGCTGAAGTTGGCAGAGGGGTTGACTGCCGAGGTGTTGGATGGCACTGAACCGCCGCAGAGGATGGTTCGGTTTTTTTGCGACGGGCCATTCCTGGACACTATCGAGCGGGTCGGGCACCTGCCTTTGCCACCCTATATCACCCGTCCGGATTCTGCGGAAGATCGCCAGCGTTACCAGACGGTCTTCGCCTGCAATGATGGCGCGTTAGCCGCCCCTACTGCTGGCCTGCACTTTACTGAAGACATTCTTCAGCAGTTGCGGGACAAAGGAGTGGAGATTCTACCGTTGACCCTGCACGTCGGTCTCGGAACATTTCTGCCGGTGCGGGTCGAGGATATCCGGCAGCACAAGATGCACGCCGAAATCTACTCGGTTCCATCTGCGACTGCGGCGGCCGTCAACCGCGCCAAGGCTGAACGGCGCCGGATTGTGGCACTGGGCACAACAGCGGCCCGGGCTCTGGAATCGGCGGTTGACGAGCAGGGATGCTTACAGGCCGGGGAGGATGAGAGTGAAATTTTTATCTACCCGGGCTATCGTTTTAAACTGGTTGATGCTCTGATTACCAATTTTCATCTACCCAAGTCGACCTTGCTGATGCTGGTTTCGGCTTTTGCCGGGCGGGATTTCATTCTGCAGGCCTACCAGCGGGCCGTGGCGGAGCGTTTCCGGTTTTTCAGCTACGGCGACTGCATGTTGATAGTTTAGGAACCCGATATTGTCTTTGTTCCGATTTGATCTTTTACAACAGGACGGAAGCAGCAGGGCACGTCTCGGCCGGATTTCCTGCCGTCGCGGCACGATCGATACACCGACCTTTATGCCGGTAGGCACCCAGGGGACGGTCAAGGGGATGCTGCCCGAGTCGCTCAAGGAGATCGGAGCGCAGATCCTTCTGGCCAATACCTACCATCTCTATCTGCGACCGGGCCATGAATTGGTCCGTCAGTTGGGCGGCCTGCACAAATTCATGCACTGGGACCGGCCGATTCTGACCGACAGCGGTGGTTTCCAGGTGTTCAGTCTCGGCGATCTGTGTAAGATTGAGGAGGCAGGTGTTTCTTTTCAGTCGCACCTGGACGGGAGCCGGCACATACTGACCCCGGAGCTCTCGATCGAGATTCAGCAGGCCCTCGGTTCGGATATCGTCATGGTCTTTGACGAATGTATCCCCCATCCCGCAGAGCGCTGCTATGTTGCCGATTCGACGGCCCGTTCGACGCGCTGGGCAAAACGTTGCCGCGATGTTCTGCCGGCCGGGGGAGAAGCGGCACTGTTCGGAATTGTCCAGGGCGGCATGGAAAGGGACCTGCGTCGCCAGAGCGCCGAGGAGTTGCAGGAGATCGGTTTCGAAGGTTATGCCCTCGGTGGCCTCTCGGTGGGTGAAGAGGCGGCGGTCATGTACGAGATGATGGAGTACAGTTTGCCGCTGCTGCCGCAGGACCAGCCGCGCTACGTGATGGGCGTCGGCACCCCGGAGAACCTGATCGAGGGGATCGCCCGCGGTTGTGACATGTTCGACTGCGTGATGCCGACCCGCAACGCCCGCAACGGCGTGCTTTTTACCCGCTTCGGCAAGCTGAGTATCAAGCAGGCCCGTTATCGCGACGACCAGCAGCCGATCGATCCGTCATGCGATTGTTACGTGTGCCGGAATTACAGCCGGGCGTATCTGCGCCACCTGTACCAGAGTAATGAGATTCTGGCTTCGGTGCTCAATACGCACCATAACCTGTTCTATTATCAGCAATTGATGGCGGGAGCCCGCCGGGCGATTGCGGAAAATCGTTTCGACCGATACCGGGCCGACTTTTATCATGACCTGGAATCGATATAACCTAGACAACTCAAACAATCGATCTTTCGATTGAATCTAAATAACCAAGGAGGTTACCGATGGTATCAGAAGCTTTTGCAATGGCAGGAACCGCGACAGCAGAACAGGGCGGACGTCCCGGCTACGAAGGGATCATCATGCTGGTGTTGATGTTCGCAATTTTCTACTTTCTGCTGATCCGCCCGCAACAGAAACGCGCTAAACAGCACCGCGAGCTGGTGAATAACCTCAAGGTGGGAGATTCCGTTGTGACCGCCGGCGGTATCCACGGAAAAATCGCATCGGTTCAAGATACATCGCTGACCGTCGAAATCGCCACCGGCGTTAAGATCAAGATGAACCGTTCATCGGTGACCGATGTTTCCAGCGAAGGCTAATTCCGACTCAGCGACCGGAATCCGTATCCGGCCGCGGACTACTATATAGACTCCTGTTTAAACAGTTGAAGGAGAAACGACGGACATGTCGAAAAGTATGAAAATACGGGGCGGACTCGTTTTGCTCTGTCTGGTTCTGGCCCTGTTTTCCCTTGCGCCGACTCTGACCAGCAACCTGCCAACCTGGTGGACCGACACGGTCGATCCGATTCACCGCGGGCTTGACCTGCAGGGTGGGATGCACCTGGTCCTCGCTGTCGATGTTGACAAGGCCGTGGAGAGCCGCGTTGATACGCTGATTGACCAGACCGAGGCGTTGCTGCGGGAAAAGGATACCGTTTACAAGCGGATTGAGCGACGTCAGGGGGATCGCCTGGTGGTTATCGTCTACGACGATCAGGCCGGGGCCGAGGTTGATGCCCTGATGACGGAGAGTTTTCCCTTACTTGAGCAGGAAACCTTCACTGCTGACGGGGGATTCGTTGAAAAGCATTTCCGTCTCAGTGATACCGAGATCGAGAACACCCGCGATTACGCAGTGCGCCAGGCGCTTGAAACCATGCGCAACCGGGTTGATCAGTTTGGCGTCAGTGAACCCACGCTGCAGCGACAGAGCGGCAATCGAATCCTGATCCAGCTGCCGGGGGTAGATGACCCCGATCGTGCGATTAACCTGCTGGGTAAAACCGCCCGCCTGGAATTCAAAATGGTGGTGGAGGATGCCAACCTGCAGGACGCGGTCGCTGGCAAGCTCGAGCCGGGAACCCGGTTGCTCTATGAAAAGAACGTGAACCGTAGCACCGGAGCGGTCACCGAAACGCCGGTTGTAGTCTACGACAAGACAGCTCTGACCGGTGACCTGCTCGCCGATGCCAACGTCCGTATCGACACCCGGTTTAACGAGCCCTATGTGGCGATCGACTTCAACGCGGTGGGGGCCAAGCGCTTCGATCAGATTACCGCGGCCAACGTCGGCAAGCGGATGGCGATCGTGCTTGACGATACGGTTTATTCCGCACCGGTTATTCGCGAGCGGATTGCCGGCGGCAGTGCGCAGATCTCAGGTGCCTTTACCTCGCAGGAGGCGACCGACCTGGCGATCGTGCTGCGCGCCGGTTCTCTGCCTGCTCCCGTTTCGATCATGGAAAACCGGACGGTTGGACCCTCCCTCGGTCAGGATTCGATCGACAAGGGGATCAAGTCGATCATTGTCGGCGGCATTCTGGTCATCGCCGCGATGGTGATCTATTATCAGCTGTCCGGCGTGGTTGCTGTTGTCGCGCTGTTGCTCAACCTGTTCTTTATTTCGGCATTGCTGGCGCTGCTTGGCGCGACCCTGACCTTGCCCGGTCTCGCCGGTATCGTTCTGACCGTCGGTATGGCAGTCGATGCCAACGTGCTGATCTTTGAACGGATCCGCGAAGAATTACGGCTTGGAAAAGCACCGAAAATTGCCCTGGATGTCGGTTACAGCAAGGCGTTTCTGACCATTATCGATGCCAACCTGACCACGTTGCTGGCAGCCCTGGTTTTGTTCCAGTTCGGGACCGGGCCGGTTAAAGGTTTTGCCGTAACCCTGTCGATCGGCATTGTCGCTTCCTTGTTCACCGCTATTTTCGTATCACGGGTGATTTTCAACTTTTTCCTGGAAAGCCGCGCAATCAAACGGCTGAGCATTTAAGGAGATTCCGGAATGCAGATTATCAAACCGGATACTAATATCGATTTTGTCAGTAAACGAAAACTGGCGGTCATTATTTCAGCCGCTCTTATCCTGATCGGCATCGCATCTTTGATCGTCAAGGGTGGTCCGAACTACGGCATCGATTTTGCCGGTGGGACCCTGGTGCAGGTGCTGTTCGTTGAGGAGACCGATGCCGGTACGATCAAAGATGTCCTGTCGGGTCTTGATCTGGGCAGCATGAGCGTGCAGAAGTTCGGCGACAACGCCAATGAGTTCCTGATCCGGGTGGAAAATTCCTCCGGCGAACTGAAGGGTTTGTCGGCGGAGATCGGCTCCGCCCTGAGCGCCAAATACGGTGCTGATCAGGTTGATATCCGGCGGGTTGAAATGGTCGGGCCACAGGTTGGTAAGGACCTGCGCTCCAAGGGGATCAAGGCGATCTTATACGCCATGCTCGGTCTTCTGGTCTATATCTCCTGGCGTTTTGAATTCCGCTTTGCCGTCGGTGCGATTGTCGCCCTGGTGCATGATGTCACGATCACCCTGGGGGTGTTCAGCCTGTTCGGCAAGGAGATTGACCTGCCGATTATTGCCGCGTTTCTGGCGATCATCGGTTACTCTCTGAACGATACCATTATTGTCTATGACCGGATTCGTGAGAACCTGGCCAAATACAACAAGGAGAGCTTCAGTTTCATTGTCAATCGCAGCATCAATGATACCCTCTCCCGGACTATGCTGACGTCGGGGACCACCCTGTTGGTGGTGCTGGCCCTGTTTGTCCTGGGCGGCGGGGTTATTCATAACTTTGCTTTCGCCATGCTGGTTGGTGTGCTGATCGGGACCTATTCCTCGATCTTTGTCGCCAGCCCGATCCTGATTTTCTGGGAACAGCGCAAGGCAGTCAAGCTGGCAGCGCAGTCCCAATAAGGAGCAGGTCATGAAAAAAGAGACGATTCTGTTGCTGGTTGTTGTGCTGGCCGTCGGTGTCCTGGTCGGCGTTATCATCACCAACATGCAGCAGGAGAAGGGGTCGGTTGCTACTGCTCCCGCTCCGGCGGCAGCACCGGCGATCGATTATCAGCAGAAAATCACCATGCTGGAACGGATTGTCGCCAAAGAACCGGAGAATCGTAATGCCTGGGTGCAGCTGGGGCACAATTACTTCGACGCGGACCAGCCAGCCAAGGCGGTTGCTGCCTATGACAAAGCGCTGGCTCTGGACGGCAGTGATCCGAACGTGCTCACCGATCAGGGGGTGATGTTTCGTCGCCTCGGTGACTTCGACAAGGCGATCAGCAACTTTCAGCGCGCCAATGAAATCAGTCCCAATCATCACCAGTCGCTTTACAATATGGGGATCGTTTATCTCTACGACCTGAAAGATCCGGTGAAGGGACTGGAGACCTGGAAGAAGTTCCTTAAAATAGCTCCTCCTGGTCCAGGCACAGCGCAAGTGCAGGCCGAAGTGCAGGCACTTGAGGGGATGCATTCCCAGGGTAAGCTTTAGTCGTTTCGTGTATCTCCGAACAGGCCGGTTTCCGGCCTGTTCGTTTATTGAAGCGGCATTGTTTTAATGAAATAACGGGGGAGATGGTCAACATGACTTTGCGGACATTTCTGGTATGTTTCAGTCTGATGCTGGTGCTGCCACTGGCAGGATGTTCCTGGTTTGCCGAGTCGATGGATAATAACGTCATCACTGGGAATGTCTACTGGGAGGGAGAAGTCCGGATTCAGGGCAAGGTTGTGATCGAAAAGGGTGCAGTGCTGACAATTGCCCC
>PKUD01000113.1 GCA_002869695.1 Desulfuromonas sp. | reverse complement strand
CAGCGGTGCTTTCAGGGAGGACCTCTATTATCGCCTGGGCGTGATCAACCTTGAATTGTCTCCGCTGCGTGAGCGCGGCGATGATATCATCCTGCTGGCAAACTATTTTATTCAGCGGTTTTCTCGGGAGTTCAGCAAAAAGATCAGGGGCTTCAGCGCTGCGTCACTGAAGGCCCTTGCTGCATACCAATGGCCCGGGAATGTCAGGGAGCTGGAAAACAAGGTCAAGCGTGCAGTTGTCATGGCAGATAGCGCAATTATTGAACCGGGTGATCTCGGTTTTCAGCCGGAGGAAACTGAGCAGGGGGGCGCGCTAATGGTCGATTCGTCTTCTGGGCTCAATTTTTCTGGTCTTACCCTCAAGGAAGCGCGCAGTCGGGTCGACAGGGAGCTGCTCGCGACAGCTCTCGAGCAGAGTGCCGGTAATATTGTCAAGACCGCTGAGATTCTGGATGTCAGTCGGCCGACCCTGTACGACCTGATGAAAAAGCATGGTCTGCATGGATCGTTGGATTAATAAAATGGATTTTATTGGGTTGAGACGATATTGGAAAAAGTACTTTCGTTGCCTGTTGAGTCGTAGGCCGTAACGGAAAAGTAGTGTACGTCATCGGGGAGTAGTCCGGTAAGCGTTGCAGTTCTTGAATCGCCCACATCGATGGGTGAGGTCCCTTCATTCGCTCCAAATACCCCTATCGGGAAGTCCGGTTCCCCAGAGTTGTAGTAGATCTTGTAGCCGGCGACATTTTCACCCGGGCTGTCATCCCAGGACAAGGTGACCGACAGGGGTGTTGCCGTTTCGGCAGGGGGGTCGGATGAGTCGTTAGTCATGATATATTCACCATCACTGCCTGCCCCACACGCCGCGAGCAGGACTGTCATGAAGAGCAAAAAGAGAATGGTTGTAAGTTTCGCCATGCTGTCTTTCATCGTAAAAAGTATCCGTAACTGGTCATCCAGATAAAAAAAGCCGCCAAAAGTTTATTAACTTCTGGCGGCTCGGCTAACTGATGTCTCAGTTCCGTGGCTCTGCGTCCCACGGTCACCCGTGGTTTGCTCTGAGCAGAAAACAGATTAATTTTTGTTTTTTTGAGTGGGGCAGAGCCCCTGCATCCCATAGGAGGATTTTACGTTTCAGTTGTTTTACACTCTATATATTCCCTTTGTAAAGCAATAACTTTGCCATGATATACCATAAATCTCAGTGGTGAAGCTTAAGTTGCTGTAATGTCTAGAAAGTCTAAGGTGAATAATTTGTAATTATTGAATTATAATTTTAATGAGGACTTGTTTCTTTCTTTTTATCCAGCCAAATGACCGATATATGGCGTTGAATGGTTAAACTTTGTCACCGTAGTCAGCCCATACTGAGGACCTTATAGCTATCTCGCCAAGGAGATACTGAGAACGCAGAGGAAGAGGGAATATGAACCAATGTATTATGGTTTCTCTCCGTGACTCCGTGAGTTGTAAATTTTGAATGTTTTATTCAATCATCTTTTGCCCATAAATTCATCCAAATACTCATTTGACAAGATAGCCGACTTTTTCGGTTCTTTTTCCTTGGCATCTGGGAGTCTTTTTGACATAATCCTCCGCCCTGTAAATTTAACCGTAAATTAAGGATTTAGCTTCTATGTCGGAAAAGATAAGAAATATTGCAATCATCGCTCACGTTGATCACGGTAAAACCACTCTGGTTGACGCGATGCTGATCCAGTCCGGGGTGTTCCGGGAGCACCAGGTGATCACCGAACGGGTCATGGACAGTAACGACCTCGAGAAGGAACGTGGAATCACTATCCTGTCGAAAAATCTTTCGGTTCATCATGGTGACCTGAAGATCAATATCGTTGACACCCCCGGTCACGCCGACTTCGGTGGCGAGGTCGAGCGGATTCTCAAGATGGTCGATTCTGTGCTGTTACTGGTTGATGCCTTTGACGGGCCGATGCCGCAGACCAGGTTTGTGCTGAAGAAGTCTCTCGACCTGGGAATCAAGCCGATCGTGGTGATCAACAAGATCGATCGCCCCGGTGCCCGCCCGGAAGAAGTGGTCAATATGGTCTTCGACCTGTTCTGTGAACTGGACGCCAACGAAGACCAGCTCGATTTCCCGATTGTGTATGCCAGTGCCAAGCTCGGCATCGCCAAACGTGAGCTGGCTGACGAATCGGACAACCTGGAGGCGTTGTTCGAGATGATCGGCGAGCGGGTTGACCCGCCGGTGGCCGATCCGCAGGCTCCTTTTCAGATGCTGGTGACCAGCATCGACTACAACAAGTTCATTGGTCGTACCGGTACCGGCAAGATCGTCAACGGTTCAATCCGTTCAGGTGAAACCGTTGCCCGGATCGATCGTGACGGCAAGGTGACCAGCGGACGGATCAGCAAACTGCTCGGCTATCAGGGGCTGCAGCAGGTGGAACTGGAGCAGGCGACTGCCGGGGATATCGTCACGATTGCCGGCTTTGAAGAGCTGGGGATCAGTGAAACCCTGGCGGATACCGAGCACCCCGTGGCTTT
>PKUD01000209.1 GCA_002869695.1 Desulfuromonas sp. | reverse complement strand
GCATCAGTCAGCACCATTGCCATCATGCTGGTTGTCGTGGTCTTGCCATGGGTTCCGGCAATCGCGATGCCGTACTTCATCCGCATCAACTCTGCCAGCATTTCCGCACGCGGGATGACGGCAATATGCTGCCGGTGCGCAGCGACCACTTCCGGATTACTCATGTGAACCGCAGTAGAGGTCACGACCACATCAGCACCAGCAATGTTTTCTTCCTGATGTCCTATCCAGATTTCACCGCCCAGATCACGAAGCCGGCGGGTTGTGTCACTTTCGCGCAGGTCGGAACCAGAGACTGAGTACCCCTGGTTGAGCAGTAGTTCGGCAATACCGCTCATGCCGATGCCACCGATGCCAACAAAATGAATTTTTTTGATATGACCGTACATCGCTTAATTGCCCTTCTGTCGGCTCAGCAGCCGTTCACACTCACTCAGGATCAGTTCCGTTGCCCCGGGACGGCCCAGTTTACGGCTGCTGGCGGCCATCTTGGACAGGCGCTTCCGATCACTGATCAGCTCCTCAACCAGTTGTGCCAACCGTTGCGCTGTCATTTCTGTCTGCGGCAACAGACAAGCCGCACCCACCTCGCCCAGGGCAAGCGCATTTGCCGTCTGATGGTCACCGGCCGCATAGGGATATGGAATCAGGATCGCCGGGCGGCCGCAGACCGTCAGTTCGGCGATAGTGGTCGCTCCTGCTCTGCAGATCACCAGGCTGGCCTCCTCATAGGCAACCGCCATGTCGTCGATGAAAGAAACCACCTGATCGGGATCGAGCCCTGCATCACGATATCCGCGGCGAACCTCCTCTAAATCCTCTTCTCCGCTCTGGTGGAGAATTTTTAGATGGTCGATCTTTTTCGTCAGCAAGGGCAGCGCCTCCAGGACACACCGGTTGATCGCCCGTGCGCCCCGGCTGCCGCCGAAAATAAGCAGTTTCGCCTTGTCTGGCAACTCGGCTGCAACCGCTTCCAGTTCCTGACGAACAGGGTTCCCCGTCAGCAGCGTCCGGCTTCGATCGAAATACTGGTCACTGCCGGAAACCGAGAGGCAAACACGCTCCGCCCAACGCGCGAGCAGCCTGTTGCTCAGACCTGGCACCGCGTTTTGCTCATGGATCAGATACGGGATACCGCCCAGCTTTGCTGCCAACAGTACCGGCACCGAGGCATACCCGCCGACACCGATAACCAGATCAGGTTGGAAGTGGCGAAGAATCTGCCGAGCTTGTCCCAAGCTGCGCAATAATTTCAGAAGGCTCTGCACTTTACCCAACAGACCGCGGCCGACAAATCCACTCATATCCACCATGGCCAGAGGCAATCCAAGCTTCGGCAGCAAGCGCGCTTCAAGGCCTTGCTCAGTGCCGACAAACTGAACCGTGTCAGCCTTGTTCCTCTGCAGCAGTCCCTGTGCCAGGGCCACCGCCGGGAACAGATGGCCTCCGGTGCCTCCGCCGGCGAGCAGCAGCTTCATATCCTGGCCTCCGCATTGGACGAGATATTCAGCAGAATCCCCACTGCCAGGAGACTGGCCACCAGGCTGGTGCCGCCATAGGAAATAAACGGCAACGCCAGGCCTTTGGTCGGAAGCAGGCTCATACAGACGGCAATATTGACGAATGCCTCCAGACCAAGCAGCAGCGAGAGTCCGAAAGCCAGATGTTTGGCAAACGGGTCTTCGGCATTCAGTGCGATCCGGATTCCGCGATGAATCAGCACCAGAAACATGGCGGAAACAACCAAAACTCCAACCATCCCGAGCTCTTCTCCGACCACTGAAAAAATAAAATCAGTATGTGCCTCAGGCAAATAAAACAACTTCTGTTGTCCGACACCAAGCCCCTGGCCGAACGCTCCCCCGCTGCCGAACGCCACCAGGCTCTGGATGATTTGAAAGCCGGTGTCGTAGGGGTCGTCCCAAGGGTCGAGAAAGGCCATGATCCTGCGGCGCCGATACTCGACATTCATCACCAAAAAATAGAGACAGGGCAGTGCTGCAATAACCAGAGGAAGAACAAAACGCCAGCGGATGCCGGCAACCAAAAGCATTGACAGGGCAACTCCAGCGACGATCATCGCGCTGCCCAGATCAGGCTGCTTGAGCAGCAAGGCCAACAGAGCTCCAACCACCAGCAGGTACGGTGCAAAACCGAACTTGAAGGTGCGGATTTTGTCTTTTTTCCGGGTCAATGAGTGAGCCAGGTAAAGCACCAGCCCCAACTTGACCAGTTCTACCGGTTGCAGGGTCAATCCTGGCAGGCGTAACCAGCGCGCCGCCCCTCCGGCTTTGACCCCCAGTCCCGGAACGAACAGCAGGCTCAGCAGGATCATACTGGCAAACAGCAGTGGCACAGTCAGCTTGCGCCAGTGACGATAATCGAAATACATGGCGGCGATCATCAACAGAAAACCGATCAGGGCATAAGCGCCTTGCCGCTTGAGAAAATAGAGCCCGTCGCTGTAACGCTCGGCCGCCATGATCGATGAGGAGGAATAGACCATCACCACGCCCAGGCAAGTAAGGGTCACCGCCAGCAGCAACAAGGTTGTATCAACTTCACGCTGCAGCCTCATACCGCCTCCCCCTGCTCAAGCTGCAGCACCAGTCGAGTAAATTCATCACCGCGGTGAGCGAAGTTTTCAAACATATCAAAACTCGCACAGGCCGGAGAAAGGAGCACTGTGCCTCCTGCAGGGGTCACCCCGCGTGCCAGCTCAACCGCCTCAGCCAGGCTGTCAACCCGGTGAATCCGGCTGCTCCCTACCAGCTGCTGCTCCATCCGTGCGGCGGCTTCACCAAGCAGGATCAGATCAGTCACACGCTCTTCGACGTGTGGTCGCAACACCGAATAGTCGCCCCCCTTGTCTTTGCCGCCGGCAATCAAAGTCACAGGAGCGGCCAGCCCGGCCAGACTTTTCATGACGCTGCCGACGTTGGTCCCTTTTGAATCGTTGTACCAGCAGACCCCGTCCAGTTCACGGACCAGCGCCATCCGATGTGGCAGTCCGCGAAAGGCACAGACCGCCTCCCAGGCCAGCTCCGCCGGGCAACCTTCAAGGAGGGCCGGGATCATTGCCGCCATGGCGTTTTCAACATTATGGAGCCCCTTCAACTGAAGGGCATCCAATGGTAAGCGCGTCTCCTTTTCCTGCCAGCGCCAGATCAGCTCATTCCCGATCCGTCCAAGTCCCTCATTAAGAGAGTCGGAACCAGAAAAAAGCACCCTGCGACAGGTGCTGTCCGCCACCAGTTGCATGACTTGGCCGTCGTCCGCATTTAGAACCGCGACCTGATTAGCGGACATATTTTCAAACATCCGCTTTTTAGCGGCATAATAGCTTGCCAGATCTGGATATCGATCCAGATGATCTTCGCTCAGGTTCAGCAGCACACCATAGCGCGGGCTGAAGTTTTCAATGGTTTCCAGCTGAAAAGAAGACAGTTCCACGACCAGGAAATCCCAGTCCTCGCTACAGGCTTCAACCAGAGGGGTGCCGAGATTGCCACCGACAAAGGTTTTCTTGCCCCAGCGGTGGAAAATTTCGCCGAGCATGCTGACGGTGGTCGATTTGCCGTTGGTGCCGGTTACGGCAATAATCGGGCTTGCAGTTTCCCGCGATGCCAATTCGATTTCGCCGATCAGCGGTATCCCCATGCTGCTGGCAAGTTGTAGCGGTTCGATCCCGAGTGGCACTCCGGGACTGATGGCAACCAGGTCAGCCTGTTCAAAAAATTCTCTGCTGTGGCCACCAAGATCGAACTGAACCGGTAAACCCTGTAGGCATTCAAGACCCTGAATCTCTTCCGCATTACGCCGATCGGACAGGGTCACGGTCGCACCCCGTTCGATGAGAAAACGCACCAGCGCCAGCCCGGTCTGCCCGGCGCCGATGACGGTTATACGCATGTCGGAATAATCTGTTTTCATCTCAGTTTCAGTGTCGAAAGGCCGATCAGGGCCAGAATGATGCTGACAATCCAGAACCGGACGATTATTTTTGGTTCTGGCCAGCCTTTCAGTTCAAAATGATGATGGATCGGAGCCATTCGGAATATGCGCTTCCCCCAGAACCGGAATGACAAGACCTGGAAAATAACCGAAAGCGCTTCCATGACGAAGATGCCACCGACGATCACCAGCACGAATTCCTGTTTGGTAATCACCGCAACCGTGCCGATAGCTCCGCCGAGGGACAGGCTGCCGACATCCCCCATAAAGACCTGTGCCGGGTAGGTGTTGAACCAGAGAAATCCGAGCCCGGCCCCGACAATCGAACCGCAAAGGATAGCTAACTCACCGGCACCCTGGACACTGGTGATCTGCAGATACCCAGACAGTTTGGCATTTCCCGCCAGGTACGCCAGCAATAGAAAAGTCGCAGCTGCGATGATCATCGGTCCGATTGCCAACCCGTCCAGTCCATCGGTCAGATTCACCGCATTGCTTGCTCCGACCATGACCAACATGGCAAACGGAACATACAGCCAGCCCAGATCCGGGTTGACTGTTTTAAAGAACGGCAAGCTCAACGCCGTACTGACTTCGCTCTGATAGAGCAGCAGCGCTGCCACCAGGGCAATCAGCAGCTGCCAAAACATTTTGGTTCGCGCGGAGATTCCATCGCTACTGCGCCGGCGGACCTTGAAGAAATCGTCACTGAAACCGATCACCCCATAACCCGTGGTCACCAGCAGGGTGACCCAGACATATAGATTTGTCAGGTCCGCCCACATCAGGGTTGGCAGGATGATTGCCAGCAGGATCAACGACCCTCCCATGGTCGGCGTGCCCTCCTTGCGGAAATGCGACTCGGGACCAACCTTGCGGATCGACTGGCCGATCTGTAGTTTGGACAGGGTCCTGATCAACCAGGGGCCGAGGATAAATGAAATCACCAGCGCCGTGATGGTGGCGTAAATGGTCCGGAAGGTGATATAGCGGAAAACATAGAGCACGGAATACTCGGTATGCAGTGGATAGAGAAGATGGTACAGCATCGCTCAGCCTCCCTGGCCTGCATTTATCGGACTGTTGTCCGGAGATTGAAGTGCAGCGGCAAGCTTGTCCAGTTGCACACCCCGTGACCCCTTGACCAGGATGCAGTCGCCCGACCGCTGTAACATGAGAATCTGTTCGATCGCCTCTTCACAGGAGGCGGTTTCTATCAGCTGATCCCGCTCCATTCCGGCTTCTTCCGCGCCGCGGCAGAGTTCCTTCGCAAAAGTTCCGACCGCCAACAGCAGGTCGGCATTTTCCGCCGCCAACTTGCCGATATCCCTATGCATCTGAGCGGCCTCTTCTCCCAGTTCCAGCATGTCACCCAGAACCGCTATTTTTCGCCCTTCGCCTTCCTGCAAGCGGAGTATTTTCAAGGCGGCAGCAGCCGACAGCGGATTGGCATTATAACTGTCATCCAACAGGATGCCGCCCCCCGGCATCGGAAACAGATTCAGGCGTCCCGAAACAGGCTCAAAGCTTTCCAACCCGGTGACGATCTTCTCTGCCGGCACCTCGAGCGTCTGCGCTGCTGCAGCGGCAGCCAGGGCATTGTGGACATTATGCCGCCCCGGGGTGTTCAACCGAACCTGATATTCACCGCCACCCAGCAACAGAGTGAATGAGACAAACCCCGATCCTTCCTTGACATCCACACCACGAACATCGGCCTGCTCCTGCTCTCCGTAAGAGACCTTCTGCACCCCGTTGGCGACCGGCAGCCTGGCCACCCGTTCGTCATCCAGGTTGATGATTGCCGTTCCGCCGCGCAGACCGGCGAACAATTCCCCTTTAGCCCTTGCGACCCCATCCAGGCCCTGCAGTGTTTCCAGGTGAGCCGGGCCGATGTTGGTGATAATTCCGATATTCGGCCCGGCGATCTCGGTCAATCGTTCGACTTCACCAAGCGAACTTGTCCCCATTTCGATCACCGCCCAGCAATGTTCCGGCCGCAACTGCAACAGAGTCAGCGGCAGGCCGATCAGGTTATTGAAGTTGCCGGCCGTCTTCAGCCCGGGACCCTGTTGTTCCAGGATTGCCGCTAGCATCTCTTTGGTGGTTGTTTTGCCGGCGGAACCGGTAATGCCCACCAGCGGCCCATGCAGGTTCAGGCGGTTGGCGGCGGCCAAATCACCCAGCGCACGCAAGGTATCGGCAACACGGATTACCGGGACGGGCAAACCGGCCACCACCTCCTCGCTTAGGCATGCAGCGGCGCCGTTTTTCACCGCTTGACTCAGGTAATCATGACCGTCAAAGCGTGCCCCCCGCAACGGGATGAACAGTTCCCCTGGCTTGAGGTTGCGGCTGTCGGTAGAGATCCCGGTCAAGCTGCAGTTGGGCGTCCCCGCGGGAAGGTCTCCGGCGGTAATACGGGTGACCATTTCCAGATCGAATCTCATCATACGTCCCCCTGAACACCGTTGGTGCGCTGACTTTCCAGCGCCAGGGCCAGCTCTTCTCGATCATCAAAATGGACTTTCTCCCGGCCTATGATCTGGTAGTCCTCATGCCCCTTGCCGGCAACCAGCAACAGATCGCCTGAACGGGCCTGCCGGCAGGCAAACCTGATCGCTTCGCGACGGTCGGGGATAACCACAAAGGCCTTACCGCGGATCTGATCGACTTCTTCCGGGCCATACTCGGTGCTACTGTTAGCCAGTGCACCCTCGCGCATCTGGGCAAGGATCGTCAGCGGATCCTCGGTACGCGGATTGTCCGAGGTCAGAATTGTCAAGTCCGAGTAGCTGGTCGCTGCAGCCGCCATTACCGGTCGCTTTGCCGGATCGCGATCTCCACCGCAACCAACCAGGCTGATCAAATTGCGTCGATCCAACTGGTTCAGGGTACGCAATACCTGCTCCAGAGCATCTCCGGTATGAGCATAATCGACCAGGGCGAGAACCCCGAGATCATTGGCGACCCGCTCAAGCCGTCCCGGAACCTGTGGTGCGGCAGCGATCCCCGCTGCAATCTGCTCAGCGGTAAGCCCCAGTGCCGTCGCTGCAGCAACGCCAGCAAGCAGGTTGCTGACATTGAATTCACCAATCAAGCTCGAATTGACCACGACCATGCCTGCCGGGGTTTTGAAGGATCCGCTGATTCCGTCGCGGCCGAGTTCAATTCGTTCAACGCTGACATCGGTCCCGGTCCCGCCGAAACTGATTGCGTTCGGGAACTCCTTCAGCAGGCGCTTGCCGAACGCATCGTCCCGGTTCACTACAGCACGCCCTTCGCCCAGCAGATCACTGAACAGACGACGCTTGCTGGCAAAGTAGCTGTCCATCTCACCATGGTAATCGAGATGCTCGGGGGTCAGGTTGGTGAAAACCGCAATATCGAATTTGATTCCGTCGGCTCGGTGCTGTTCGAGGGCATGGGATGAAACTTCAAGGATCAGGGCATCAGCCCCCTGCTGACGGAACTCCGCCATGACTCGCATCAGCTCAACCGATTCAGGGGTTGTGTGGCTGGAAACGATAGACCTGTCTCCCAGGCGGTAATTGACGGTACCGAAGACCGCTGGTGAGTAATCCGCCTGCTTGAGAATCGCTTCGAGCAAGTAGGTAACAGTCGTCTTGCCATTGGTTCCGGTGATGCCGACAACCGGGAGTCCGTCACTCGGTTGATGGTAGTAATAGCTGGCAGCCAGTGCCATACAGCGCCGGATATTTTTAACCAGAAGCAGGGTTCGTTCACCTGTCCAACCTGGCGGGATCGTCTCTGCCACAACCGCAACGGCCCCCCTGTCGAGAGCTTGCGGTACATAATCGAGACCATTTACTATCGTACCGGGCAGCGCGAAAAAGAGGGTTCCCGGTGCAACCTGACGGGAGTCACAGCAGAGCGCAGAGATCTCAGGCCCGACCGGACCAGTCACCTCTGTTACCTCCATGACATTTACCAATTCCGTCAGTTGCATCTGTTGTGTCATCCCAAGTGCTGTTTATGCGCCGAATTTGACCCAGGCTTCGCTGTTGTAACGGATCCGGCGTCCGGGGCGCGGAGACTGTTCAACAACCCGGCCGCTTCCCGATAGTTTCAGATTCAACCCCCGGCGCTCCATGGTCTGTAGCACCTGGCGGTAGCTCATTCCTAGGAAATCTGGCATCTGCAGGCCATCACAGGAAGCCTCATCGGTTTCGTCATCGACGCAGGGTAAGACTTCCGGCGCCGGGTCTGGCAGAGTCGCCATCTGAATCGCCTCACTTGGGGGGACATTCAGGTAGCGCAGAGCTTGTCCGGCAATCCGGGAGAACACCGGTGCGGCCACAAGCCCGCCATAGGTTTTACCCTGGGGCTCATCAATCGTCACCAGGATCACCATTGCCGGCCGTTCCGCCGGAACAAACCCGACGAAGGAAGCGACCCTCTTGTCCACGGAGTAACCGCCGGTCACCGGATCAACTTTCTGCGCCGTCCCTGTCTTGCCCCCAACCCGGTAACCGGGAACGGCGGCACGCGTTCCTGTGCCACCTTTTTCAACCACGCCGACCATCATCTCGCGAACCTGCCGGGCGGTTTTTTCTGAAACCACCCGATTGCGGACACTCGGTTCCTGTTGTCCCTGCTTCGCCCCGTTGCTATCGATGATCCGCTCGACCAGATAGGGCTGCATCATCAAGCCGCCATTGGCAATCGCCGCAGTTGCCGAAGCCAACTGCAGCGGGGTCACCGTCACACCCTGACCGAAGGAGATTGCGGCCAGGTCGATTTCAAACCAGCGGGACGGCGGATGCAGGGTTCCGGTCACCTCGCCCGGGAGATCGACACCTGTCTGCTGGCCGAAACCGAAGTCGCGCAGGTAACGATAAAAGTTCTCTCGTTCGAGCATTTTACCCAGCTTTGCCATACCGATGTTGGAACTGAACTTGATGACTTCATCAAGGTTCAGACTCTCATACTTCTTGTGATCTCTAATCGTCTTGCCGCCGACTCTGAAGCGGCCGTTTTCACAGTAGATCTTTTTTTTACGGCTGACTAAACCTTCCTCCAGAATCCCTGCCATCAGAAAAGGCTTAAAAGTCGAACCAGGCTCAAAGCTGTCACAGATCGCCCGGTTGCGCCATTCCGCGGGACGAAAGCTTGCTACGGCATTCGGGTTGTAATCGGGCTGGGAGGCCATTGCCAGAACCTTGCCACTGGCTGGTTCAAGAATTACCACTGTTCCCCCCACCGCATCAGCCTGGCCGACCGCATCGGCCAGTTCTTTCTCAGCGATATACTGCAGGGTCCGATCGAGAGTCAGGTATATATCCTGTCCGGGCGCCCCCCCCCTGACCACCTGCTCAGCTGTCGCCAGACCTCGTCCACGGGCATCGCGGTGCGAAACCAGCAACCCGGCTTCGCCCTGAAGGACGGCATCGTACTTGAGTTCAACACCTTCAAGACCCTTGGGATCAACGCCGGTGAAGCCAATCGCCTGAGCGCCAAGCTGAGACAAAGGATAATATCGCTTATGTTCCGATACAAAATGGAGTCCAGTAATCTGTAATCCTTTTATCTGGTCGGCCTTTTCCGGCGTCAAGCGCCTCTCCAGCCAGACGAACCCTTTGCCCGACTTCAGTTTCTGGAGGATCTGTTTGCGCGAAAGATCGAGCACTTCAGCCAGTTTTATTGCCGCGCTTTCCGGTTCTACAATCTGGCCGGGGTCTGCATAGAGCGACTCAACCGCCAGACTCAGGGCCAGAGCATCACCATTGCGGTCGTATATGGTGCCACGCTGGGGCGTCAGCTTGACGACCTGCTGGTGCTGTTGCTCAGCCCGCTCCTGCAGATCCGGCCCCAAAACAATCTGCAAATAATAGGCACGCGCGCAGACCAGCAAAAAAGCCAAAACGAAAAAGGCGCCGAACAGTCGGATGCGGATTTGAATCCCGCGCTCCGAAGGCGCCATATCAATTCACCCTGATCACTTGGCCGGGGGCCGGCAACTGCAAACTCAGTTGCTCTCTAGCCAGACCTTCTATCCGCGAATCGCTGGCCAGATGGGCTGCCTCTAGACGCAGCCGCCGGACATCCTCCTGTCCTGCCCGAATCTGTGTCTGCAGACTGGAAATATCATATTCCAGATTGATCGCTTCAATCCGCGACCAGACAAACAGCAGGGAAAGCAGGGAGACGAGGGCAATGACAACAAAGAGAGGGGTAAGGCGGGGCCGGTCCAGTGAGAAGCCGTTGATCTTCACAACTGTTCTGGAGATGGTTTCAGACATGCTTGCCTCCTCTTTCTACAATACAGACCGCTGAAACCTATAAATTGTTCAGCAGCGGCAAATCGCCCGCAGGATCGCGCTGCGGGAGCGTGCATTTATTTCAAGTTCCGCCGGTGTTGCGCGAACACCCTTGCGGGTCAGAATTTTAACTTTCGGCTGATGGTTGCATTGGCAGACCGGCAACTTGGGAGGACAGACACATCCCTGTGCCGCTGCGCGGAACAGGTTTTTGACAATCCGATCTTCCAGCGAGTGAAAACTGATAACCACCAGCCGTCCTCCTGTTCGCAACAGGTCAATCGCTCTAGCCACCCCGCTTTCGACCTGTTCCAGTTCAGCATTGACCTGAATTCTCAACGCTTGAAAAACCCGTGTCGCCGGATGAATCCGGCTGGGACGGTGGCCACCCGGGACTGTATCCCGGATCAACCCGGCCAGTTCCGCTGTTCTGCTGAGCGGCTCCTGTTGCCGTCGTCCGACGATCCGCCGGGCAATCCGCCGGGCAAACCGTTCCTCGCCGTATCGAAAAAAAATCCGGCTAAGCTCATCTTCCGAGTATTGATTGACAACTTCTGCTGCGGTTTCTCCAACGGTTGGGTCCATCCGCATATCAAGAGGTGCATCATGCCGGAAGGAGAACCCCCGTTCCGGGGTGTCGAGTTGATGCGACGAAACACCAAGGTCAAGTAGCATCCCGTCCAGAGCGTCGACACCCAGCTCCTGTAAAACCTCAGCCGCCTGATCGAAGGTTCGATGATGCAGACTGATCCGCTCTGCAAAGGGAGCTAGAATCTGCTTGGCCTTGGTCAAAGCCGCCGGGTCCCGGTCCAGCCCGATCAACCTGCTGCCCGGGGCCGCCTCAAGAATCAGCCTGGCATGCCCCGCTCCGCCGAGAGTCCCGTCCAGATATACTCCACCGGGAACCGGCTGCAGCCACCTCAGCACCTCGTCGGGCATCACCGAAAGGTGCTGAAATTTAGCTTCGCTCATCAATCAGAAGCCCAGATCAGCCTGGCCCTGGGCATTTTCCTCCAGCAGCGCCTCGGACTCGTGGCTGATCTTCGCGTGAGTCTGCTGATTCCAGATTTCAATCTTCTCGAACATGCCGATGACGACTGCGTCCTTCTGCAGGTCTGCATAGTCGCGTAACGATTGGGGGACCTGAATACGCCCCTGCTTGTTGAATAAGCACTCCTGGGCGGGAGCAATCCGATTTCGCCGGTTCGCTTCCTTGACAGGTCCGGCCGGAAGAGCTTCCACATTGGCGCAGATCTCCGCCCAGCGACTCGGCGGGTAAGCCACCAGGCCTCCCTTGAAGGTCGTGACAACAACACTTTCACTCTGGTAAACTTCACGCAGCTCTTCCCTGAAGGTCGCCGGAACACTGACGCGGCCCTTGAGATCGATACTGACGTTGAATTGACCAGAAAAATTCATATTTGACACCATTTGACACTATTTGACACTACGATTGGTGAAATATACCTCTGCCCTTTTCAGCTGTCAAGGAATTTTCCTTATCTTTCAGCGGTTTGTCATATATGTGGGATGGCGGCAGGATGTTGCGTTTTCGCAACATTTTTTCAGCTGAATGGGGTGACAACGGCAGAATCTGATCGAATCGATCAACGCCAAAAGCATGAATTCTGCCAATCAAGACACAAAAAGGCAGCCCGATGGGCTGCCTTTTTGTGTCTTGATTGGCCAGTTGGTACCTCTAGTCCGCTACCTGCTCAGGGAAAGTCATCACGACTTCTTCAATCCGGCGGCCATCCATGCGCTGCACTCGAAACACCACACCGGTCGCTTCGCAACTGTCCCCCTCCTGCGGAATCCTGCCCATCAACTGAAGCAGGTATCCGGCCAAGGTTGTCACCTGCTCTTCAGGAAGCTCCAGCTGAAATCGCCGGTTGACCGTCCGCATTGACACGGCTCCATCCGCCAGAAAGGACCGCGAACCAAGCCGACGAAAATCCACCTCTTCATTATCGTACTCATCGTGAATCTCGCCAACAATCTCTTCGACCACATCTTCAAGCGTTACAATCCCCTCAACGCCGCCATACTCGTCCACAACAATCGCCAGGTGCTCCCGTTTCTTCCGGAACGTCTGGAGCAATATCCCGACCCGCTTCGACTCCGGAATAAAAAAAGGCTGCCGGCAACTATCCAGCAGCGAAAACTGCTCAGACCGGTCGGCAAAGGCGAGAACATCCTTGGAATGAATGATCCCGACGATGTTGTCCATACTTTCGTCATAGACGGGAAAGCGGGAATGACCGCTACTTCGAACAATTTCAAGGGCTTCCTGAAAGTCGGCTCCCCTGGAGATACCGATCACCTCGGTACGGGGAAGCATCACATCACGGACACGGGTTTCCGACAAATCAAAGATGCTGTGCAACATGCGACGCTGTTTCGCAGTCACCACTCCGCTTTCCTCTCCAACCTGGATAATCGATTTAATCTCATCCTCTGAGAGGGGTGGCGTCTCTACCTTTTTCCCATGGATCATCCGGGTCAACAGACCAGATACCAGGGTGACGATACGCACGACCGGACTAAACAGCCAAAGGATTACAAGAATCGGGCGCAGCACCAGAAAAGACATTTTTTCGGTATTCTGGGCCGCGTAGGTCTTGGGGCAAAGTTCGGAAAAAATTAGCAGAATCGGGGTCAGGATCAATACCGTCAACAGCTCACCCCGCTCACCAAAATGCCGCACCAGTAAACCTGTCGCGACGACCGATGCGGCTATATTGACCAGATTGTTGCCGACCAGAATTGCCCCCAGCAAGCGTTCCGGGGATTCAAGCAACTCCGCCAGTCGGTCGGCACCAGGGCGCTGTTTCTGCTGCAGGTACTTGACCCGCATCCGGTCCAGCGCCAGCAGGGCAGTTTCCGATCCCGAGAAAAAGCCGGACAGGGCCAGCAGCAGAACTAATCCCAGCAGGCGCAATATGTCTTCTTCAGTCATAAATTCTCCGAACAGATCAAATACAGGAACCTTTTCGCCCGAATATTATATCAAGCAAAGCAAAAGGGGAAGCCAACAACGTTGCGACGCCCCCCCCGACCATGCTATAAGCCAAAAAAAGCAAAGAGAGGGATTAGATGCAGACTGAACTTCCAGACTCCGCAGAACAGGCAAAAGAGGAGCATGCAGACCTCTCGGCACAGCTGCATCATCACGCTTACCTTTACCACGCGCTCGACAGACCGGAAATTAGCGATGCAGAATATGATCAAATACTGCAGCGGCTGTTATTGCTTGAAGACAACTATCCCGAGCTGATCACATCTGATTCGCCTTCCCAGCGGATCGGCGCTGCCCCGGTTGAGGGATTTACGCAAGCCCAGCACTCTAAACCGATGCTTTCTCTCGAAAATGCCTTCAACGAATCAGATCTCCGCGAATTTGACAATCGGCTGAAGCGCTTTCTGGCCAGCAGTAAAGACATCGAATATCTTTGTGAAATGAAACTTGATGGTGTTGCCGTTGCGCTGACCTACCAACACGGGCGGCTCGTCCGGGGTGCCACTCGCGGCGACGGCATAACCGGTGAAGAGATCACTGAAAACATCAGGACGATCGGGGCGATTCCACTGCAGTTGCAGAACAAGGCTCCCACCCGGATGGAAGTTCGTGGCGAGGTCTATATGGAATTGGAGCCCTTCCGCAGAATGAATCAACTGCGACGTGAGGAAGGAGAAGTCAGCTTTGCCAATCCGCGTAATGCCACGGCAGGGAGTCTGCGGCAACTTGATCCACGTGTTACCGCAAAAAGACCTTTAACCATAAACTGTTACGGAGTTGGCGAACTAAGCGGCAGACAACCCGAAACCCATTTCCAGCTGCTTGAATCGTTACGGCGGTGGGGGCTCAAAGTCAACCTGGAACTATTGAGGGTCGTCCCTGACATAGAAGAGGTTCTCGCCTGCTACCAGGACATGCTGCAGCAAAGAGAGGCTCTGCCCTTTGAGATAGACGGCATGGTTGTCAAAGTCAACAGTCTGGCGCTACAGCAGGAACTGGGCGAAAAGAGCAGGACCCCGCGCTGGGCGATCGCTTGCAAGTTTCCACCCCGTCAGGAACAGACCATTCTGGAGGATGTCCGGCTTCAGGTTGGACGAACCGGTGCCATTACCCCTGTTGCGCACCTGCGCCCCGTCACCGTTGGCGGAGTCACGGTCTCGCGAGCCAGTCTCCATAATTGGGATGAAATTGACCGGCTCGGTATCCGCATCGGCGATACAGTCATCGTTGAAAGGGCCGGAGATGTCATCCCGGATATTGTCAAGGTCTTAACAGAACGGCGTAGCGGGCAGGAAAAAGAAATAGTGGAGCCGAATCACTGTCCGGCCTGCAATTCACCCGTCAGTCGCTCCGAAGGTGAAGTGGTCCCTCGATGCCATGGCTTGAGCTGCCCGGCCCGACTCAAGGAATCGCTTAAACATTTTGTTTCCCGCGGAGCAATGGATATTGAAGGGATGGGCGACCGCGTCATAGATCAACTCCTGCGCCTAAACATGGTGTCCAGCGTTGCCGATATCTATAAATTGACAAAAGAGGATTTCTTCCGTTTTGAACGGATGGGAGAGACCCTGGCTGAAAAACTTCTAGGGGCTATTGAACAGAGCAAACAACGTCCACTGGAGAAATTTCTGTTCGGACTGGGGATCAGGCATGTGGGGTCTCACCTGGCCAAGATTCTCAGCCGTCAATTTGGCTCGCTGGACGCACTTCAAAGGGCAGAAATTGCAGAGTTGCAGAGCATACACGAAGTCGGCCCACAGGTTGCAAAGAGCGTACAGGCGTTCTTTGCTGATGAGCACAACCTGGCGGTCCTGCAGCAATTAAAAGAACTCGGCTTGAACCCGCAAACTGCATCACGGGCGCGCGGCCAGGGGCTTCTGGGCAAGACCTTTGTGTTTACCGGATCCCTGGAGCAGTTTACCCGAAGCGAAGGTCAGACCCTGGTTGAACAACAGGGCGGCAGGGCGAGTGGTTCGGTCAGCAAAAAGACAGATTACCTTGTTGCCGGTGCTAATGCGGGCAGCAAACTGACCAAAGCCCAAAGCCTGAACGTTACAATTCTTAGTGAAGAAGAATTCCTGGCACTGCTGGAGGGGGTAAAAGAAGAGCCATGAAACAATTAAGGGCTTCGCTAAATATCAGAGGCCGGGTTCAGGGCGTTTTTTTTCGTCAGTCCACCCGTGAAACTGCAACCTCGTACGGACTGACAGGTTGGGTGCGCAATCACCCCAATGGGTCGGTTGACGCGGTCGTGGAGGGTCCGGAACTCGCCGTGCGGCAGGTTATCGCTTGGTGCAGACAAGGCCCTGCTGCCGCGCGGGTAGACGAAGTCACAGTCGACTGGCAGCCGGTGACCGGTGAATTTACGGATTTTACCATTCGCTGAAGCTGATATAAAAAAGGGCCCCACCTCATTCGAGATGGAGCCCTTTTCATTTTAATTTCGGCGGCGACCTACTTTCCCACATAGTCTCCCATGCAGTATCATTGGCGCTGTAGGACTTAACTTCTGTGTTCGAGATGAGAACAGG
>PKUD01000022.1 GCA_002869695.1 Desulfuromonas sp. | reverse complement strand
GAAAGAGGTAACGGTCCCCGCGGACTACCTTGCCTCCTTGCCTGACGACACCCCGGTGAAGATCGAGGTCGGTGCAATCGGTGGCGGGGACAACGCCACATTTACCGAGGAAGACGGCTTCTGCATCAACCAAGTTGAAGGGTGCGAAGAAGAAGACTAGGGTCCGTCGTCGCGTTCAAATGAGTCGCGGGCCGAGGGGGCCCGCGAGTTTCCAGGGATCAAGAACTCCCATCTCCAGAAAATGGAATCCGGTGATGGGAGCACTCTTGCCGTCGGAATTGCTGCACGGCGTACCCTGTGTTGCGGTCAGAGGCGTTGTCGAGGAGGATGGCGAGGAGGATGGCGAGGAGGATGGCGAGGTAATCGAGCACAATCTGAATCACTGACCTTGTATTTGTGAGTCCCGCCTCCATCCGACGGTTTGTTACCTCCTTGACCGTTGGCGGGGCTCACTTTTTTCATGGATTCACTGACAACAATGCCGATAACATCCTGAAATGATGGTATCCTTTGAAATTATTGCCTGTGGGATGAACGCAAAATGAAGGAGTTTTGCAATGCGGCTGTTATTGGTGGAAGACGACAACAAGATCGTTTCATTTATCATGGGGGGCATGAAAGCCGCTGGCTTTGCCGTTGATCATGCTGCTGACGGAGAAAAAGGACTGACACTGGCACTGACCGAACCCTATGACGCAGCAATTCTGGATATTATGTTGCCGAAGATGGACGGCTTGACGGTCCTGGACGAACTGCGCCGCAATAAAAGAAGCCTGCCGGTGTTGATCCTGAGTGCAAAGCGTTCCGTGGATGACCGGGTCAAGGGGTTGCAGAGCGGCGGCGACGACTACCTGACCAAACCCTTCGCCTTCACCGAACTGCTGGCCCGCATCCAGTCACTGATTCGCCGCGCTAGCGGCCAAACCGAGCCGACTCGCCTGAGTGTCGGGGACCTGCAGCTCTATCTGCTCAGCCGCGAAGTTCGCCGTGGAGACATAATCATCAACCTGCAACCGCTTGAATTTTCGTTGCTGGAATACCTGATGCGCAATGCCGGCCGTGTCGTCTCGAAGACCATGATCATGGAACATGTCTGGGATTACAATTTTGATCCCCAGACCAACGTCGTTGAAGTCAGGCTCTGCCGCCTGCGGGAAAAAATAGACAAAGGATTTCGGGAGCGCCTGATCCATACAGTCCGCGGAGTGGGTTATGTTATTCGAGAAAATTAACCAGGCCTGCAAAACCCTGGCCTTCCGTCTGACCGTCTATTATGCGGCAATCTTTACCCTCTCGTTGGTTGCGGCATTCGCGGTGGTCTACTTTATGACCTCGTCCGTGTTGCTGGAAAACATGGACGAAGACCTGCTTGAGGACGTCGAGGAATACGTTGCAATGCTCTCCGATGAGGGTGAGGAACCCCTGCTGGACGAGCTCCACAGCGAAGACGCATCGGAATCACCGGAAGAGTTCTTTTTCCGCCTGATGGATCAGGACGGTACCATCCTCCTCGCCTCCGACCTTGACCTCTTGGATGAGTTGGAACCAGAGGATGAGCTTGTCAAAGCGATCAAGGCCGCCCGGGAGCCCTATCTGGAAACCCGTCGTTTCGCCAAACTGGGACACGACATCAGAGTCGTTCACGCCCAACTGGCCTCAGGACATTTCCTGCAGATGGGGGAGTCATTTGCTGAACAGGATGAGATTCTTGAGATCATCGTTGAGGTCTCTATACAGACGCTGCTGGCCCTGCTGTTCCTGTCGGTGATCTTCGGCTGGTGGATGGCCCGTCGGGCGCTGGTCGGAGTCGAGGAAGTGACCCAGACTGCCCGCCAGATATCCAAGGGCAATTTTGCGCACCGTGTGCCACTCAAAGCGCGCGGCCTCGAAATAGAACGTTTAGCGACTACCTTTAATTACATGCTCGATCGTATCAATGCCCTGATCACTGGCATCCGGGAAGTCACCGACAATATCGCTCACGACTTGCGCAGCCCAATCACCAGCATCCGCGGTACCGCCGAAACCACTCTGATGACAGCGGAAACCCTGGAAAACTACCGGCGCATGACCGGAAACACCATCGAAGAATGTGATCGCCTGCTGGAGATGATCAACGCCATGCTCGACATCTCCGAGGCAGAAGCCGGCGCAGAAAAATATGACATGGTATCAATCGATCTGACCAGGGTCGTCAACCAGGCCTGTGAGCTGTTCCGACCCCTGGCCGAAGACAAGGGGCTGGTCCTCAGTGTCGAGACTCCGCACAGATGCGTCATCAATGGCGACACCCGCAAGATTCAGCGATTGATCGCCAACCTGCTCGATAACGCCCTGAAGTACACCCCAACCGGCGGTGCGGTGATTGTTTCCGTCATCTGTGACGAGGACAATGTCGAAGTCCGCGTCAACGACACCGGCATCGGTATCGCAGAATCGGAACTGACACATATTTTTCAACGGTTTTATCGCTGTGATCAGAGCAGGACTGAGGAAGGAACTGGTCTGGGGCTCAGCCTGGCACTGGCGATTGCCAAGGCCCACGG
>PKUD01000092.1 GCA_002869695.1 Desulfuromonas sp. | reverse complement strand
GCTCCGCGAGACCGATTGTTTTCTGCAGGTGCTTTGCCATCGAATCGATCTGGTCATCTGGGATCGACAAAAGTATTATCTCGCCCGTGCGGGCACGCCCCAGGTCGTTTGTCGAAGCCTTCGGATCACAGCCGATAAAGCGCGTAGCCTCTTCAGCACGTAGCCGGTCCCGGCTGATCACCGCCTCTATCGGGTATCCGGCGCCGTACAGCTGTTTGGCAACGGCTGCACCGACGCGTCCCGGTCCGATCAGAACGATGCTTGGTTTCATGCGACTGTCACCTCAAGGGTTCCGACCTGCTCGATTGCACCGACCAGATGATCACCGCTGGTCATGCGACTGACCCCCGCAGGCGTTCCCGTCAGGAGAATGTCCCCCGGTTCCAGGGTGTAAAAATCTGAGATCTCACTGACGATCTGTTCTACCGAGCGCATCATCATGTTGGTATTCCCCTGCTGACGAACCTCGCCGTTGACCTTGAGGGTGAGCTGCAGATTATTCGGGTCGGAGACCTTTTCCGCCGGGACGAAGTCGGAGAGCGGACAGGAGGTGTCGAAGCCCTTGGCCAGTTCCCAGGGGAGCCCTTTCCCCTTCAACTCGGCCTGCAGATCACGCAGGGTAAGATCAAGCGCGACTCCGTAGCCGGCGACATGGTTCAGCGCCTCCTCTTCCTTGATCTGTTTGCCCTTGACGCCAATCAGCAGAGCCAGCTCAAGCTCATGATGGCAATCATTCGAATAGGCTGGGATGATGACGGTTCCGCCATTGCCAAGCAGGCTGCTGGATGGTTTACAGAAAATCACTGCCCGGTCAGGAATCTTGTTGCCCAGCTCGCGAATATGATCGAGGTAGTTGCGTCCCAGGCAGACGATCTTGCCGACTGGATATAGTTGGTTTTTCTCAGCTAAGGTGACGTGATGCATAACATAACTCCTCAATGTGAATGGGCGGTTATTCGGCATGCGGCAGTGACCAGTTGCGGCGGATGGCTATAATCCGCAGCAGAATAACACTTGACGCAGTCAGGATCAGGGTCAGTTCCCGCGGAACTGGAGTCCGCAGCAGCAGGACCATCAGGCAGCCCCCTGCCAGGCAGGCCGAGGCGTAAATCTCCTTGCGCAGGATTAGCGGGACCCGGTTCGACAGGACATCCCGGAACAGTCCGCCGGCGGTCCCGGTCATGATGCCCATTAACACTGCCCCGACTGGTCCCAGCCCAAAACTCAGGGCCTTTCCGGTACCGATGACGACAAAGGTTCCCAGCCCGACCGCATCGCAGTAGAGCAGCGGGTTCTTGACCAGGGTCAGGTGGCGATGAAAAACAAAAACGACCAGTGAAATTGAAGCGGAAAGCCAGAGATAGGTTTCGTCCTGCAGGCAGAACGGAGGAATGTCTCCCAGTAGCAGGTCGCGCAGAGTCCCCCCACCGATCGCTGTGACCATCCCCAGGACCATGACGCCGAACAGGTCCATGTCCCGGCGAATCGCAGCCCAGGCACCGGACGCGGCAAAGGCTGCCGTTCCAAGCATGTCAAGCAGGTACAGAAGAGTCATCCGTTATCCGTCAGGTGTGCACGTTGCGATCGAGTGGCTTCTGGAAAATAGCCCTTCGTGAGGAGAAAATCAAGCGGCAGCTCAACAGCTGGAACCAGGAAAAATCTGACGGGAGAGGGTTTGGTTTGAGCCTCTCCTGGCGGTATTGGTCCGTAACGAAGTCTCTGTCGGGATGAGTGCGCCGATCACAGCTAATCCGCCAGGGGATCTTCCCCCTCCTGCCAACTGGCCAGGTAGCGCTCAAGCAGGTGAAAATCCTCGCCCTTATGTTCGGTCAGAGTGACGTACATCTGTTCCTTTGGGATGCACCATTTCTGCTGAATCAGCTGCATGAACCCCAGGGTCAGGGTGCGGCGTTGCTCCATTGTCCGGCCCACACGGATATCCGCATTGACGACGGCCACTCCCTTTTCCGGATCTTTGACCCGACCGATAGAAAGGTTGTGGGTCGCGAACTCACGGATTGAGATGCTGATGTGGTCGGTGCCGGTGTCCATCACCTCGGAAAACAGCTGTCTCACCTGCTCTGCGAAGGAGATTTTATCATCATCCTTCAAGCTGCGGTTGATTTCGAATTGCAGATGCGGCATAGGCGGCCTCCTTGTTATAAACGCACTGTCAAATTATAGCTTGTTTTCGCTTATTTGCGCCTGAGTAGAAAGATACCTAGGAAAGTCAGCGTGGTTGCTGCGTATTCCGTCAAATAGATCGGCTCGCCAACGCACAAAGCTCCGATCAGCAAAGCCACATAGGCTACGGACGAGGCTGAAATTGCCTCGGGATTTTCTACGAGACAGCGATCAAGTATGTATACCAATCCGGCTCCCAGCAGCCCAAGGCCGAGGATAAACTCGGCTGTGTGATGGGGGCCCTTTAAAAGATTGCTTATACCGTGGTAGCTTGTCTAGGGCGAGCAGTTTCAGGCCTGCTGCATTCACGATTATGAGTGTGGCGATTAGGATATCGTCACTGCCATGATCCAGATCATTATGGGACATAGCTGATCTGGATCATGGATCCTGTTTGCGCTCCCTGTCGCCGGTTGGCTTAATCTTCTTCAAAGTAGTGGCTCATTCATGTCAAACAGATCAAAATCGCCTATTTCCAACCGCGGGTTGCGAACTGCTCTGGCAGTAATTGGACTCTTTTGTACAGCGTTGGCAGTGATTGGAATCTTCGTCCCGTTGTTGCCGACGGTTCCCCTGCTGTTGCTTGCCGCAGCCTGTTTTGCCAGAAGCTCCGAGAGGTTTCATCATTGGTTGCTTGAGCATCCCCAGCTGGGCCCGATGATCCGCGGTTACCTGGAGGGACAGGGGATTCCCCTGCGGGCCAAGGTCAAAGCAATCGCCCTCATCTGGACCTCTATCTCATTATCTGCTCTCTTTTTCATCCCCCTGATCTGGGTGAAAATCTTCCTGATCGCCATAGGCCTTTGCATTACCATCTACCTGCTCCGCCTGCCGGCGCCCTGAACAACGTGAGGGAGAACAACTGATGTTCTGAGGTGACCTGGCTGCGGTGGCAGGCCGGGTAATTGCTGCGCCCGACCAAGCGGCGCGTCGATGTTGCCTAAAAGATAATTCTTTTCCGGGCAGGGCCTACTGGAAAGGCATTTTCCAACGAGCGGTAGAAACATTTGTGCTAATGGCGGAGACAATAAAGGGGAGTATTCATTTTTTCAGTTATAGTTAAAAGTGCCTGTTCGACTTAGTCACGAACTGACGCCGCACGATGCAGATCGTCGTATCAGGGGGCTGCCCTTTTCGCCCCCGGCGCCACGTATTCACTACGGTCGAAAGTACGGGATACATAATCACCGCCACCACCTGCTTTGCCTCGATCCAGATACTCCTGGTTTGTAGAATTGCATTGAGAGAGCCCGCTCGTTAAATGGATTTTGACAAAACAAGGTAAAATGTTTGAGACGAAACTCTTTACCTGATGTACATAAAGGAGTAATTTGGTATTTTTTAGCACAAGCGCCATAGTGAGGAATGTAGCGGTGTGTGAAAAGCCGCATTATTCTGGTTCGGCGCAGACTGCCCGATAGCTTTTTGCAGCAGCCTAGTGCCAGACCTGTTTCTGTTTTCACAACGACCAAGGATCAAGTATGAAGCACCCTATTGGCATGCCGCCCGCACAGGGCCTTTATGATCCAGCTAACGAACACGATAATTGTGGTGTCGGTTTCATTGCCAACATCAAGGGCCGAAAAGACCATAGTATCGTCAAGCGTGGCATCGAGATTCTCTGCAACCTGACCCATCGGGGCGCCGTGGGGGCAGATCCCCTGGATGGCGACGGTGCTGGACTGATGATCCAGCTGCCTGATGACTATTATCGCGAGGTCTGCGACTTCGAGCTGCCCCTGCCCGGCGAATACGGCACCGGCATTGTCTTCTTGCCCAAGGATACAGGCTGTCGAGAAGTCTGTATCGAGCGTCTGGAGCGCGAACTGATCCGCGTCGGCTGCAGTATTCATGGCTGGCGCGAGGTGCGGACTGATGCCAGCACCATCGGCCGCAGTGCCCGTTCCGTTGAGCCTAAGGTCATGCAGGTTTTTGTCGGCAGGGGCGAAGTTGAGGTTGACCGGCTCGAGCTGATGCTCTACCTGGCCCGCAAGCGGGCTGAAAACGCGATCCGTGACGGCAGGCTGGCTGGTGAGGAAATGTTCTATGTCTGTTCGCTTTCCAGCCGTACTGTCCTGTACAAGGGGATGCTGCTCTCCGAGCAGCTGAACACTTTTTATCCGGAACTGGACGATGAACGTCTCGTCAGCGCGATAGCCTTTGTTCATCAACGCTACAGCACCAACACCTTCCCGACCTGGGATCTTGCCCAACCCTTTCGCTACGTGGCTCACAATGGCGAGATCAATACCCTGCGCGGCAACATCAACCGCATGCGGGCCCGGACTGCCCTGTTTGCGCACCTTGAACTGGCAGATGCAGTGGCTGAATTGGATCCGGTCATCATCGAAGGCAGCTCTGATACCGCATGCCTGGACAACGCACTCGAATTGCTGGTGGTCACAGGGCGGAGTCTGGCCCATTCCCTGGCGATGATGGTTCCCGAAGCCTGGGTCTCAAAGGCACACCTGCGACCTGCGGTTAAAGGCTTTTTCGAATATCATGCGACCATGATGGAGCCCTGGGATGGTCCAGCCAACATTGTCGACTGTGATGGTAAACAGGTTGTCGCGATCCTCGACCGTAACGGTCTGCGCCCAGCCCGCTACTGGATCACCAGCGATGACGAAATTATCTACGCGTCTGAGGCAGGTGTGCTGGACATTCCGCCCGAGAAAATTCTGCGCAAAGAACGCCTGGCACCGGGAAAGATGATCCTGGCCGACCTGGAGACCGGAGAATTCAAAGAAGATCATCAGATCAAGGGAGAACTCGCGGCAGCCCATCCTTATTCATCCTGGGTAAGTGAGTACCTGATACGCCTTGATGACCTGCCGGCCCCGGCTACCAAAAAGGTGCCAAGCTTCAGCCAGCTACGCCGTAAACAGAGAAGTTTCGGTTATACCCTGGAAGAGATGCGGGAGATTATTTCACCGATGGCCATTAACGGTCAGGAGCCGGTCAGCTCTATGGGAACCGACACCCCTGTGGCCGTTTTATCGAAACAGAGTAAGCTGCTCTACTGGTACTTCAAACAGCTTTTCGCCCAGATCACCAATCCGCCGATCGACCCACTGCGCGAAGAGATTGTCATGAGTCTGACCCAGTATATTGGCCCGGCCCGTAATATCCTGATGCCTGGTCCGGAACACTGTCAGATGCTTGAGCTCGATCACCCGATCATCACCAATGAGGTTCTGGAACAGTTACGACATAGTGACATTCAGGGCTTTCGCGGGACCACCCTGAGCACTCTCTTCGACGCGGATCGAGGGCCGGAGGCCTTGGAGCAGCGCCTGGAAGCTCTTTTTGCCGAGGCCGAGGTTGAGGTTGATGCCGGTCGCACCATTCTGGTGTTATCCGACCGCGGAGTCTGCGCCGAAAAAGCGCCAATCCCAGCCCTTCTCGCTCTTGCAGGTATTCATCACCATCTGATCAGGGTGGGCAAGCGTAGCCAGTGTTCGCTTGTCGTCGAAACCGGAGAAGCACGCGAAGTTCATCACTTCGCCTTGCTGGTCGGCTACGGAGCTGCGGCGATCAATCCCTATCTTGCGCTTATGACGTTGCAGGGTATGGTCAATCAGGGCTTGCTCCCAAGTCAGGACGGCAATACCCAGGCAGATGAAGAGACCGACATTGTCAACAAGTACACGCAAAACTATATCAAGGCGGTCGGCAAAGGGCTGCTCAAGGTCTTCTCCAAGATGGGGATCAGCACCCTGCAAAGCTACTGCAGTGCCCAGATCTTTGAGATCGTCGGCCTGAATAAGGATTTTACTGCCAAATACTTCCCCGGCACTGCCAGCCGTATCGGCGGGGCCGGACTGCAGGAGGTTGCGACCGAAAGCCTGCAACGACACCGGATTGCCTTCGCCGAGCATACAGACCCCAATCGCAAACTGGATCGTGGCTCAGAATATTCCTGGCGACGTGAAGGGGAGTTACACCTGATGAGCCCCGAGGTCATCGCTCTGCTGCAGCATGCAGTGCGCTCTGGCAACCGTGACAAATATAACCAGTTCGCGCAGCTGGTCAATGATCAGAGCGAAAAGCTCTGCACCTTGCGCGGGTTGTTCAAGTTCAAGGGGCAGAAGCAACCCGTTCCGCTTGAAGAGGTCGAGCCGGTCAGCGCCATCGTCAAACGTTTCTGCACCGGTGCCATGAGCCTCGGTTCGATCTCCACTGAAGCCCACGAGGCCCTGGCTATCGCCATGAACCGGATTGGCGGCAAGTCAAACACCGGTGAGGGTGGTGAGGACCCACGGCGCTACACTCCTGATGAAAACGGTGACCTGCGCCGCAGTGCCATCAAGCAGGTGGCCTCGGGCCGCTTCGGGGTTACCCCACATTATCTGGTGAATGCCGATGAACTGCAGATCAAGATCGCCCAGGGAGCAAAACCCGGAGAAGGGGGACAGCTGCCCGGACATAAGGTCAGCGAATATATCGGGGAACTGCGCTACAGCGTTCCCGGAGTCACCCTGATCTCGCCACCTCCGCACCATGATATCTATTCCATTGAAGATATTGCCCAGCTGATTTTCGACCTGAAGAACTGTAACCCGAAAGCGGACATCACCGTCAAACTGGTCAGTGAAGTCGGCGTCGGGACGGTCGCGGCCGGGGTCAGTAAGGGGCACGCGGAGCGAGTCATCATCGCCGGCTACGATGGCGGGACCGGCGCTTCACCGACGTCTTCGATCAAACACGCCGGTATTCCCTGGGAGATCGGCCTGGCCGAGACCCAGCAGACCCTGGTGCTCAACGATCTGCGGGGCCGGATTATCGTTCAGACCGATGGGCAGCTGCGGACCGGCCGCGATGTCATTATCGCAGCTATGCTCGGAGCCGAAGAATACGCCTTCGCTACGGTGGCACTTGTTACCGTCGGCTGCATCATGATGCGTAAATGCCATCTAAATACCTGCCCGGTCGGTGTCGCTACTCAGGACGAGGCATTGCGCGGCAAGTTTGCCGGAAAACCCGAGCATGTGGTCAACTACTTCACCTTCCTCGCCGAGGAAGTCCGTGAGCTGATGGCTGAACTCGGCGTACGCAGCCTTGATGAACTGATCGGCCAGACCCAGTATCTGGAGATGGATGACGCGATCAAGCACTGGAAGAGCCAGGGGCTCGATTTCTCGCAAATTCTGGCCAAGCCCCAGGTCGATGCCGAGATTGCTACCCGGCGAATTCAGGGGCAGGACCACGGGCTTGAAAAACAAATGGATAATGAGTTGATCAAACTTGCCGCTCCGGCCCTGGAGCACAAGGAGCAGGTCAGTATCGAACTGCCGATCCGCAACTCCAACCGGACCTTCGCCACCATGCTCTCCGGGCAGATCGCCATGCGCCATGGCCGGGACGGTTTGCCCGCGGGCACTATCAAGATTTCCCTTTCCGGCATCGCCGGCCAGAGTTTTGGCGCTTTCCTGGCACCAGGCATTGATCTGCGACTGGTTGGTGAAGCCAATGACTACGTTGGGAAGGGGATGGCCGGTGGCCGTATCAGCATCCTACCCGATCCCAAGGCCACCTTTGTCTGGCATGAAAATTCGATTGTCGGTAATACCGTCCTTTATGGAGCCACCGGTGGCGAGGTGTTCTTCGCCGGAAAAGCCGGTGAGCGTTTCTGTGTGCGCAACTCAGGGGTTACTGCGGTCGTCGAAGGGACCGGCGACCATGGCTGTGAATATATGACCGGTGGGCGTATGGTTTGTCTGGGCCGGACCGGACGTAATTTTGCTGCCGGAATGTCAGGTGGATTCGCCTATGTTCTCGACGACGATAATCGATTTCGTCGCCGCTGTAATCCGGCGATGGTCGATCTTGAACAGATGGCTGCCGAAGATGATGACGCCGGCTGGTTGAAACAAATCATTACCACGCACCACGAACAGACCGGTTCACCTCGGGCCGCAGAACTTCTCGCGGACTGGGAGACCCAGCTGCCCCGTTTTGTCCGCGTCTTTCCACACGAATACCGCCGGGTGCTGAACGAACGCGCGACCAAGGCTGAGCAGGAAAAGGAGGTTGCTCATGGGTGATCCACGTGGATTTATAAAACATGGCCGTCGCGATAAGACCCTGCAACCCGTCGATGCACGATTGCAGCACCACGATGAACACTACAACTATCCCAGTGAGGAGAAGGTCAAGACGCAGGCGGCACGCTGTATGGATTGCGGCGTCCCTTTTTGCATGAGCGGGTGCCCGCTCGGCAACCTGATTCCGGAATGGAACGATCTGGTCTGCCGCGGTCAGTGGAAACAGGCCCTGCAAGCACTTCACGCTACTAATAATTTTCCTGAGTTTACCGGCCGAGTCTGTCCGGCGCCGTGCGAAACCTCATGCGTACTCGGCATCAACGAGCCAGCTGTGACGATCAAGCTACACGAAGTATCGATCATCGACAAGGGCTTCGAGGAAGGCTGGATTATCCCTCAACCGCCGACACTGCGCAGCGGCAAAACCGTCGCCGTGATCGGCAGTGGACCTGCCGGTCTGGCCTGTGCCCAGCAACTCAATCGTGCCGGCCATCGGGTCACCATTATTGAAAAGGCGGATCGTGCCGGAGGCCTGGTGATGTACGGCATTCCCCACTACAAGCTGCGCAAGGAGAAGGTCCAACGTCGTATCGACCAACTGGTGGCGGAGGGGATTGAGTTCCGTTATTCCTGCGAAGTCGGCATGGATGTGAGCTTTGCCGAGATCAAATCAACCTACGATGCGGTGGTTGTTGCCACGGGTGCAGAAGAACCACGCGATCTGCCCGTCGAGGGGCGTGACCTGGACGGTATTCACTTTGCGATGGAATTTCTTCCCCAGCAGAATCGCGCCAACTGGGGAGACCCAGACATCGCCGCGCTGCACCCCAAAAAGCATGCAATCAGTGCCAAGGGTAAAAAAGTTATCGTCATCGGTGGCGGAGATACCGGATCGGACTGTATTGGCACATCGATGCGCCAGGGCGCATCCAGCGTCGTCAACTTTGAGCTTCTCGAGCAACCACCGCAAGAACGCAACACTGATAATCCCTGGCCGCAGTGGTCCCGCATCATGCGTGTCAGTACCTCAGTTGAGGAAATGCGCGTCATGGGGGGAGATGTCCACTACGAAATTATGACCACCCGTTTTATCGGCAGGGACAGAACTGTTACCGGTCTGGAGACTGTCAAGGTCGGCTGGGTGGACGGTCGCCCTGAAAAGATCGCGGGGAGTGAGCGGATCTGGAAATGTGATCTCGTTCTGCTGGCTATGGGTTATCTCGGGCCCCGGACGGAACTGCTCAAGCAATGTGGTTGCGAAACGGATCTGCGCTCCAATATCAAGACCGACCCCAAGACCCGTATGAGTTCTGTTGAAGGGGTGTTCGCCGCCGGCGACTGCCGTCGCGGACAGAGCCTGGTGGTCTGGGCAATCAGCGAGGGTCGTGAGGTCGCCCGCTGCGTCGACGAGTACCTGACCGGGAGCCCAAGTCTGCTGCCCAGTGTGCGTCTGGAAGCATTCAACTACTGATACAGGTTTCGCTTGATACCGTTATGAGGCAAAGCTCGGAAGTAGGCCTGATCGCTCCGTTGCTTCTCGGCGACGGATTGGGTAGCAAGAAATAAACGGGAACTTAGAGGAGCCAGCACACTGTAGTGAGCTGGCTCCTTTTTCCACTCATTCATTCTCTCAATTTTCTGAGCGTGAATTTGTCAATAAGCCTCAGAAATTCGTCAGAGCATTCTGCATTCAATAAATATCAGTTCGGGCCCATGGCAAAAAAATACCCCGCGGCAAGGAGGCTGGCCACAGGGTAAAAACGTTTTACGGGAGGTAGTTTTTTTTGTCGGCGACAGCCTGCCACAGCTGCCTTTCGATGGTTGTGAGAATATCCTGAGCGGCAAAGGAAATAAACGTGTGGGACCGTAAAATAATATTCCAAGAGTCCCGTATGTAAACTGTACGAATGCACACTTGACTCTGGAAAGCAGCGAAAGCGATCGGTCGGTCGGTCGGGAGATTCAATTTATCCATAGCATTGGACGGCGGGACGCATAGCCAAAGGCCGACTCTTCGATCTGCTCTCTCCTTCTTTTCCCTTGCCCAAACAGCTCTCAACATGCTAACACAGCGGAACTTTTTACCTGAGAGGGCGCATTATGATCCATCTGACCGATATCAGTAAGCAGCATGGCAACCACGTGCTGTTCAAAAATGCCAGTTTCCAGATTCTCCCCGGGAGCCGGACCGGCCTGGTTGGACCGAACGGGGCGGGGAAATCGACCATTTTCCGTCTGATCACCGGTGAAGAGAGTCCCGACTCTGGCGAAATCAGCTCAAGCAAGAAGACCGTCATCGGTTACTTCTCTCAGAATGTCGGGGAGATGAGCGGACGGAGTGCACTGGAGGAAGTGGTCGCTGCGTCCGAAGCGACGGTGCAGCTCGGTGAGCAGATCAGCGCAATGGAAGCGGCCATGTGTGAGCCGATGTCCGATGACGAGCTTGCGACGTTGCTGGAGCGCTACGGTGATGTTCAGCAGGAATTCGAACATCGTGGCGGTTACGATCTGGAAAGCAGGGCCCAGGCGGTATTAACCGGACTCGGTATCGGTCCCGATGATTACCGGCGGCCGGTGGAGGCCTTTAGCGGCGGCTGGAAGATGCGTATCGCCCTGGCCCGGATTCTGACCCTCAATCCCGATGTGTTATTGCTGGAGGAGCCGACCAACCATCTGGATGTCGAGTCGATCGTCTGGTTGGAAAACTGGCTGGCCGATGAGTACCAAGGGGCGTTGCTGATGACCAGCCATGACCGTGATTTCATGAATCGACTGGTCTCGCGGATTGTCGAGGTCGGCAACCAGACCATTACCACCTATGGCGGTAACTACGATTTTTATCTGCGCGAGCGCGAGGTCCGGCGTGAACAGTTGCTGGCCAGCCACCGCCGTCAGCAGGAGATGCTCGCCAAAGAAGAGGAGTTCATTGCACGCTTTGCGGCCCGGGCGTCGCATGCCGCCCAGGTCCAGTCACGGATCAAGAAACTGGAAAAAATCGTACGCATCGAACTTCCTCCGGAGCAGAAAGTGGTTCGCTTCGATTTCACTGAGCCACCGCGCAGCGGCGACGATGTCCTCGTCGTCGATCGACTGGGGAAGACCTGGCCAGCAGCGGCCGGGGGAGGGACAAAAAAAGTTTTCTCGGGGGTGTCAGGAATGGTCAAGCGTGGCGATAAAATCGCTGTGGTCGGCGTTAATGGGGCCGGGAAGTCGACCTTTCTGAAAACTCTGACTGGCGCCACCGAGGTGACGGAAGGAACAGTCTGCATCGGGGCCAACGTTTATTCAGGCTATTTCAGCCAGCACTCGATGGAAGTGCTCGATCCGAAAAAAACCGTTTTTGAAACAGTGCAGGATGCTTTACCACAGCAGACGGTAGGAGTCCTGCGCAATCTATGTGCGGCATTTCTGTTTCAGGGAGATGATGTCGACAAGCGGGTTGACAAGCTGTCCGGCGGAGAGAAGTCGCGACTGGTGCTGGCGACCATTCTCGGTCGACCCCTCAATCTCCTGATCCTCGATGAACCGACCAACCACCTGGATATCAGTTCACGGGAAGTGCTTCTGGACGCCCTGCAGAAATTCACTGGGACCGTGCTGCTGGTGAGTCATGACCGGCATTTCCTCCGTTCGCTGGTCGATCGGGTCTTCGAGATCGACCATGGGGCTATGCTGGCTTACGAGGGGAACTACGAATATTACCTGCGCAAGGCCGATCGCGACCACCGGGCGGCCTGAACCTTGGAGAGGCAAAGAGCGTTAGCTCCTGCTCTAGAGACCGAAGCGCTGCAGGGTTTCTGTCGGGGCCTGATCGAAGTGGGAAAACTCCATGGTGAAACTGCCCTGTCCCTTGGTGGCGCTGCGCAGTTCGGTCATGTAGCCGAACATTTCAAAGAGGGGAATAGTGCCGCGGATGACGTCCTGACCGGGACGTGATTCGACCCCTTCGATCTGCCCACGCTTTTGTTGCAGTGTTCCCATCACCCGGCCGGTATAGTCTGGCGGGGCGGTCAATTCCAGCAACATGATCGGTTCAAGCAGGGTTGGTGACGCTTTCCGTACTCCGTCCGAGAGTGCCTTGGTCGCAGCGGCTATCAAACCGGGTTCGCTGGTCCGTCCTGGCTCGTAAGGGATGGCAGCAACATCAACCTGCATGTCGGTCAGCGGATAGCCGGAAACTGCTCCTGAATGGCAGGCATTTCTCAACTGTTCTTCAAGCTGTAGTCGAAGATGCTCAGGTAACGGATCCATGACGTCGGCTGGCAGGTTTAATTGCAGACCGGTCCTGCGTGGCAGAGGGCTGAGGGACAGAGTAATCTCCGCTTGGTGAAGCTTACCCTCGATCTCTTTGTCGAAGCGCTCCTCGATTGTAACTTTTCTCGAGATGGTCTCCCGGTAAACGACTTGGGGCCGTCCGGTTATCACGTTCACGCCGAAATCGCTGCGCAGTCGCTCAATGACAACTTCCAGGTGCAGCTCACCCATACCCGTCAACAGGGTCTGCCCGGTATCTGTATCTTCCTTGACCAGGAAGGTGGGGTCTTCCCATTGCAGTTTTTCCAGGGTCGGCAAAAGCTTGTCACGGTCATCAACGGTTTTCGGCTCAACCGCCAGTGACACCACCGGTTCCGGGTATTCCAGTCCGGCCAGTTGCAAAGGTTCCGTCTCATGGCAGATGGTGTCACCGGTGAGGACCTGCTTCAGCCCGGTTGCGGTAACGATGTCGCCGGCGCTGGCCCGATCAATCCGTTCCCGCTTGTGCGAATGCATCCGGAACAGGCGGGCAACTTTCTCGTTCTGCTGACTTGTGCTGTTCCAGACGGTGTCGCCGGGGGAGAGACTGCCGGAGTAAATACGCAGGTAGGTCAGTTTGCGACCTTCATCCGCCAGAACTTTGAATGCGAGGGCACAGAGCGGCCCCTTGTCATCTGTTGTGACCTGGCGCGAAGCACCGCTTGTTGGATCCACCGCTTCTGCCGCCGGGATGTCGAGAGGCGAGGGGAGCAAGCTGCAAACCGCATCCAGCAGCGGTTGAATCCCCTTGTTGCGCAGGGCAGAGCCGAGCAGCACCGGGTAGATTTGGCAGGCAATTGTCCCTTTGCGCAGGGCCGCGAGCAGCCGGGACCCCTCAATCGTGTTTCCGTCGAGGAAATCATTGAGAATGCCGTCATCAAAATCAGCCGCCGCTTCAACGATTTTTTCTCTGGCCTCGCGAACTTCCTCCAGCCTTTCGGCGGGGATGGGTTCAGAATGCAGGGTCCTGCCCTGGTCTCCCTCGCTGAAGCGGAGCACCTGTTCGGTGAGCAGGTCGATTACTCCGGTGAAGTGATCCTCCACGCCGAGAGGAAGTTGCAGCAGGACTGGCCGGGCATGTAATTTTACTTCCATATCCCTGAGGGTGGCGCGGAAATCTGCCCCAATCCGGTCCATTTTATTGATCAGGCAGAAACGTGGCACGTGATAGCGGTCCGCCTGACGCCAGACCGACTCGCTCTGTGGTTGAACACCTTCGACAGCACTGAAAATGGCTACCGCTCCATCCAGGGCGCGCAGGGACCGCTCCACTTCAATGGTGAAGTCGATGTGACCGGGGGTGTCGATCAGGTTGATGGTAAAGGCATTCCAGTAACAGCGGTTAGACGTGGCGGTGATAGTGATGCCGCGATCCTGTTCCTGATTCATCCAGTCCATGGCGGCCATGCCGTCGTGAACCTCACCCATCTTGTGGATTTCACCAGTATAGAAAAGAATCCGTTCCGAGACCGTCGTTTTCCCGGCATCGATGTGGGAAATGATTCCGATGTTGCGCAACGTCTCTGGTGTCGTGGCTGGCGGCATAGGTCACCCGGTTTGCTAAATCAGTTGTTGGGTTCGGATCTGAGCTGAGTCAGATCGTTCGGATCAAGCTTGTTCAGCGTGAAGTACTCCCGTTCCAGTTCCTCGACATAGAAACGGTCGAGGCCGCTGTTGCTGAGGAAGTCTTCGCGCAGCGTTCGATCCTGGGTAAAAATAATTTTCGGCAACAGGTTGTGCATGTAAACGGCTTCTTTTTTTATGTTGAGGATCACATCGTGGAACAGATGCCGTGGAATGTCGCTGCTGATCGCTCCTTTGCCGAGCAGTTCGCTGTTGACTTCTTCCAACAGCTTGCTTTGCTCCTCTTTGGTATTGTAGCCGGAATAAAAGTTGCGGATCCGGTCCTTGGCCTGATTGAATACGACCAGATAAAGCTGTTCAACTTGGCTGACCTCTGCCAACTGATCAACCAGCTCGGCGACTTTGAGGTCGCCGTCACTGATCTGACGTAGCCCATTGCGGAGGCAGTTCACTTTCCGCCGGCCGAAACGGCCCAGGTAATTGTTCTGGAGTATGTCGCGAAAAAAGATTTCATCAAAAAAGCCGGGCTGAAGTTCGTCAAAAACGTTACGGTTGCCGAGCAGGCTGCGGACCAGTTCTTCGCTCAACTGAAAATTTTCCATGAAGGCGAGTTGGCCCACTTGGGTTGAGGCACTGTCATAACGATCGAAGAAGGTGATGATATAGGAGAAGTTTTCCAGCAGAGACAGATCTGCGCCGTCGCGGATCTTTTCATCGCAGGTTTTTCCGGTATCGAGAAGCAGTTCTTCGAAACTGTGGTCGCGATTCAGGTTGGCCTGCTGTTTGGCCCTCAGCAGCTGGATCATCTCTTCCGCCGCGACTCCGGTTTCGTTTTGGAGTTCACCGTCCAGCAGGGTCTGCAGAATCTGTCGAGCCCGGGCGAGATAGTCGCTATCCGGTTGCACCTCTTGCTGGTCGATTTTGAGCATGTCGTCCAGCGTGTAAAATAGCGCTGAAGGGATCTTGTTTCGGACCGAAAGGGTTTTCAGTCTGGTCAGCCGGGTTTTCTGCTCCTTGTCGGCATAACCCTGGCGGTGGCAGTCGATGAGGACCTTTTTGTACTCGTTGACGATCGGATTGTTGTCCGGATGTCGATACATGACATCAATCCGGATGCGTTCCTGCTGGTACTGGTCAATATTGAGGTCGGAGGCGAGTTGCTGCAGCTCGGCAAATTTGTCGTCCGGGATGGAGCGGTGCTGATAGTAAAGCTCCGCAAACATGTCCTGATAGCGACGATGCGGCTTGTGGATAAGACGGAACATGAACAGCGTGCAGTTGCCGGGCAATTGCTCGAGCAGTTCTTCGACGAGGCAGGCATCGTCCGCGTCATTAATCCGGCTCGTCCGTTTTAGCTCTTTGCCCAGCAATCTCAGGCACTGCTCCTGCTGTTGCTCGAGGGCTCCGTTGATCTCTCCGCTGAGAAAGAAAAAATTGTTGCGGACCGCATTCCCCTCGAAAAAAATCTGTTCAAAATTCTGCCGGCCATCGGTTTTTTTGGAAAAAAACAGCTGACCATTTTCGTTGTAGCTGGTGCCGAACAGGACCAGCCGGTTGCGGATCTCGGCCTTGGCCAGATCAGAGTGCGGCTGGTCGACACCGAACATGTATTCACAGAACGAGCCGCCATTGCCGCGGTGATCGATCCCTTTTTCGGAGAGCAGAAATTCGTTGCCGGGAGCAAAAAAGCGGAGTCGGTTGTCATCGGCCTGGTAGAAATGATGGAGTTCCGCCTGGCGGCTTGCTGCCGTCGCGTAATATTCAATGCTCTCGTCGATATGGCCGTGCAGGCGTAATTCCATGGTCATGATTGACTGCTCCCGGAGGCCGTTGCCATCACTGTCGGCGACTCAAGTGGTAAGCTGATGCGTTGCCCATCATAGGCGAACTCGATCCCGGCAGGCAGCTCTGCGCCATGTTGGGTGTGGTCGACATCATGGCTGAGATGGGTGAGCAGGGTCCGTTTCGCAGCAATCCGGCCAGCCATTTCGATTGCCTGATCAATGTTGAAATGGGTGGGGTGAGGTTTGAAGCGAAGCCCGTCTAAAACCAGCACCTGCAAGTTATTCAGCAAGGAGATGGAGCTGTCGGGGATTTCGTTGCAATCGGTGAGATAGGCCATGGGCCCGCAGCGATATCCGAAAACTTTGAGTCCGCCATGGAACATCGGAATCGGTTCGAAGGTCAGCCCGTATAACTGAAAGGGCCCTTCCACTGTTCGGGCTACCAACTGGGGGGTATAGCCGTAAGGGGTTTGTTCCGCGAATATGTATTCGAAAAGAAAGGCGATCCGGCGCAACGTTTCCGGAGTACCGTAAATCGGAATCGCATCACCGCTGCGCAGGTTGAAACTGCGCAAATCGTCTATCCCGTGAACATGGTCGGCATGGCAGTGAGTGTAGAGAACCGCGTCGATTTTGCGAATATCTTCCCGCAGGGCCTGCTGGCGCAGGTCGGTTGATGTGTCGATGAGGATATTGTGACCGGCGAAGCTGAGCAGGGCGCTGCAACGCGTTCTCAGGTTTTTCGTGTCGTCAGAGCGGCAGACATCGCAATCACAGCCCACGACAGGAATGCCGGTGCTGGTACCGGAACCGAGGATAGTCATGTCGAGGGATGCAGGGCTCATGGCAGAAACGTCGAAGAATATTTTGTCCGCAGAGAAAGATAACATTGTAATAATCTTGGCAATTTAACATCCTGGCCACTGTTTAGACAAGCATTAACACGTTTTCAGCCTTCAAGCATACTTGTCAAAGGGGGGCGGACTGGCTAAACTGCCAGGAACGTGGGAGCGAGGATGAAAAACGGCGATAAAAGCGATCTGGCGAATAAGTTCTGTCGAAAATGTGTCCGCACCTGCAAGCAGACGGATCAAATCCTGATGCTTGACTGCCCACGGTTTCAACCGCGTCCCTTCAAAATGGAAGAGCACCGCTTTCAGCAGCTCGACCTTTTCAACAATAAAAAGAAGTGATTTTCCACGTAAAATGACTGTACTGCAGGTGCAGACAGATGAATTACAGAACGGACCAGCGTGCCCTCTGGGTTGGTCCGTTCTGATTTGATCTGCGGGGGAGGTCTCTCAATATTCCCCAGGCTTTACAGGACTTCCTTGCTTCAGATTTTTCGCAGGAACGTATCGAGCAGCGGGATGAACTTTTCCGGTTCCACCAGGAAGGAGTCGTGCCCGTAAGCTGATTCGATCAGGTGATATTCGACAGGCTTTTTCTGTTTTTCGAGCTCTTCAACAACCTCTTCGGTCTGGTTGGGGGGGTAGAGCCAGTCCGAGCTGAACGCAAACCACAGCGAGGGACAACGCAGGTAGCTCAATGCTTCCTGGAGGGAATCGAAGGTCCAGGCGACATCGTAGAGGTCGAGGGCCTTGGCCAGATAGATAAATGAATTGGTATCGAAGAGACCAACAAAATTTCCGCCGTTATAGTCGAGATAGCGTTCGACCTCAAATTTGCCGAACAGATCGAACATACCGTCGCGAACCGAAAAGCGGCGGCCGAACTTGAGATGCATAGAGGCATCGGAGAGAAAAGAGATATGGCCAACCGCGCGGGCCAGGGCCAGTCCGTCCGCTGGCGGGTGTTCGGGGCGGTAGTTCCCTTTTTTCCACAGAGGATCGTTGTAGATAGCCTGCCTGGCCAGGTTGTTCAGGGCTATGGCCATCGGCGAGGTCCGTCCGGTCCCGGCAATCGGGACGATGGAACGAACCATCTCGGGGTAATGGATGCCCCACTCAAGCGCCTGCATGGCACCCATTGAGCCACCGACGACACTCTGCAGCGAAGTAACGCCCAGTCGGTCGATCAGCAGCTTTTGCGCATGGATCATGTCGCGAACCATCACGACCGGGAATTGCAGTCGGTAGGGGCGGCCGTTACGTGGGTTGATGCTGGTCGGTCCGGTCGAACCTTTACAGGAGCCGATGGTGTTGCTGCAGATGACGAAGTAGCGATCGGTGTCGAGCACTTTGCCGGGGCCGATCATGTTGTCCCACCAGCCGGGTCGTCGATCCTCTTTCGAATGAACACCTGCTGCATGGGCGTCGCCGGTCCATGCGTGCGTGACCAGAATCACATTGTCGCGCTCGGTGTTTAACGTGCCATAGGTTTCATAGGCGAGCGTCAGCGGTCCGAGCAGGCGACCACTTTCCAGCCGAAGTTGAGTGTCGAATTGGGCATATTCTGTTTTGACGATACCGACCGAGTCGTTCACCTTGTATCCTTGTCATGTCTCATGAATAAAATGACAAAGGCCCCTTCCCGGACGATGGGAAGGGGCCTTTGGGATACTGTCACTGTATCTACTCGGCTCCGTCCTCATCTGTCCCGCCTTCACATGAAGGCTGGGCAGGAATTGGCACCGGACGTCCGCTTGCGCGGACCGGCTGCCGTGGCTTCGCAGGGCCTTTCCCTCCACCACTCATGATAAAGACGATGTGCTGTTTTCTTTCTGTTGGAGAACTCTAGCCTATCGGTTCCATACTTGTCAATTGTCAGATGTCGTCCGCCTGAAATTGTGCCTGGAGGGCTCTTCAGGCGTCGTTCTGCTGGCCCCGTTCCGAGGGGGTCTGTAGCTGGCCGGCCTGTACAGCGAGGGATTCGACCACCTCGCCCATCTCATCGGCTCGGGCGGAATTGGTTTCAGCAATCCTGTGGACCGCCGAAACCGCTTCAATGACCTGGCTACTGCGCAGCTTGAGTTCCTGGGTCGCGTTATCGATCTGCTCGATCATGTGCTGAATGTGCTCGATACTCTGGGCGATCTGCTGGCCACCACGGCTCTGCTCATCCGTACTCAGCTTTACCCGGGCGGCGATATTGGTCATCGACTGTGCGGCATTGGCCATCTGCCGGGTACTTTCCGTCTGCTCACGCATCGCTCCGGCAATCTGCTCCAGCATGTTGCTGATGCCGGTGGCCGCCTTGGTGATTTTGCGGCTCTCCAGTGACTGCTTAAGGGTCTGGTCAACAATGCTCTGGACCTGTTCAGTCGACTCGAGGGCTCCCTGATGAAGCTTTTCGAGAATCTTGCCGGCGGCGTGCGCGTGCGCAACTTCCTGCTTCGCTCGCTCGCTGCCCGCTTCGATGGCGTCAACGGCGTTGCGCGTACCGGACTGGAGGTTGGCTATGATCTCAGTAATTTCTCCCGCAGATGTCGTGGTCCGTTCGGACAGATTACGAATTTCGTCGGCGACGACAGCAAATCCCTGCCCCTGGTCACCCGCCTGAGCCGCGATAATCGCCGCATTGAGAGCCAGCAGGTTGGTCTGGTCAGCTACGTCGGCAATCACGTTGACAATGTTGCCGATGGCATCGGAACGGGTTCCCAGATCGAGAATCGACCTGTGGGCCTGTTCGATCAATTGCTGCAGACCGCTGATGCCGCGAATCGTGTCCTGCATCGCCGCCTTGCCGTCGAGGGCTTGGGCCGCAGCTTCTTCGGCACGTTCGCTGCTCTGGACGGCCCCCGCCTCTATTCTGCCGGTGGCTTGCTCCAGTTGCTCGATGGCGATGACGGTCTCCTGGGCGCCGCCATGGAGAATGTTGATGTTCTGGTCGATTTTCTCGTTGGATGTCGAGAGCTGATGAATTGTGGTGGAAATTTCACTGACCGCGGCGAAAAGGTTTTCCATCTGCTGAGCAATGCTCAGGGTGGTTGAGCCAAACTGGTGGGTTGCCGCGGCGCTTTCCTGGACAGAAGCGACCAGCTCGGAAACATGTTCGGCGATTCCCGCGGATGCTTTACCGATATCGTTGATAGCCCGATGGGCATTCTCCATTGCTGTCGCCTGGGTGCCTGCGTTGACGCTGACATCCGCAGCATGGGAGCGCATTTGGTCGATGGCCTGATGGAGGCTCGAGATTGTATTTCTGGTGCGCAGGGCGCCTTCATCGAGGCGTACTCTCAGGTCGTCGAGATTCGCCGAGAGGAGACCTATATCGCTGTGTGATGACCCGGGCTGGGGCTGGTTCCGATCGCCTTGGCTTGCAGTGATCTCCTGCAGGGAGTTCACCACCTCACGCAGTGGCCTGGAGATATGACGTGAGAGAATCAGGGCGACAACGGTCGCCAGCAGCAAGACCGACAGGGTGATGAAGAGCATTGATTTACGGAAAGCGCTGTTCAGTCTCTGGTCGTGGGTCTGATCTGTAATCAGCAGCAGTCCACTTTGCCCTTCAGCATCGTAGGCAAGTGGACGGATCGAGTAGGGTGTCTCTCCCAGCAGAACCGAATCCTGACCTTTGCTGATCGCTGGCAGGGAGAGTCGTTTCAAACCGGGCCGGGATGCGGCAACAATCTCCCGGCCATTATGAAAAGCCAATTCCATTCCTGTGCGGTTACGCAGTCGCTCTGCCAGTTGATCATCTAACTGCAGGCCCAGGGTCAGGCGGCCGACGATCTGGCGTTGTTTCACCAGCGGCAGTGAAATGTCAATACCGGGATTCTCGCGATTCAGTCGCAGCCCACCTGAGGCATGGGCGGACAGGGGTTCCTGCTCAACTTGCTCCTTGCTCAGTTGGAGTTTCTGCAGGGTTGGATTGGCGGTGTTGTTCTCCAGTCGATAGAGGCGACCGTTGGGCAATCGCAACTCGCTTCGCACCAGACCATGTTGCTCCAATAATCGCTGCAGGACGATCTGCAGATCGGCTGGGTCATTCCCGCTGCTGAGGGCATCGATGGCGGCGATGAGCTGTGGAGTAACGTTCTGGGCCAGCAGTTGCGTACGCAGGACCTGTTCGTAGTCAAGCAGACTCTGGACGACAAATTTCCCCCCCAGATCGGTCAACTGATCATTTTTCTCGCGCTGTCGCTGTTCAAGCATGTTGGAGAGCAGGGCCAGAATGATCGCCAGTGATGCCAGTGACAGGCTGAGCATGGCGAACAGAACTTTCCAGCGCAGGCTGTTGAGGGAGCGGAGCATTATAGATAAACCTTTGGAATCCGGGCAGACTGCGGCACGGCAAAAAACAGTTGTGATCAAGGGGTGATTTGCTAGCCGAATTATGCCAGTAAAAAATTAAGAATTACAGAAAAATAATGATGAGATGTTTTCGGAGATCACCTGTCGAAGTGGTGCCTAAAAAAAATACAGCAGGTGCACAAGGAATACGCAGATTGTCCGCACTTTTCACCATGAAGACGCTTTTCTAGGGGTGCCATCTGAGGCATGGGACTTGTAAGGGCTCCTGGTTTATGCCTGTGGCAATGGCGCCGTTGGCTGTCAAATTCCGATAGACAAGGAGGTCTCTGTTATGGAAGGTTCCGTCGTTGCCTTGCAGCGCGGTGGTGATGTGCTGTTTCTGCTTCTCGGGGCAGTCATGGTTTTCGCCATGCATGCTGGTTTTGCATTTCTGGAAGTTGGTACGGTTCGTAAGAAAAGTCAGGTCAATGCTTTTGTAAAAATCCTCTCCGACTGGTCGGTGTCAACCGTTGTCTATTTTCTGATTGGTTACCCTATTTCCTACGGTGTGCATTTCTTCATGCCTGCGGCTGAACTGCTCGGCGAAAATAAGGGTTATGATCTGGTGCATTTCTTTTTCCTGCTCTGCTTTGCCGCTTGTATCCCGGCTATTATCTCCGGCGGGATTGCCGAGCGGGCCAGGTTCTGGCCTCAGGTGATCGCCGGGGCCGTGTTTGCCGGGATCTCCTATCCGATTTTCGAGTCGCTGATCTGGGGGCAGAACAGTGCCGGACTGCAGAGAGTCTTCGAGTCGACATTCGGGGCGCCGTTTCATGATTTTGCAGGGAGTGTCGTGGTTCATTCAATAGGTGGCTGGCTGGCCCTGCCTGCTGTCCTCATCCTCGGGCCGCGTATGGGTCGGTTTGTACGGGGGCGCAGTCAGGCGATTCCGATCAGTAACATCCCTTTTCTGGCTCTTGGCAGCTGGATTCTGGCTGTCGGCTGGTTCGGCTTTAATGTGATGAGTGCACAGAAGCTGGAAGGGATCTCCGGCCTGGTCGCCGCCAACTCATTGCTGGCGATGGTTGGTGGCGTGCTGTTCGCCCTGGTTGCGAGCAGAAATGACCCCGGCTTTGTGCACAATGGTGCCCTCGCTGGCCTGATTGCCATTTGTGCCGGATCTGACCTGGTTCACCCCATCGGCGCTTTTTTTATCGGCGGGATAGGTTCACTGATTTTTGTTTATGGGTTCCAGTTCGAGCAGGAGAAATTGAAAATTGACGATGTCCTCGGTGTCTGGCCGTTGCACGGAGTGATCGGAACCTGGGGAGGGATCTCTGCCGGGATCTTTGGCGGCACATCGCTTGGCGGTCTTGGGGGGGTGAGCTTTCTCTCTCAGCTGGCGGGAAGTCTGATGGCTGTCGCTTATGCTCTGACTACCGGTTTTATCGTCTATTTCCTGATTGACAAAATTTTCGGGTTCCGGATGAGCCAAGAGGATGAATTCAACGGACCTGACCTCAGTATCCATCAGATCCATGCTTACCCTGAGGAGCGGGTCGGATAAAACGACACCGCTGGTTTGACGTGCTAGATTCGGGGTAGTATTATGTAGACAGGTAACAAGGAAGATTCCGGAAGGCTGTGGCAGCCTTCCGATTCGCCCTGGACGACCCGCCCTCCTGGTCTCCAGGGTGTTTTTTGGCATTACGCTGATAAAAAAGCAGCCATCCGATCAGTACGGATGGCTGCTTTTTTGACATTAGGACAGTTCTTTTCAGACGGTTTTCTGACGCTCCAGCTCCTGCTGCACCAGTTCGGCAATATTATGTCGCTTGAGCACCCTAATCATACTGTTTTGCGTCTCTTCCCAGACGATGTGAGCGGAGCAGAGTGCGTCGCGCTGGCAGAGCCCTTTTTCAACCAGGCAGTGATTGAGCGTCAGCGGCCCTTCTTCAGCTTCAAGGATGTCGAGCAGGGTGATCTCCTCGGCGTCCCGGTTAAGCAGAAAGCCTCCGCCGACACCACGCTGCGAACTGACAATTCCCGCTTTGATCAGTGGTTGCAGTATTTTGGTCAAAAAGGCTGGCGTGACTTCCTGAGTCCGACAGATGTCTTTCTTCAGGACAATGTCGCCCTTCGGGTGCTTTGCCAGATAAATAATAGTGCGGATTGCATATTCAGTTGCGCGTGTAATGACCAAAGGTTGCCTCCTTAATTCGTAACTTGACCAGTAAGCAATACACGGAGTGGCTTGAAATGTCAACAATTTGCGTGGTTCATCAGGTCTCTGGAGAGTGCTTGACAGGTTCAGGGGGGCACGGCATCATTTAGTGTCAATCCACGACTTATTTATCCAGGTAGGCAGAAGATGACCCAGCCAGACCCATCGACAGTCCCCATCGGACGTTTTGCGCCGAGTCCCACCGGGCCGCTCCATTTCGGTTCGCTGGTGGCTGCGGTGGGCAGTTATCTGCTGGCCCGCCAAGGGGGCGGAAGATGGATGCTGCGGATGGAAGACCTTGACCCCCCGCGGGTGGTTCCAGGTGCGGCAGATGAGATGCTGGCGCTGCTGGAGCAGCTTGGATTTGCCTGGGATGGGGAGGTCATTTACCAAAGTCACCGTTACGAGCGCTATCGGCAGGTTATCGAAACCCTTCGCCAGCGGGGCCTGCTCTATGATTGTAGCTGCACCCGGAAAGAAATTTTAGCCAGTGCCCCGCATCCTGGTGAGGAGGGGCCGGTCTACCCCGGGACCTGTCGGAATGGCCCTGTCGGTGTCCGGGCTCAGCTCGCTGTCCGCCTGAAAGTGCCCGGTCGGACGGTCTGTTTTACTGATGGCGTTTATGGTCCCCTGGAACAGCACTTGCTGTCTGCGGTGGGTGATTTTGCCCTGCGCCGTGCCGATGGACTGTTCGCCTATCAGTTGGCGGTGGTGGTGGACGATATCGACAGCGGCGTGAATCAGGTTGTCCGTGGTGCGGACCTGCTGTCTTCGACACCGCGACAGATTTATCTGTATAGTTGTCTGGGCGAATCACCGCCACATTATTACCATCTGCCTCTGGCTCTGGGGGGGGATGGTGAAAAGATGAGCAAGAGGCACGGCCGAGATGTGGTGATCGATGCCGGGAACGGTCCCGCCGCGATCTGGCAGGCCCTCGCTTTTCTCGGCCAGCAGCCGCCGACGGATTTGGCGTCAGCAAATGGTGCTGAGCTGTTGGCCTGGGGGGTTGGCCATTTTCAGGTTGAGCGGATTCCGCTCGAGAACCGTGCAATGAAAATAGATTAGCTTTGCGAGCGAGGTTCCGGTCAGGTATATTTTATCTTTGCCGAGTTCGATTGTGCGCGAACCTTTTTCAGGGAGTACCATCATGCGTCTGGTTTGTGTCCTGCTGGTTGGTCTTTTGTTGATAGGGTGTAGTAGTGGAGTCTATAAGGTCCCCAAGGAGAAATACCGCACCCAGGTCAAGACTCTTGGAATTCTGCCGATTATTGTGGATGATGGTTCCGCCATCAACCATTCGCAGCGCGCCGAGGTCGTCTCTTTGTTGCGCAGAACAGCTGTCGGAAAACTGGAATCCGCCATCGAGACCCTCAGAAAGAAGAAAGGTTATTTTGATGTGCGCTATGTGGGAGAGGATCCGCAGCAAATTCTCCAGCAGTTGATTGTCGCACCGATGCAGCCGATGGCTGAGACCGGCCTTCCTTCCGGTTATTATTATTCCGCCACGGCCGCCAAGCGCCTGGCCGAACAGAAAGTTGTCGATGCCCTGCTGGTGGTTGTGCTGGCCGGAGTGGAGCATACGGAGAAGCGGCGCTCCCGGAATAAGCTCGAGACACTGACAACGATCTACAATGACATTATCGCGACCGCCGCAGTCGTTGACAGTCGGGGGAAAGTGCTCTGGGAGATGAACGGTGAAGAGGCCTATCCTCTGCTCGCCATGCAGTATCCTGACTTTGATGAGGCCTACTTCAACAAGACCGAGGTCGTAGCACTGAAGGAGATTACCCTGGGCGGACTGGAGCGAACCTTGACGGTTGAGCAGAAGGAGAATCAGCCGCCACAGTTGCCTGTGCCCTACAAGGAGCTGATCGATAAACTGGTCGGGGGGCTCAGTCCCAATCTTTTTGGGTCTTTTTGACTCCCCATGACCTTGAGAAATTATTGAGATTTCCGCCTGTTGCCCTCTTTTCCTGTTGACATGCCCGGGGAAAGGGGGTAAAAGCAGCGACAGGACTGGTGGCACCGGACCCACTGGTCTCCGTTCTTTTCTGTCATTATCCCAATATATTTAATTCAAATTTTCTTCGATAAATAATCTTCTCAGATCTGTATTGTTTATTTTCCGGAGGAATCCGGTACAATTTATATACTCTCGAAAACAACCTAAAGAAAAACTTACCGTACTGTTAATAATACTTTTTACGATAAATATCTATCCGTTCCCGACTGGCGTCCGCTTTCTCTGTGGGGTGCCCCAATTCCGCTATTTCAATAGCGTGGAGATCAATGTATGAACCTCAAAGAACTTAAGCAGAAAAAAATTGCCGACCTGATTGTGATGGCCAAAGAGATGGGTCTGGAAGAGATCGGCGGACAGCGTCGCCAGGATCTGATCTTCAATATGCTGAACGCCACAGCGGCAAAAAAGAAAGCCATATTCGGCGAAGGGGTCCTGGAAATTCTGCCGGACGGGTTCGGTTTTCTGCGGGCTCCCGATGCCAACTACCTGCCGGGGCCTGATGATATCTATATTTCTCCATCGCAGATCCGCCGTTTCGGGCTGCGGACCGGGGATACAGTGGCTGGACAGATCCGTCCCCCCAAGGAGGGTGAACGTTACTTTGCCCTACTCAAGGTGGCGGAGGTCAACTTCGAAGATCCGTCGAAGATGCGAGAGAAAACCTTCTTCGATAACCTGACGCCTCTCTATCCGGAAGAGCAGTTGGTGTTGGAGACCACGCCCGACAACAAAGCAACCCGGGTGATGGATCTGGTGTCGCCGATCGGCAAGGGGCAGCGCGGCCTGATTGTCGCTCCGCCGCGGACCGGTAAAACGGTTCTGCTGCAGAATATCGCCAATTCAATTTCCGAAAATCATCCGGAGGCTTTCCTGATTGTTCTGCTGATTGATGAGCGCCCTGAGGAAGTCACCGATATGCAGCGCAACGTCAATGGCGAAGTGATCTCGTCGACCTTTGACGAGCCGGCCAATCGTCACGTCCAGGTGGCGGAAATGGTGATCGAAAAAGCCAAGCGTCTGGTTGAGCACAAGCGGGACGTGGTTATTCTGCTCGACTCGATCACCCGTCTGGCCCGCGCCTACAACACCATCATCCCTTCAAGCGGTAAGATCCTCTCCGGCGGTGTGGACGCGCATGCCCTGCACAAGCCGAAGCGGTTCTTCGGTGCGGCGCGCAATATAGAGGAGGGCGGCAGCCTGACTATTATTGCAACGGCCCTGATCGATACCGGCAGCAAGATGGACGAAGTCATCTTTGAGGAGTTCAAGGGCACTGGCAACATGGAGCTGCACCTTGATCGCCGCCTCGCTGACAAGCGGACCTTTCCGGCGATGGATATCAACCGTTCTGGTACCCGTAAAGAGGATCTGCTGATCGAGGATATCAACCTGCAGCGGATCTGGCTGCTGCGCAAGGTTCTTTCGAGCATGAATGTTGTCGACAGTATGGAATTCATGCTCGATAAGCTGATGGAGACCAAGACCAATCAGGAGTTTCTCGATTCGATGAATCGATAACGGCTGATCTGTACAAGTAACGAAATAAAGCCGCAGGCTGCCCATCCGGCAACCCGCGGCTTTTCTTTTGACAAAATTGGTTAAGACGAGAACGCATCCTGTATGGCAGGGGGGATGCCGTACATCGCCACTACGGCAGTTCGTCAACCACTGCGCGCCGGGTGACTGCCACCCCCAGGCCACCAACCAGCACCCGCGGCGCGAGACGTCGCTTGCGCTTCTTGCAGGCGAGCACACCGAGCGCTCGTTCCGAACGCTGGGCCTTGCTGCACATCAGGATCTGCGATTTGACAGTAATCAGAAAAGCATTCTCTCCGCGCTTGCGCAGTTCCACTGCAAATTCATCTTCGGTGACGAAGGAATCGAGGGTCGCTCAGGGCAGAGTCATTGTTGCTTCCTTGAATATGTTCCGGCAAAACAACTCCGCTAGGCCTGTTTCTTTAGTCGGACTGGATTACGGGACGGTTTTTTTCGAACTGCCGGCCGCAAAGCAGCCGTCCCACAGGCCGCTGAAGAAATGTCGGGCATTGACGCCGATCGAGCGGTTCTTGTATCCCCCCTCCTGCATTACCAGCGTCGGCAGTTTTAACGCGCCGATCTGCTGGCCGAGGAGAGTAAAATCTTTCGCGACTAGGCTCCAGGTACCGGTCGGATCACCTTTGGCGGTATCCAGTCCAAGGCACAGAATCAAGTAAACCGGCTTATATTGACGGATCTTTTTCAAGGCCTTTTTCAACGCCTTGAGATAATGATCGGGTTCCAGTTGCTCCGGCAACGGCAGGTTCAGATTGTAGCCGACCCCTTCCGCTTCGCCGACTTCATCATCGAAACCACAGAAATAGGGATAAGCGAATCGCGGGTGGCCGTGCAGCGAAACGGTCAGCACGTCGCTGCGCCGGTAGAATATCGTCTGTTGACCATTGCCATGATGATAATAGATATCGAGGATCGCCACCCGCCCGTAGCGGCTCAGGTAATTGGCGGCGACCGCCGCGCTGTTGAAATAGCAGAAGCCACCAAAGGCACTGTATTCGGCATGATGGCCGGGCGGGCGCACCAGCGCGTAGGCCAGCTTCATCCCTTCGAGCAGCTGATCGGCGCAGGTCAGGGCACAGTCGACCGCCCGCTTGGCGGCGTTCCAGGCATTTTGGTTGAGTGGCGTGAAGGTGTCGATACAGTAGTACCCGGCGCGCACTGCCATCTCTTTCGGCGGCCGCGCCGCGTTGCGTAGCGGGAAGACATAGGGGTAGACCGACTTGCCTGGCTCCAGGGTCTGGCACATCCGCTTGAAATAGTTGATGTAGCCAGGGCAGTGCACGGCGCGGATATGCTTTTCCGGGTAGTTCTCAACTTTGACCTTCTCAAAAATACTTAGCTTATCCAGCTCTTTGAGGATGGAACGGATACGTACCGGCGATTCAACGTAGCCCCGTTCCCGTACATGGTGAATATCATGCCGATCATTGACCGCTAGGGCGATACGTGTCAGCCGGCCGGTCACCGGGTGAAGTTTTTCCGGCGGCAACGCTTTAAGGTAGCGAGGTTCGCGCAGGCGAATCGGTTCATCGACAAAGGATGCCACCACCTGCTCGATGTACTCTTTGGGGCAGAGATGCCCGTAGCGCCGTTCGAGAATCGCCCGCACGATCTCCTGTGCGGCCGGTGCCGTCAGCGGTTGCTGCTGGCCAAGGGCATCAAACACCAGGTATGGGGGGTTGTCGTCCTCCGGTTTAACCGGAGTTTCATACGCGCTGCCGACAATCGGATACGCCTGGTAACCTTCGTAAAATCTCAGCCGTGCCCGGTTCTGCTTGAGGGTCTCCGGATCTTTGCAGAGCTGCGGGTCGTCCGGCAGGCATTCAAAAAAGATCCCGTAAACACCGAGGGTCAGGGCCTCTTCGCGGATATGCTCGTAGAGCGCGCCGCCGATCCCACCACCGGTGATATTTTTCGCTGCGGAAATATAGTCGAGATAGCAGAATTTCAGCTGCGCATCGTGGGACACCAGCGCAAAGCCTTTGATCGCTCCATGCGGATCTTCGGCCACGTAGACGATCGAACGGAACTTGTGCTTCAGCGGATTGATCAGCAGCTCAGGAATCTTGTCGACATCGTACTTGGCCAGTTGCGGAAACTGGTCACGCAGAATCTGTTGTACCTGGGAAACAGCTTCCCGGTTAACCGGAGAACTGTCATCAAAAACCCGGCGGATACGGAACATAGGGCACCCTCAAGCTCGGTAAAAGGTGTCTGATTCTAGCACGGAAAAACCTTTCGCACAGAAGATATAAATCAACCTTAGTGAAACAATTTTTTCCAGCTAAAGTTGATTTATATTATTTTATTGACAAGCCAGTTTCAGGGGCGTATATGCTTGCGAAAATGGCATTCCGGCACGGGAAAAGCGTAACGACCACAGCATAAAAAGCGACCCCTTTTTATAGCCACAGCCGCCAGGCACCCGGACCGAAAGAATGTGCAACTCCCTCACTGGGAGTTATTACGCAACACGGCTTTTAAGGGGTTATCTGATGCATATTGCATTTGTCTTCAATTTACGTGAGGAGTCCGTCTCAGCAGACGAACCTCCCGCGGAACCTCCCGGCCATTGCAGCGACGATATTTACGCCGAATGGGATGACATTCACACCATCAAGGCGGTCGAAGCGGCTCTGGCGTCTCGGCACCAGGTGTCGCTGGTCAACGCTGATCTCGACGCTTTCGAAAAACTCCGCAAGATAAAACCTGATCTGGTCTTTAATATTGCCGAAGGTCTGCACGGCGCCAGCCGTGAAGCGCAGATGCCGGCAATCTACGAGATGCTCCAGCTGGGTTACACAGGCAGCGATCCGGTCACCCTCGGTATCTGCCTCGACAAGCGCCGTACCAAGGAAACCCTCGCCCAGCACAGGGTGCCTTCCCCCCGCTTCTGGGTGGCCAATTCTCCCGCCGAGCTGCCGAAACGGCTCAGTTACCCGCTGATGGTCAAACCGCCCCTGGAAGGCTCCAGCAAAGGGGTCACCGACAAGGCGCTGGTGCGGAATCGCAAAGAGCTGGTGCAACAGGTTGAATGGGTCGTATCCACTTACCAGCAGAACGCTCTGGTGGAAGAGTTTCTCCCCGGGCGTGAATTTACTGTGGCGCTGCTCGGTAACGGCGACAATCTGCGAGTACTGCCGATCGTCGAGATCGATTTCGGCACCCTGCCGCAGGGGGGCAACCCGATTTATTCCTACGAAGCCAAGTGGGTCTGGGACACCGAAGCCGAGCCACTGCAGATCTTCAGCTGTCCGGCCAGGCTTGAGCCGCTGCTGCAGCGTCAGATCGAAGAGGTCTGCCGCAACGCCTTCGTTGCGCTCGGCTGCCGCGACTGGTGCCGTATCGATGTGCGCCTCGATGCCGCCGGCCATCCGCAGATTATCGAACTCAACCCCCTTCCCGGTATTCTGCCGCGGCCGGAGCAGAACAGTTGCTTCCCAAAAGCCGCTCGCGCTGCCGGGTTGAGCTACGACCAGCTGATTCTCAGTGTGGTGGACACCGCCTACGCCCGCCTGCAACTCAGCCAGGGGGACGTCAATGAAAATCGCCGTCTGCTTTAACCAGGCACCTGCCGTGCCGCTGCGCGGTGAGCAGCAGGACCGGATTTCCGAAGCTGGCGCTGAAACGGAAGCCCAGGCCATCGCCTCAGCGCTGCGGCTGCTCGGGCACTCGCCAAGCCTTATCCCCCTGGCCGCCGATATAACTCCCTTTATCAGCGCCTTGCAGAAAGAGCGACCGGAACTGGTCTTCAACCTCTGCGAAGGCTTCTGGGGAGAGAGCAGCCGTGAAATGCATGTCGCCGGGCTGTTCGAGCTGCTCAGTCTGCCGCACACCGGCTCACCGGCCCTGACCCTCGGCCTGACGCAGAACAAAGCGTTGAGCAAGGACCTGCTGGCCCGCCATGGGCTGCCAACCCCGAACTATCTGCTGATTCAGCCGGGCGACCCCCTGTCGGAAGGGTTCGACCTGCGCTGGCCGGTGATCGTCAAGCCTTGTCTCGAAGATGCCTCCCTCGGGATTACCGCAGAGAGTATTGTCAGCGATGATATCGCCCTGGTCAGCCGAATCCGCTACATCCATGATCGCTACCGGCAGGGCGCGCTGGTAGAAGAGTTTATCGCCGGCCGCGAATTCAATGCCGCCGTGATCGGTGACCGCTTTCTCGAGTCGCTGCCGATTTCCGAGATCTGTTTCCGCCAGGGACTGAACCTGCAGATTGTCAGCTATGCCGGCAAGTGGCTGGAAGATTCCCCCGAATACGCAGCAACCGAACCTGTCTGCCCGGCAGAGCTCTCAAAGCACGAGCTGCAGTCGATCCAACAGGTCGCGTTGCAGGCTTGTGGGCTGCTCGGCTGTCGTGACTACGCGCGGGTCGATATCCGACTGCGCGATGGAATCCCCTATATTCTAGAAATCAACGCCAATCCCGACATCTCACCGGACGCCGGCCTGGCCCGTGCCGCCCGCGCTGCCGGGCTTGAATACCCGGCTCTGATCGGCAGGATTCTGGACCTCTGCCTTGCCCGTATGGAGAAGACTGATGCGTAAGCTGCTTGATTCCGACCTGCTCCAGTTGCGCCAGATTCTGGTTGCCACGGAAGCCTTTACCCCCACAGAAATTGAATGTGCCATGGAACTGCTCGAGACCGTCCTCAATGATCCAACACAACAGGATTATCAGGTCATCGTCGCCGAGCATGAAGGTGTGGTCGCCGGCTATGTCCTCTACGGGCCGGTGCCACTGACCGAGGGGAACTTTGATCTTTATTGGATTGCCACCGACCCCGAACTGCACGGCAAAGGAATCGGACGACAACTGATGAAAGAAACCGAAAGACGTCTGCGCGTTGCAGGCGCAAGGTTGCTCTGCCTGGAGACTTCTTCGCAGGGCAACTACTCTCGAACCCGCAAATTTTACGAGCAGGCCGGCTACCTGGAAGAATCGCGGATTCGCGATTTTTACCGCCTTGGTGACGACCGCATCACCTACGTCAAACGTTTTCGACACTGATGCTCAAGGAGTGAGTGAACCATGGAAACCTGGCAAAGACATCTGCAGGCTAGCATCACCGGCCCTGGAAAAATCACCCGCCCCTTTGGCGTTGACCCCGGCCCTCTCGAAGAGGTTGCAGAACGTTACCCGATGCGCGTTCCCCCCTACTATCTTGGCCTGATCAAAGAAGTGGGTGACCCGATCTGGAAACAAGCCGTTCCGGATCTGCTCGAGCTTCAGGACAGTATCTGCCTTGATGATCCGCTCGAAGAAGAAAACCAGAGTCCGGTACCAAACTTGGTGCATCGCTACCCGGACCGCGTACTGTTCCTGGTTTCGTCAGAATGTGCCATGTACTGCCGCTTCTGTACCCGTAAGCGTAAGGTCGGCGGGGAGGACATGCGGATCACCGGTGAAACCATCGACGCCGGCATTGATTACATCAGCCAGCATCCGGAGATCCGCGACGTCATCGTTTCCGGCGGCGACCCGCTGCTGCTATCGGATGAAAAGCTCGACTCGATCCTCAGTCGCTTGCGCGCCATCCCACACGTACAGATCATCCGCATCGGTTCGCGAGTGCCGGTGGTCCTGCCGATGCGCATCACTTCAGCCCTGGTGAGGGTGCTGCGCAAGCACCATCCGCTGTTTCTGAATACCCACTTCAACCATCCGGACGAGATCACCGAGCAAGCGGCGAAAGCGTGTGCCCGTTTGGCCGATGCTGGTATCCCGCTTGGCAACCAGACCGTGCTGATGCGCGACATCAATGATGATCCGCTGGTAATGAAACTGCTGATGCAAAAACTGCTGGCGATCCGTGTGCGCCCCTACTACATCTACCAGGCCGACCTAGTTCAGGGGACCGATCACTTCCGCACGAGTGTTGAAGAGGGGCTTGACGTGATCCGCGGGCTGCGTGGCCACACCTCGGGGATGGCGGTGCCGGCGTTCGTCATTGACGCCCCCGGTGGCGGTGGCAAGATTCCGCTGTTGCCTGATTATCTGCAATCTCTCGGCAGCGAAGTGATTTTGAAAAACTACCTGGGAGAGACCTACTCTTATGTGAATGCGGCCTCAAAGGCAGAGAAGGAGCTGATCAAGAAGGTGGTCAACGAGAACGGCTGAGGAACGTTCAAATAGCGAAACGGATAAACTACATACTCTGTTTGGGAAACTGGATGTTTCCAGAAGAGGGACGGGGTGACTAAGAAGAGCTGAGAAATACATTGAATTGATTTCAGGTCATCGGCTTCGTGCGGAGAAAAAATGGGGAAATGGGGGGGGCTGGTCGGTCAGGTATTATTGATTGACAGCGGCGCGCTGCTTATCTTACAAAGATTTAGGTCGGTTTTCTAACGGAAATCGGGGGAGGCGAGGTTCTCAGCGCCGCAGGCGAAATCCCCGGAAAAGCAACTTCCTATCAACAACTGCTGAAAAAGCTTGCCTGCGGCAGGGTAAAATGTTATGTAACCGGTTTGTTTGACAGCTGTATGACTTCAGGGCCTGTACACGCCAGGCCGACAAGGAGAAAAGCAATGAAAGAAGGAATTCACCCCCAATACAATGCCGTAACCGTGCGTTGTGATTGCGGCAACACGTTTGAGACGTGCTCAACTCTCAAAGAAGAAATCCACACGGAAATCTGTTCCGCCTGCCATCCGTTCTATACGGGCAAGCAGAAGCTGATCGATACCGCCGGTCGGATCGAACGTTTCCGTCGCAAGTACGGGCAGCAATAACCCGCACCGACGAGGCGGCCCGACAGGGGCCGCCTTTTTTTTTCTGTCCTGACCTCCCGGCAGTTTTGCTTTGTCTGCGGTCGCCGTTATGGCAGAATCGGCATCAGATTTCTTTTCGTTTAGGTGAAGCTCCATGCATGTCGAATTGTTGACCCATACGCCCGAACCGGAACAGGTGGTAGCGGCTGCGGCTCGGCTCTGTTATTCCGATGCCTCGATCAGTGACCTGGTAGAGAAGAGCCGCGCCGACCGGCAGGCGTTTCTGGAAAAGATTACCTCGCTGGGACACCTGTCGGTGCTGGAACATGTCAGCTTCTCCTTCGGTGTCGAGGAGATCAGTCGGGCCTGTTCGCACCAGCTGGTCCGTCATCGACTGGCGTCTTATTCCCAGCAGAGCCAGCGCTACGTGTCCCATCAGCAGAGGTTTGCTGCGGTGACTCCCGCGAGTGTTTCTGCGCAGCCGGAGTTGAATCAGCGTTATCAACAACTGCTCGACGAGATTCATCAATTCTACGGTGAGCTGCTTGATGCCGGAGTCCCGGCCGAGGATGCCCGCTTCGTCCTGCCCAATGCGGCGACCACGAAAATCGTCATTACGATGAATGGCCGGGAGCTGCTGCACTTTTTCTCGTTGCGTTGTTGTCGCCGGGCTCAGTGGGAAATCCAGGAGATGGCCAAAAGAATGCTGACTCTGATCAAGCCGTTGGCACCGACCCTGTTTGCTTCTGCCGGTCCCGGCTGCGTCCGCGGCGCCTGCCCGGAAGGGAAGATGACCTGCGGCGAGGCGTCCGACGTCCGGCGGGAATTTCTCTCACTTTAATCCTTATCCAGGATAAGATCGCCATTTATGTTTCAGAATCTTGAAGATGTCGTTGATCGTTTCCGTGAAGTCGAGGGCCTGCTCTCCGACCCGGCGGTAATTTCCGACCAGAAACGTTATCGGGGCCTGACCAAGGAACACGCGGATCTCACCGGCATTGTTTCGGTTTATACCAGATACAAGCAGATCTGCAGCGATATCGACGGGAACCGTGAATTGCTGCAGGACAGTGACCCGGAAATGAAAGATCTGGCCAAGGCCGAGCTGGCGGAACTGGAAACACAGAAGGCAGAGTTGGAAGAGGAGCTGAAGGTTCTGCTGCTGCCGAAAGACCCCAACGATGACAAGAATATTATCCTTGAAATTCGTGCCGGGACCGGAGGCGATGAGGCAGCCCTGTTTGCCGCCGACCTGTTTCGCATGTATTCCCGCTACGCAGATCGTAACCGCTGGAAAGTGGAGATGATGAGCGCCTCCGAGACCGATGGCGGCGGGTTCAAGGAAGTGGTCGCCCTGATTAGTGGTGAGCGGGTCTATTCGCGGCTCAAGTTTGAAAGCGGCACCCATCGTGTCCAACGGGTTCCCGACACCGAAACCCAGGGTCGAATTCACACCTCTGCCTGCACTGTTGCGGTGCTGCCCGAAGCCGAGGATGTTGATATTGAAATCAACAACGCCGATCTGCGCATCGACCTCTACCGTGCCTCAGGTTCCGGTGGCCAGCATGTCAACAAAACCGAGTCCGCAGTGCGGTTGACCCATATTCCGACCGGCGTGGTGGTGGCCTGTCAGGACGAATCGTCGCAGCACAAGAACAAGGCCAAGGCGCTGAAGGTACTCAAGTCACGGATCTATGATCAGATGCTGGCCGCGCAACAGGCTGAGGTGGCCGCAGATCGGAAGAACCAGGTCGGCAGCGGTGACCGCAGCGAACGGATCCGGACCTACAATTACCCGCAGGGCCGTTGTACCGATCACCGGATCGGGCTGACGCTCTATAAGCTGGATGCGATTATGCAGGGCGATGTGGATGAGGTGATCAATGCGTTGATTACCGACCAGCAGGCGGCACAGATGAGCCAGCAGGAGTCGCAAGGTTGAGTGAGTCCTGGACTCTGCTGAAACTGCTGGACTGGACGACCGAATACTTCTCCGGCAAAGGAATCGATAACCCGCGGCTCGATGCTCAACTCTTGCTGGCGCATGTGCTCAGGGTCGACCGGGTTGGTCTCTATCTGAATTTCGATCGACCGTTGACCTCAGCCGAACTGGATATTATCCGGCCACTGGTCCAGCGGCGTGGGCAGCGCGAGCCGTTGCAGTATCTGACCGGCAGGACGGAATTCTGGTCACTCGAATTCGAGGTGACCCCGGCGGTGCTGATTCCGCGGGCCGATACGGAAATTTTGGTCGAAGAGGCGTTGAGTCGCGCCGGTGAGCAGGGTTGTCTGCTTGACGTCGGCACCGGCAGCGGAGCTATCGTGGTCAGCCTGGCCGCAGAGCTGCCAGGCTGGCGGATGACCGGCCTGGATATCTCTTCCGAGGCGTTGGTGGTTGCGGCGCGTAATGTTGCTAGGCACAATGTCGCTGAACAGGTTGACCTGCAGCAGGGAGATCTGGCGCACCTGCCGGCTGGTCGCTACGATCTGATCGTCTCCAATCCGCCCTACATTGCCCAAGCCGAGTGGGACGGATTGATGCCTGAAGTGCGCTGTTATGAGCCGCGAGCGGCGTTGCTGACGGCAGAGAATGGGCTTGCCTGTTACAAAAAACTTGCAGCCCAGGCAGTAGCTCACCTCAGGCCCGGCGGGTGGCTGCTGGTTGAAATCGGACATCAGCAGGCCGAGGCAGTCAGGGCGCTGTTTGCCGCTGCCGGGTTGAAGGATATTTTTGTGCGCCAGGATTATGCCGATCAACCACGAGTGGTTGGCGGCTGCTTGAAATAGAAAGTTAAAATTAGTGGATAAAATAGTCATAAAAGGCGGTGTGCCGCTTGCGGGGGACGTTCAGGTGAGCGGGGCCAAAAATTCGGCCTTGCCGCTGTTGTTCGCGACCCTGCTGGCCGATGGTGTCAGTGAAATCTGCAACGTGCCTCATTTGCGGGATATCAATACGGCGGTCAAGCTGCTGCGTGAGCTGGGTGCCGAGGTCTCACACGAGGGGGACTGTCTCCGGGTTGACGCCCGCAAGATACAGAGTGTTGAGGCCTCCTATGACCTGGTGAAAACCATGCGTGCCTCGGTGCTGGTGCTTGGCCCGTTATTGGCCCGTTGTGGCCATGGGCGGGTCAGTCTTCCCGGCGGCTGTGCTATCGGCGCCCGGCCGATCAATCTGCACCTGAAAGGCTTCGAAGCGCTCGGCGCAGAGATTCAACTCGATCACGGTTACGTCGAGGCGACCGCAGCACAATTGCGCGGGGCCAAGGTCTATTTCGATATGCCGACCGTCGGCGGTACGGAAAACCTGTTGATGGCTGCAGCGCTGGCCGAAGGTGAGACGGTGCTGGAAAATGCTGCCCGCGAGCCGGAAATCGTTCAGTTGGCCGAAGCGCTCAACAGTATGGGGGCGAAAATCCAGGGGGCCGGAACGGCGATTATCCGGATTCAGGGCGTTGAGACGCTTCAGCCGCTGAACTGCAGCGTCATCCCTGACCGGATCGAGGCGGGAACCTTTATGATCGCCGCTGCGATTACCGGTGGCAATGTGCTGGTACGCGGTGCTGTCGAAGAGCATCAGGAAGCGTTGATCAGTAAACTGGTGGACGCTGGCGTGACGATCCAAAAGGAGGAGGATGGCCTGCGCGTCATCGGTCCTGAGATCTTGTCGCCGGTCGATATCCGGACCAGTGTCTTCCCCGGGTTTCCCACTGACATGCAGGCCCAGTTCATGGCGCTGATGACCAGGTCCTCCGGGACCAGCCGGATATCAGAAACGGTTTTCGAAAACCGCTTCATGCACGTCTGCGAACTGCAGCGGATGGGCGCCGAAATTCAGATCGACGGGCACAGTGCGATTGTTCGCGGCGTCCGGGAGATGACCGGAGCCCCGGTCATGGCCACCGATCTGCGTGCCAGCGCGTCACTGATTCTGGCCGGCCTGGCGTCGGAGAACACCACTGAGATCGCACGGATTTATCACCTCGACCGTGGTTACGAAAAGATAGAGGAAAAGCTGGCTGGGCTCGGTGCCCGTATCTGGCGCGAACAGGAATGAGGGAACAATGATGAACGACTGGATCACCTTCGCCCTGCCCAAGGGCCGAATTATGCAGGATTCGATGGAGCTGTTCGGCAGGATTGGCATTACCTGCCCGGAGATGGATGAAAAAGGCAGCCGCAAGCTGGTCTTTGAAAATCCAGAGCAGAAGTTTCGATTCATGGCCGTGCGCGCCACCGACGTGCCAACTTATGTTGAGTACGGTTGTGCCGATCTCGGCGTGGTCGGTAAGGATACGCTGCTGGAGCAGGGCAAGGACCTGTACGAACCACTCGATCTCAAGTTTGGTTACTGTCGTCTGGTGGTGGCCGAACCGAAGGAGTTGCAGGAGGCAGATGATCCCCTCAACTGGTCGAATATCCGGGTCGCAACCAAGTATCCCAACGTCACGGAGCGTTACTTCGCCGCCAAGGGGGTGCAGGTGGAATTGATCAAGTTGTACGGTTCAATCGAACTGGCGCCGCTGGTCGGTCTTTCGGAGCGGATTGTCGATCTGGTCTCAACGGGCGGTACACTGAAGGCCAACGGTATGGTCGAGGTCGAGACCATCGCTGAAATTACCAGCCGCCTGATCGTCAACCGGGCCAGCCTGAAGACCAAGCATGCACGGATCAGCGAGATTCTCGATGGCCTGGAGCCGTTGATTGGCGATGAGGTAAAAATCTCCCAGTAGAGACTGAGGGGACCATTGAGTAAACGAAGTCCTTTTCCTTGAACTTTTGTCTTTTGGCCTGAAAAGGTTGCATCATGCGCTTTCTTAAATTTTCCGACCCCGGATTTGAGGTTGAGTTCAGCCGTATCGAGCAACGGGCAGAAGCGATTCCTGCCGCGATTGAAGAAACGGTTAAAGCAATTATCGCTGATGTGCGCCAACGCGGCGATCTCGCCCTGATTGAATTGACGAGGCAGTTCGACCGTCTGCAGTTGACGGCCGACACCCTGGAGGTTTCAGCGGCAGAGATCGATGCGGCTATCGCTCAGGTCAAAGGTGAGTCGATGGCGGCCCTGCAGTTGGCCGCGGAGAGAATTGCCGATTATCATGCCAAACAGAAGCAGGAGACCTGGCTTTCCACCGATGAGGATGACATTCTTCTCGGGCAGATGGTGCGCCCCCTCGATCGGGTCGGTATCTATGTCCCGGGGGGCAAGGCAACTTACCCCTCCTCGGTGCTGATGAATGCCGTGCCGGCTAAAGTTGCGGGCGTCCGTGAAGTTATTATGACGGTGCCGATGCCAAATGGTGAGGTGAGTCCCCATGTGCTCGCCGCTGCCAGGATTGCCGGGGTTGATCGGATTTTTAAGATCGGTGGTGCGCAGGCGGTTGCCGCCCTGGCTTACGGGACCGTCAGTGTGCCCCGGGTCGACAAGATCACCGGGCCGGGAAACATCTACGTGGCGACAGCCAAGCAGCTGGTCTTCGGCCAGGTCGATATCGACATGATTGCGGGCCCGAGCGAAATTCTGGTCATCAATGATGGCAGTGGCACCGCCGCTCATATCGCTGCCGACCTGCTCTCGCAGGCAGAGCATGATGAACTGGCTTCCTCGGTTCTGGTGACCAGCTGTGAGAAGATGGCCCTGGCAGTCGCGGCTGAAGTTGAAAAGCAACTCGCCGAACTCAGTCGCGAGCAGATCGCCCGTCAATCGATCGAAAACTACGGCGCAATCATCCTGGCGCAGAACCTCGATGAGGCGATCTCCTTTTCCAACCGGATTGCCCCCGAGCATCTGGAGCTTGCGCTGGATAACCCGTTCGCCGTCCTGCCGCAGATTCGTCATGCCGGGGCGATTTTTATGGGTCACCATACTCCGGAAGCCGCCGGAGACTATCTGGCCGGGCCGAACCACACTCTGCCAACCGGTGGTACCGCCCGCTTCTTCTCGCCGCTGTCACTGGATGATTTCGTTAAGAAGTCGAGCATCGTCTCCTTCTCTGAAGCGGGGCTGCAGCGGCTCGGGAACGAGATTGTGCATATTGCCGAGTTGGAAGGGCTGGAAGCACACGCCAAGTCGGTGTCGATGCGACTCAGCAAGTGATTTGAACAGCCGGGCATAGCCGTTCCTGAGACATTTCTTTTGTTTTCTCTGCGCCACGGCGTTTTTGTGGCTCAAGACTAGGGGAGATTTTCAATGTCACGTATCGCCAAGATCGATCGCAAAACCAACGAGACCAATATCAGCATCGAACTGGATCTGGATGGTTCCGGGCAGCACCATCTGGAAACACCGGTGCCTTTTTTTAACCACATGCTCTCGGCGGTGGCACGGCATGGTTTCTTAAACCTGACCGTCCGGGCGACCGGGGATATTGAAATCGACGCTCACCATACGGTTGAGGATATCGGCATCGTTCTCGGGGAAGCGTTCAAGCAGGCACTGGGGGACAAACAGGGGCTCCGCCGGTTCGGCCGCGGAACCATGCCGATGCATGAAGCGCTGGCTTCGGTGATTATCGATTTTTCCGGACGGCCCTTTCTGGTCTTCAACGTCGATCTGCCGAAAGCAAAGGTGGGTGAGTTCGATACCGAACTGGTCGAGGAATTCTTTGTCGCCTTCTGCAATCATTCCGGAGCCAACCTTCACGTCAACCTGGCTTACGGAGACAACCTGCATCACATCATCGAGGGGATCTTCAAGGCTTTCGGTCGCGCCCTCGATGAGGCCACCTCCATAGATCCACGGATTGAAGGTGTGCTTTCGACCAAAGGGTCGCTAGAGTAGAGAAACAGAGACCACTGGAGGCGGGTCAAGCAGTTCGTGATGCTGCCGGAGTTAAACAGATATGATTAACATCATCGACTATGAAATGGGGAACCTGCGTAGCGTTGAAAAGGCCTTCCAACGGCTCGGTTTTTCTGCGCGCGTCAGTGCTAAACCCGAAGATATCACGACTGCCGAGAAAGTTGTGCTGCCCGGTGTCGGCGCTTTCCGCGATTGTATCAACAATCTGCGGGCCGGCGGTTTTGTCGACCCGTTGCTGGCTCATGTCAAGGCTGGCAAACCGCTGCTGGGTATTTGTGTCGGCATGCAGATGCTGTTTACTGAGAGCGAGGAATTCGGTCATCATCAGGGGCTCGGGCTGATACCCGGCAAGGTGGTTCGTTTCCCTTCCGGGATGCGCGAAGGTGGGGAGCGGCTCAAGGTCCCCCATATGGGCTGGAACAATATTCAGCTGCGGCAAAACTCACCGCTGCTGACCGGGATTGAGGATCAAAGTTTCGTCTACTTTGTCCATTCTTATTACTGCAAGGCTGAAAATCTGGAGGACGTCGCTGCCAGTTGTCGCTACGGTGATATTGAGTTCTGTGCCTCCGTCTGGCACGGCAATATTCTGGCCACCCAGTTTCACCCCGAGAAGAGTCAGACTATCGGCCTGAATATTTTCAGAAACTTCGGAGAATTATAAGTGATTATACTGCCTGCAATCGATTTGAAGGAAGGTCGCTGTGTCCGTCTGGAGCAGGGGCTGATGGAGAAAGACACTATCTACAACGATGATCCAGCAGCCCAGGCGCGAACCTGGCAGGAGCAGGGGGGCTAGCTGCTGCATATCGTCGATCTCGACGGAGCGTTTGCCGGGGTGCCGAAGAACAGGGCAGCCATCCAGGCGATCGTCGATGCGATCGATATCCCTTCGGAACTGGGTGGTGGCATCCGTGACCTCGCCACCATTGAGGCCTATCTGGCCCTGGGGGTCGATCGGGTGATTCTCGGTACGGTGGCCAAGGAGAATCCCGAACTGGTCGGGGAAGCGTGCCGACTATTTCCCGGCCGTATCGTGGTCGGCATTGATGCCAAGGATGGGCTGGTTGCGGTACGAGGCTGGGCCGATGTGACCGAAAAGCTGGCGACCGAAATGGCGAAAGAGATGGAAGGTTTCGGCGTCGAGGCGATCATCTATACCGACATCGCCCGCGACGGTATGATGCAGGGTCCCAATATCACTGCGACCAGGGCACTCGCCGAATCGATCAATATCCCGGTGATTGCGTCCGGCGGTCTTTCGACTTTGGACGACATCCGCCGGCTGATCGAGATCGAAGCCTCCGGTGTCACCGGTGTCATCACCGGCAAGGCAATTTACTCCGGCGCTATCGATCTGCGTGAGGCCGTTGCGCTGACCAGAGGGGAGATCAGGTAAAGATGCTGACCAAGCGTATTATCCCCTGTCTCGACGTCAAAGACGGGCGGGTTGTCAAGGGGGTGAATTTCGTCGGGCTGCGTGATGCCGGTGATCCGGTTGAAGCGGCCGAGGCGTACTGTGATCAGGGTGCCGATGAACTGACCTTTCTCGATATCACCGCCTCCAGTGACAGGCGAAATATTATTCTCGACGTGGTCCGTGAGACCGCCGAGCGGGTCTTCATGCCACTGACTGTTGGCGGCGGGGTGCGCGACGTCGCTGATATCCGCAATCTGCTCAACGCCGGCGCCGATAAGGTTTCCATCAACACCGCCGCGGTGCACCATCCCGAGTTCGTTCGTGAGGCGGCCGAGCGGTTCGGCAGCCAGTGTATTGTCGTCGCGATAGATGCGCGCCGGGTACCTGATTCAGATCCCCCGGCCTGGGAGGTCTATACCCATGGTGGCCGCAACCCAACCGGTATCGACGCGATTGAATGGGCGCGGAAGATGGAGGAATATGGCTGCGGCGAAATTCTGCTGACCTCCATGGATTGTGACGGGACCAAGGATGGATACGATATCGCGCTGACCCGGGCCATCAGTGATACCGTCGAGATTCCGGTGATTGCCTCGGGCGGGGTCGGTAATCTGGAGCATATTCGCGAGGGGTTGGTCGAAGGCGGGGCGAGCGCCGCGCTGGCTGCATCGATCTTCCACTTCAAGGAATATACAATCGGTGAATGCAAGGAATACCTGCGGCAACACGGTGTTCCTGCACGCATATAGCTACGACGGAGATACGTATGGCCGCTTTCGAATCAGATCCTCCCGCCGCCGCAGATGATATTCTCGCGACCCTTTACCAGGTTATCCTGGAGCGCAAGCAACTCGCAGAGGGTGAAAAGTCTTACGTTAAGTCTCTCTACGACAAGGGACTGGACAAGATCCTCGGTAAGATCGGCGAGGAAGCGACCGAGACAGCGGTTGCCGGAAAAGGGGGCGATCCCGATGAGGTGATTGCTGAAGTCGCTGACCTTTTTTTTCATGTGCTGGTGCTGCTCGGTTACTATGATCTGCCCCCTGCGCGCGTATATGATGAGCTGCGCCGCCGCTTTGGTCTTTCCGGGCTGGAGGAGAAGGCGTCACGCGGCAGTTAACAGGGGGGGGTGATTCGTGGCCATGAACTCCCTGGCAGCACCTGTCTTTGTTTTCTCTGGGTTGACACCTTCTCGCTGCAGATCTCTATATTCTGATTTGTTTGTTCTACTGCTGAGTGCCTCGCTAACCGTCGTGTGAAGGTTGTTGCTACGTGAAACGTATCTGGACGTTTGGAATATTCTGTATCCTGGTGACGATATTTTTTACCGGGTACTCAATTTCACTCCGACGTACCGCAGTGTTGGGGGAGGCCCGTTCCGGGGTCGATGACCTCACCCACTTCCTTGCCATGGATATGGACAGGTATCTGTTCGGTCTCAACCAGATCTTTCTCGGTATACACAATGTCCTGGATAGTCACTGTAAAGAGGAATACGAACCTCATGCCATCCAGATCAGACATGTCTTAGAGGGCGTTCTGGATTCAAATCCCTTTATTACTGCACTGCTTGTGCTAGATTCCGCCGGGCGTATCGACCACTGGACCGGTGATGGGACCCCTCCTTCAATTCAGGATCGTGATTATTACAGAGTTCACAAGTTGGAACAGGTCCCGGGACTGTTTGTCGGCAAACCGCTTGCCTCGCGCGTGAATAAGGGGCAGTGGATCTTTGCAGCCAGCAATGCCTTTCGCGAGAGTGATGCAACTCTGAAACATGTCATTGTGGCCATCATCGACCTGGAATATTTCCGTTCAAACTACTCCGGTCTGAGGCTCGCCCCGGGTGAGACAATCGCAATGCTGTCCCCGGAGGGGGAAGTTTATGCACGCATGCCGGGCCACCAGATGATGATGGGCAAGCAGATTGGCAGATTCATAAATGACCCTGTCGAATCATATTCGTTCATGCGGGTTGTTTCTGAGCTGGATGACAAAATGCGCGGGATCAGTCTGCTCCGGGTCAAAGGCTATCCACTGGTGATGGCAGCGACCTACAACGAAGATATTGTTCTTGCTAAGTGGCGCAAGAGTTCGGCCCTGATTGCAGCCTCAGGTGCAGCGGCTGTGGGGCTCTTTTTGCTGCTGACCTTTATGACCGCCCGGGCACAGCAACAGCAGCGATTGAGCCGGGAGTTGTTGCAACGACTTGCGGTGACCGATTCCCTCACGCAGCTGGCGAATCGTCGTCATGCCGTTGAGAGTGCCAACCTCGAAATAAAGAAAGCGCAACGACAGGGACTGCCCCTCTCTTTTGTTCTAATGGATCTTGACCACTTCAAAGAGATCAACGATTCCTACGGCCATGAGAAGGGTGATCTGGTTTTGCAGCAGGTCGCCTCTGCCTTGAGGCAACTCTGTCGCCAGACTGATATTGTCAGTCGGTTTGGGGGGGAGGAATTTCTGGTCATTCTTTCCGGTACCGATCTGCGCGGGGCGGAGGCCAGTTCGGAAAAAATCAGAAAAGCGCTTGACGAGGATGTGCACGGCGATTTTGCAGGAATTCCCCGGGTGACAGCAAGCTTTGGTGTCGCCCAGTGGCATGCCAGTGAGGCTGACTTCAAGGACACCCTCAGGCGTGCTGATCGGGCGCTTTATCAGGCAAAACGAAAAGGTCGAAATTGTATTCAGCTTGATCGGACGTTTGGCTGAGCCGGCGGTCGGTCTCGGTGCCCCGGCACAGGGCGGGAATCAATAAACAGTAATAGAAGAGTGGTTTCAGGACCGCTTTTTTATTTGCGAAAAAGCTGTAATGTTTTCTTGCCTGGGTTTCGGAAAACAAGTAAACTGCCAAATTCGTTTAAATATCGACGGCAAGGTATGATCGCCAGGTTCTTTCAGAAAAAAGAGATAATTCATGAGCTTACAGGAGCAATTGACTGCCGATATGAAAGAGGCGATGAAAGCCAGGCAGGTAGAACGCTTGGGTACGATTCGTCAATTACGCAGTGCAATAAAAAATAAAGAGATTGAGCTGGGTCAGCAGCTTGATGATTCGGCGGTGATCAGTGTCATTTCTACCCAGGTAAAACAGCGCCGGGAAGCTGCGCAGATGTATCGGGATAATCAGCGCCCGGAACTGGCGGATAAAGAAGAGACGGAGTTGAAAATCCTGCAGGGTTATCTTCCCGCTCAACTGGGCGAAGATGACCTCAAAGGGATTATCGCTGCCGTTATTGCCGAGGTCGGTGCGACATCCGTTAAAGAAATTGGCAAGGTCATGCCGGTCGTGATGGCCAGGACCAAAGGGGCAGCTGACGGCAAGCTGGTCAATCAGCTGGTCAGGGATCTGCTTGCCGGCTAGAACAGTTGGCACGGAGTGGCTTTGAATCTGGTTGATATCGGCATTCTGGTGGTTTTGGCAATATTCCTGCTTAAGGGGATATTGCGGGGCCTGCTGAAAGAAATATGCTCGCTGCTCGGTCTGGTCTGTGGCGGGCTACTGGCGTTCTATCTGCATCTGCCCCTGGCCCAGTGGATTATGGGCATGTTTCACTGGCCGGCCCAGCTCTGTATTACTCTGGCGTTTCTGATTCTGTTCGTCACCACAATCCTGATCTTCGGGGCTTTCGGTTATGTTCTCGATCGGTTTGTCAAGCTGCCCCTGTTGGGTGGCTTGAACCGTCTGGCCGGGGCCTTGTTCGGGGTGTTGCAGGGTGTGCTGCTGCTGGCGCTGATTCTCTTTGCATTGCACTCGGCATCGGTACCGAAAGTCGTGCAGCAGGAGTTACAAACTTCGGAACTGACGCCGCCGTTTGCAACCCTGGGGAAAACTATTTTTACCACCAGCCGGGATCTGGCTCTGGATTAATGGTCTGTAGCGAAAGTACTCTTGAACTGCTGGAGTACCCCGAGTTGCGTCGGCAAATTGTGGGGTGCACGGTCTCGTTGCCCGGCCGGCTGTTGGCCGAAACGCTGGCGCCCCTCGATGAGATCCAACAGGTTGAAGAGGCCCTGACCGAGGTCGACGAGGCTGTACTGGTGCTGGATTCCGAGGGCGCCCCTCCGCTGGGTGATAACCGTGATCTGCTGCCACTGGTGGAGCGCATTCAGGCGGAAGGGAGCTTTCTCGGTGGCGAACAGCTGCTTGATATCGCTGCATCAATTACTGTCGCGGGAAAATGTCGAGACTGGTTTGGGCAACGTTGCACAGCAGAACAGCTGACTGCGCGGGCTTTGCGTCTGGACGCGTTGCCTGAGCTTGGGCGCCGCCTGCGTGATTCGATCGGTCGTCTGGGTGAGCTGCTCGATACCGCGTCCCCGGAGTTGGCGGATCTGCGTCGTGAGCTGCGCCAGACCCGCAACCGGGTCAAGCAGAAACTGGAGCAGTTACTCAACAGCGACCAGCTTTCAGCCTGTTTTCAGGAACGGCTGGTTACGGTCCGCAATGGTCGGTATGTCGTTCAGCTCAAGGCGGATCACCGCGGACAGGTCAAGGGTTTCGTTCAGGATGAATCTTCCAGCGGGCAGACCCTCTACCTGGAACCGGAAACGATCCTGGACGGGAACAACCGGATTCAGCAACTGCTTCGCGAGGAACAGCGCGAAGAACGCCGGATTCTCCTGCACCTGTCAGATCTGGTCCGTAGCAATACGTCCGCACTGAGCAGCAACCAGAATATTCTGGCATGTCTCGACCTGCGGTTTGCCGCCGGTCGTTTCTCCCGCAGTTGTCGCGGATGCCGACCGCAGTTGGTGTCCAGGCCGCTGGTTGATCTGAAGCAGGCCAGACATCCGCTGCTTATGTCCGCCGCAGACGGCAGTTTTGACTGTGAGCGGGCAGTACCGATCGATTTGCGGTTGGGTGTCGATTGCCACGCATTGGTGATCAGCGGTCCGAATACCGGCGGGAAGTCTGTTGCGTTGAAGACGCTGGGACTGCTCTTGCTGATGGTGCGTAGCGGGCTGCATATTCCCTGCCAGCCGGACAGTCAGCTCTATCTGTTCCAGCGGCTGTTTGCGGATATTGGCGACGAGCAGAGTATCGCGGAGAGCTTGTCGACCTTCTCCGGGCATCTGATCCGGGTGCGGAATATTCTGCAGCAGGCCGACGCCGGGTCGCTGGTTCTGCTTGATGAAGCAGGCACCGGGACCGACCCCGCAGAAGGTGCTGCATTGGCGTTGGCGGTTCTGGACAGGTTGCGCGACCAGGGAGCAAAGGTTCTGTTGACCACTCATCTGGGGCAGATCAAGACCTATGCGCAAAGCCAGGAAGGGGTCCAGAGTGCTGCGGTCGATTTCGATCCGCAGACATTGGCACCCCGCTATTCCCTGCACTACGGGATTCCGGGAGCGAGCAGTGCGATCAGTACCGCCCGGCGCCTGGGGTTGCCTGCAGACGTTTTGCGTCGGGCAGAAGACTATCTGGGCGAACGCGCCCTGGATAGTGCCGAACTGATCTATCAACTGAACTGCCAGAAACAGCAGTTGGGTGAGGAGTTGGCTGCGCTGACCACCGAGAAAGAAGCCGCAGTGCGTCACCAGCAGCGCCGGCTTGATCAGTTGCTGCAGCTCAAGGCCCGGAAGAAGGAAATTCTGGCCCGGGCCGTTCGACAGGGGGAGCAGCTGGTCATAGCAACCGAACAGCGTCTGAAGCGGTTGAGCAGGAAGGGATCACAGCCCCAGGAGAGTGTTGAGCTGCGCGGTGAACTCAAGCAGGTGCGGGAGGAACTGCAGCCGTTCAAGCCCAGACGTAAACGTCAAGGCCCGGTTCCGCAACAGCTGGTTAGTGGTGAACTGGTCCGGGTAACGGCGCTCGGTATAGAGGCCCGGGTTGAGCAGGTATTCGATGGTTCCGTCGAATTGGCGGTGGGGGGCAAGCGCCTGCGTCAGCCGCTGATCGCCCTGGAGCAATTTGAGCCGCGCCGCTTCAGTGAGCCGGATAGAAAAGGCATGGGGCACCGGCAACCCCGTTCCGATCAACCGGATCGGCAGTTGCGGAATCGGCTGGTGCTTATCGGCAAGCGGGTTGATGATGCTTTGCCTGAACTGGAACGTTTTCTGGACGATGCACTGCTGGGGAACCTGCGTCAGGTGGAAATAGTACATGGCAGCGGTGAAGGCATTCTGCGGCGCGCGGTACGAGAATCGCTGGCCGGACAGAAAGCTGTGACGGCTTTTTATGCCGCGGCGGCGGAACAGGGCGGTGAGAATGTCACGATCGCCGAACTGGGGGACGGATGACCGGTCAGATCGGAGACGACAAGATTCATGAAGTTCGCGAGCGCATGGATATCGTCGAACTGGTCTCCGGCTATGTCTCGCTGAAACGCTCCGGGGCCAACCATATGGGACTCTGTCCCTTTCATTCGGAGAAGAGTCCGTCGTTCAGTGTGAATGCCGGTCGCCAGTTTTTTCATTGCTTCGGCTGCGGAGTCGGCGGCGATGTTTTTGCCTTCCTGATGAAGATGGAAGGCCTCTCCTTTCCTGATGCGGTCCGACGACTGGCGGAGCGGGTCGGGATCGAGTTGGAGGAACGGCGTCTCTCTCCGGAGGAGCAACGGTTCCGCGAGGAGCGGGACCGACTGTTCAGGGTCAACGAGATTGCGGCCGGTTATTTTCATCGGCTGCTGATGGAGGATAGGGCTGGAGAGCCAGCCCGGCAATACCTGAAACAAAGGGGTTACGGTCGTAAGGCGGCCGCTGAGTATCAGATCGGGTTTGCTTCGGAGGGATGGGAGGGCCTGACCCGTTACCTTGAGGCAGAGGGTGTGAACCCGCAGGACGCCAGGACGTTGGGCTTGATTCGGCCAGGCAAGGAGGGGCGTGGGGACTACGATCTGTTCCGTCGGCGCCTGATCTTCCCGATTGTGAATCTCGCTGGACGGGTGGTTGCTTTCGGTGGGCGGGTGCTGGACGACAGCAAGCCGAAATATATCAATTCTCCGGAATCACCGATCTATCACAAGGGGAATGTCCTGTTCGGGCTATTTCAGGCCCGGCAGGCGATGCGCCAGGCGGGCGAAGCGATTCTGGTCGAGGGTTATTTCGATCAGCTGGCGCTGAATCGCTCCGGGTTCATAAACGCGGTGGCCACCTGCGGTACCGCCCTGACTGCAGAACATGCAGCACTGCTCAAGCGTTACGTGCAGCGGGTTCTGCTGTTGTTCGATCAGGATGCCGCTGGCCGCAAAGCGACCTTCAAGGCGATGGAGGCACTTCAGTCCGAGGGCGTGCCGACTGCAGTTGTGGACCTGGCTGCCGGGGAAGACCCCGACTCGTTTCTGCAACGGGAAGGTGCCGACCTGTTCCGGCAGCGGATGGAACAGGCCCGACCGGCCATGGAGCTGTTTCTCGAAGAAACCCTGGCGGAAGCCGGTGGGAGCGTTGAGGGGAAAGCCCGGGCGGCCGAGGCCGTTGTCGCCATGCTGGCCCAGCTGCCGAGCGAACTGGAACAGGATCTGTACCTGAAGGCCCTGGCAGTACAGACCGGCATTGCCTTGGAGCTGTTGCAGCAGAAATTGAACCTTGCGCGCGACCGTGTTCGCAGCGCGGAACGGAAAAGTTCCCGGCGCGTGGCGGAGCGCAGCAATGTTCAGCCTGATTATCCGTCTCCTGAGATACCGTTGCCGGAGATGCCTGAGGAGGAGCCGGCATCGATCACGGAAACACCTCAGCAGCCATCCTGGGGGAAGGCGGAGGAACAGCTGTTCAGTCTGCTGATGCTGGTTCCCGAAGCCCGTGACCTGATCAGAACTCAGGGGGTGACGGAATATTTTCAAAGTGAGCAGGCCCAGGCCATCGCCAGCCAGCTGCTGGAGATGCCGGCCGGTATCACCGAGGGTGAAGAAGACGCGTGCCTGATGCTGTTGCCTGAAGAGGTGCAGCAGCGCTTACGGCCTTTGCTGAAAGTGGACCGGGAGGCTTTCGCCGATAACTATGAACGGCAGTTGCAGGATTGTCGACGGGCGGCGGCACGGGAAAAATTGCAGCGCCGCAAGGCAGAATTGCGCGAGCTGATCGCCAGAGCCGACGGTGATGACAAAATAGAATTGATGCAAGAGTTTACTCGCTTGAAGAAACAGTTAAACTAGTATTGACAGAAAACAGTTCTGTGTCGGAAGGCACTGACAAGAAGGGGCGGAAATGGCAAAAAAAGTCAACCAGGAAGAAGTTAAGCAACTGATCGATCTAGGCAAGGAGAAGGGTTTTCTGACCTATGATGAGGTCAATGACACTTTACCGGCCAGTATGGTCTCATCGGAGCAGCTCGAGGATGTAATGGCCATGTTCGGTGATATGGATATTGAAGTTGTTGATTCCGAGTCGAAGATGTCAAACCTCAAGGATGATGACAATGACAGCGATTCGGAAGAATCCGAGGTCGAGCTTGAGGCCGGAGCCCTCGGCCGGACCAGTGACCCGGTGCGGATGTACCTGCGTGAAATGGGACAGGTGGCATTATTGACCCGCGAGGGAGAGGTGGAGATCGCCAAGCGGATCGAGGAAGGGGAGGCCCAGGTTACCAAGGTGGTGATGCGGACTCCGATCGCTTTTCGCGAGGTCCTGGTGTTGCTGGAAAAATTGGAAAAAACATCGATCAACGTGTCCGAGATCACCAAGGAGTATGATGACGAGGAAGGTGGAGAAGCTGAAGTCAAGCAACGGGAGCGCCTGCTGGCCCTTCTCGAGTCATTGCGTCCGGTGGATGCGCAGCTGAAAAAGGTCCATGAGGAACTGGCGGCCGAGCCGCCGGCCAAGACCCGCCAGAAGTTGGAAAAGGAACAGGCCGCAGTTCTGGAGCAGATGACTGAACTGCTTCACCAGGTGCGCTTGAAGGACTTCCAGGTGGCCAAAATTGTTGATCGGCTCAAAGACATGGGGGAGCAGGTCAAGAAAGGCCAGAGTGAAGTTTCTGCCTGTGAAAAAGAAGTCGGTCGTCCTTATGCGGATATCCGCAGCTTTTTGCGCCGGATGCGCAAGGATGATAATGAAGCCTGTGCCGTTGCCGAGGAACTAGGGGTTGACGGTGAGACTTTGTTGATGGTCGAAAAGCGTCTCAAGGCGGCCAAACGCAAGTTCAAGCGGGTCAAGGAAGAATCAGGGTTCGAGCCGGAAGAACTGCTCGATTATCTGAAGGAAGTGCACAAGGGAGAGTGGCGTGCCAAACGGGCCAAGTCCGAACTGGTGGAGGCCAACCTGCGCCTGGTCGTCTCTATCGCCAAGAAATACACCAACCGCGGGCTGCAGTTCCTTGACCTGATTCAGGAGGGGAATATCGGCCTGATGAAGGCCGTCGACAAGTTCGAATATCAGCGTGGCTATAAATTTTCAACCTATGCCACCTGGTGGATTCGCCAGGCGATCACCCGGGCGATTGCCGATCAGGCCCGGACCATACGTATCCCGGTGCATATGATCGAGACCATTAACAAGCTGATCCGAACCACCCGCCAATTGGTTCAGGAGTTCGGTCGCGAGCCGACCCCCGAAGAGATCGCTGAGCGGATGGACCTGCCGCTCGATAAGGTCCGCAGGGTGCTGAAGATCGCCAAGGAGCCGATCAGTCTGGAAACACCGATCGGTGAAGAGGAAGATTCCTCGCTGGGCGACTTCATTGAGGATAAAGGGGTGATTTCACCTCTTGAAGCAGTGATCAAGGGCAATCTTTCCGACCAGACCTCACGGGTGCTTTCCTCGTTGACTCCGCGCGAAGAGAAAGTGTTACGGATGCGGTTCGGTATCGGAGAGAAGTCGGATCATACCCTTGAAGAGGTCGGCCAGGATTTTAATGTTACCCGGGAGCGGATCCGGCAGATTGAGGCGAAGGCCCTCAGGAAGCTGCGGCACCCCAGTCGCGCAAAACGGCTGAAAGGTTTTGTCCAGGGCGACCAGGGATCATAAGCAAAGGGCCGGGCGGGATAGTTCTCCCGTCAGGTTGTTTTTTTCCGGCTAAGTCTTGACATCTGTTGCCTGTTTTGCCTAATATCATCCTTTGTTGTGCGTGGGGCCTATAGCTCAGTTGGTTAGAGCCACCGGCTCATAACCGGTCGGTCCCAGGTTCGAGTCCTGGTGGGCCCACCAGCAAAACCTACAGGCGGCCTTGTTCTCTTCCTTTGCGTGAGCAGATAGCGTTGATTGCTGAAAATCGATTATTGACATTACCCGATGTTTCGGCACCACGCCGAGAGGGATACGACGATACCGCAATAGAAAAATCAGGGGGGGAGAACCAAGAATTACAAGAGTGCACCGGGAGAACCGGATGCACTCTTTCTTTTTGGCGAGGTCTGCTCTTATGAGTCGCAACAAGAGCCTGCGCCTGCATGAAGTCATCGGAGTGCTGAACAGCCTCTACCCGCCGGCCCTCGCTGAAGACTGGGACAATGTCGGTCTTCAGGTCGGTGTCAGCGATACCCTGATTGATAAAATTCTTATCTGTCTTGATGCCGAGGAGTCGGCGCTCGCCCAGGCTGAAGCATGCGCCGCCCAATTGGTCATTTCCCATCATCCCTTGATTCATCGTCCGCTGCGAAGACTGACCCCGGCAGATGAAACCGGCCGCGTTCTGTTTCGCGCGATCCGTAAGAATATCGCAATCGTCAGTTTACACACCAACCTTGATCGGGCCGCAGACGGCCTGAACGACTGGCTGGCCGGACGACTCGGACTTGAGCAAGTCGTCCCGCTCGAACGGATGCCCGGCGGAGACCTGATCAAGCTGGTGGTTTTTGTTCCGGCAGGGCATGAAACTTTGGTTATGGATGCCCTGTTCGCAGCCGGAGCTGGGCAGATTGGGGCTTATGACCGCTGCTCTTTCCGGGTTTTCGGAACGGGCAGTTTTCGTCCCGGCAGCGACACTGATCCCTTTATCGGTCGTCAGGGGGAGGCCGAGGAGGTTGAAGAATACCGGTTGGAGACAATTCTTCCGCAGGGCCTGGTCGGCAAAGTGGTGGGCAGGATGCTCAAAGCGCATCCCTACGAGGAAGTTGCCTACGACCTGGTCCCACTGCAGAACGCGCGCCATGATGTCGGTCTGGGGCGGATCGGCCGCTTGCCGCAGCCGCTTGCCGTGGAAGAGTTTTTTGCCCTGCTCAAGCAGCGACTGGGGCTTACGACGCTGCGCTCGGCTGGACCGGTTGCGGGTGAGGTGAGTAAAATTGCCGTCTGCGGCGGCAGTGGTGCCTCGCTGTTTGCTGAAGCCCAGCGCCAGGGCGCGGACTGCCTGGTGACCGGTGATGTCAAGTACCATGATGCCCAGCGGGCGCGTTCTGAAGGACTGTTGCTGATTGACGCCGGGCATTTCGGGACCGAGCATCTGATGGTGGCCGGATTGGCGGAAAAATTACGTGTGGTTGCTGCTGACCGGCAGTTGCCGTTGGAAATAATCGAAATGAAAACCGAGTCGGACCCTTTTACACTGGTCTGACCAGGGTAATGACGTACTGCTGCAAACAGCAATGGAGGCTGAAACGTGCATGAAAAGATGAATCTGATCAGGGAACTTCAGGAGATCGATCAGGAGGTTTCCTCGATCGAGTCAACGCGCCTGGGATATCGGAATGAACTGGCCGACTTTGATGCTGCAACATCACGCATCCAGGGAATGGTTGACGAGCTGACCGCAGAGATGGAAGACCTGCAGAAAGAGGAAGCTCAACTGCAGCAGGAGCTGGTCAAGGAACAGGACAATATTGTCAAGGTTGAAAGTCGACTTCCGGAAATTCAGACTCAGAAGGAATATGTCGCTGTTCTGAAAGAGATCGATCTGGCGAAAAAGGCCAACAAGGAGATCGAGGATCAGGTTCTGGGCAAGCAGCAGGAGGTCGAAACCCTCACGGAGGACCTGAAAGAGAAGCAGGACGAGTTGAATGCGGTTGCGGAAAAGGCAGATGCCCGCCGCAGCGAACTTGACCAGTTGCTTGATGAGGCTGAAAAGCAACTGCAGGAAAAGAAGAAAGTGCGCGACTCGGTGGCCAAAGATGTTCCGGCGTCCCTGTTGCGCAAATACCAGACCCTGTTCAAGCGCCGTGGGGGGCTGGCGGTTGCCATGGCTCGCAACGGTGCCTGCCTCGGTTGCAACATGCAGCTGCCACCGCAGCAATTCAACAGTCTGTTCCGGCAGGCGGACCTGCAGACGTGTCCCCACTGCAACCGACTGCTCTATGTCGAGCCGGAAGCGTAAATCAGACCAGGCATGTGGTTGAAGAAGGACAGATGATCGCTGCCTGCCGGTGTCTTGGACGCCTGCGGGGAGAGGAAAGTCCGGGCTCCACAGGACAGGATGGTCCCTAACGGGGACCGGGGGTGACCCCAGGGAAAGTGCCACAGAGAGGAGACCGCCCGTCCCCGCTACGGCGGAGACGTGGTAAGGGTGAAAGGGTGAGGTAAGAGCTCACCAGTTCCGTCGGTGACGGCGGAAGCTCGGTAAACCCCATCCGGAGCAAGGCCGAATAGGGAAACGTTCGAGGGCGGTCCGTCCGAGGTTTCCGGGTTAGGCTGCTTGAGGCCGTCGGCAACGGCGGTCCTAGATGAATGATCATCACCCCGGCGGGGGTAACCGCGACGGGGAACAGGACCCGGCTTACGGACTTCTTCGACCACTCTTTTAGCGGCAGCATCGTCAGCAAGTACGATGCTGCCGTTCTTTCATGCCGCGGATATTGACCAGGATGGATGATCTTTCACACGCGAGACAGCATCGTTGGCAGCGACTTGTCATGCAGCTGCAGCAGGAATATCTGGCTTTGCCACAGGCAGAGAAGGGGTGGATTTCCCTTCGGCTGCAGGAACTCGAACGCTTGCAGCAGGCCCTGGACTCCCTGTTCCGCAAGGCGGGGGGGGAGACGGCCTGCGCCGGCTGCGAAGGGGCCTGCTGCGCCAAAGGACACAACCATATGCTGTTGCCCAACCTGCTGGCTTATCTGCAGCAGGGGCAGCTTCCCCCGACGGCCGATTTCAGTCAGACTTGTCCGTGGCTCGGCGCGAAAGGCTGTCTTCATGGCGTTGTTCTGCGCCCCTATAATTGTGTCACGTTTCTCTGTGCTACACTGGAAGAACGGCTGTCCAGTGAGGACGTTGAGGAGTTTTATCGGCTCGACCGTGAACTGCGCCTCTGCTATCTGTCCTTTACTGAGCACTACGCCGGAGGTGGTATGAGCGGCCTGCTGATTCAGGCTGAGCGGCTGGCCGGCAGGCCTTTCCTTGAGACACCTTCACGTTCCCGGCAACCGCAACAGGAGCCCATATGAAGTTAAGTTTTGACCGGAGTAATGGCGAGATCGACCTGATCATCGATGGCCTGTTGCAGCAGACCGAAGTCAACCATCCGGAGATGATCCGCCAGATGATTCTGACCGCATTGAAGGCGGGGCAAGAGAGTAGTTATCTGGCTGATCTGAAACTGATGCGCACGACCATGAAGGAGATGCGCTATACCAACAAGATCTTTGCTCCCTACCGTGATCGGAAAAAGGTCACTATCTTCGGCAGCGCCCGCTCTGCGCCAGACGAACCGATCTATCAGAAATGTGTGGAATTCTCAAGGTTGCTGGCCGAACGAAATTACATGGTGATTACCGGTGGCGGACCCGGGATCATGCAGGCCGGCAACGAGGGGGCTGGCGCCGAAAACTCCTTTGCTGTCAATATCCGCCTGCCGTTCGAGCAGGATACGAATCCGGTGATGGTGGAAAGCGACAAGGCGATTACCTATAAGTATTTCTTCAACCGCAAGGTTGCTTTCCTCAAGGAAGCGCAGGCCGTGACCCTGTTCCCTGGCGGATTCGGCACTCTGGATGAGGCGATGGAGATCATGACGCTGGTGCAGACCGGGAAGAACCCTCCGATACCGCTGGTGATGGTGGATGATGATGGCGGATATTGGGAGGACTGGTTTGAGTTCACCCGTGACAGCCTGCTCCGGCGTGGACTGATTTCCGGCGAGGATTTCAGCCTCTTCTCGATCACCAGAGACCCGGTCGAAGCGGTCCAGTTTATCGATGATTTTTATCGCAACTACCACTCGTTGCGGTTTGTGGGGGACAAGCTGGTCATCCGTCTCAATAAATCGCTTGACTCCGGTCACCTGCAGACATTGAACGAAGAATTTAATGAAATAATCCGGCCGAATGGGTCAATGGAACTGTCCGGTCCGTTGCCGGAAGAGAAAGACCAGCCGGACCTGCTGCCTCTTCCGAGGGTGACGCTGGATTTCAACCGTCGCAGCTACGGCCTGCTTAAGGCTTTTATCCGGCGGATAAATTCTTTTTAAGGACTCCTGAACTATGGCTGCCGATCAATCCCCCCTCTCAGATATCCCGGTCCGATTGTCAAAAGCTGAACTGCGCAGCATGCTGCGACTGGTCCGGCTGACCTATGCACTCAGCCGGCAGGAGCAGTATCGCCAACTGGTTCTGCCGCAACTGCCGGAGGTCGCACGTTTCGATCCCCGGCATGCCAGCCTGATGATGGGGTACGACTTTCACCTCACCGATGCCGGTCCCCGACTCATCGAGGTTAACACCAATGCGGGAGGCGGCTACCTTGCATGGTTGGCCCAGGCACGCCTTACCAAACAGCCGCCTGATCCCCTGCCGCACCGTCTGACCCGCCGCCTGCTGCACAGTTTTAATCAGGAATGGATGGCTTTTGCGGGGACCGACAGACCACTCAAGACCGTCGCGATTGTCGATGAGGAGCCGGAAAAACAGCCGCTCTACCCAGAAATGCAGGCTTTTCGGACCTGGCTGGAAGGGCAGGGGCTGGCCGTGCAGATCGCCGCGCCGCAGGACCTGCAGGCGGATGCCGACGGAGTTTACTGCCAGGGTCAGCCGGTCGATCTGATCTACAATCGGCATTGCTACTTTTTTCTGGAAACGGAGCCGTTGGCCGGAGTGCGGGCTGCATATCTTGCCGGCTCAGTCTGCCTCTCACCCAACCCTTTTACCTATGGTCTGCTGGCAGACAAGCGCCGGATGATCATTTGGTCGGATGAGCAGGTCTTGACGTCGCTTGGGGTGGTCGGGAAAGACCGCGATCTGCTGCTTGAAGTGGTTCCGCCGAGCCGCTTGCTGGCCGACTGCAACCCGGAACAGGTCTGGCAGCAACGTAAAAATCTGGTCTTCAAGCCGGTCACCCGTTTCGGTAGCCGCGGAGTGCTGATGGGTAAAAGTATCACCCGCAACCGATTTGGCCAGCAGGATCCGGCGACCACCCTGGTTCAGGACCTGGTCCCGGCAGGTTTGACCGAAGGTGAGGGGGGGACCTTTAAGACCGATCTGCGATTATTCGTCTATCGCGACCGGTTGCTCGGATTGGCAGCGCGACTATACCAGGGTCAGGTGACCAATCTCAGGACCGAAGGCGGGGGATTCGCTCCGATTCTTCTGCACTGATTGCAGCGGCCTCAACCGCCGGCTTTTTTGACCGTCCAGCCCTCTTTCTTCAATTCTTCCACCAGCAGGTCCCGGTGGTCGCCTTGAATTTCGATCAGACCGTTTTTGACGGCACCGCCGGCTCCGCAGCGTTGCTTAAGTTTTTTGACAAAGGTTTTGAGCTCGGCCTCAGCTAAGGGGACGCCGCTGATCAGGGTGACCCCTTTCCCTTTGCGTCCCTTGGTTTCCCGCTGGACCCGGACAATCCCATCGCCGGGAGCAGTTTTGGGAGATTTCCGACAGAGACACTTTTTGACCGGCTGGTTGCAGCCCGGGCACATTCTGCCCTGCTCACTGGAATAGACCAGCCCATGGTTGTTTCTGCCCATCACTTTCCCCTGATCGTAGTAAAAGGTTACGGACTGACCAGGATCGGATCAGTTAGTCCGGTCGACAATCAACTGCCCGCCGACACTGACATTCTCCGGGGAATTTTCGTTGATGATAACGACGATGGTCTCCCGGGGCATGTCGTAGGCTGCTGCTGCGGCGTCGGTCAGTGCCCGGGTCAGTGCCCGTTTTTTATCCAGCTCGTTGATCTTCGGCCCACTTACATTGATGTGCGGCATGCCTTTGTCCTCCGTCTTGTGGTTGTCTGTCACTTTAGGGGCAGTTTGACCCGAACCCTGGTTCCCAGGTCTGGGGCGCTCTCTACCTCGATCTGTCCATCATGTGCATCGATAATGCTCTTCACGATCGACATCCCCATTCCCAGCCCGCTGATCGATGAATTCAGGGGGTTCGCCCGGTAGAATTTTTCAAAAATTCTGCGGGTCTGTTCCTCAGTCATGCCGATTCCATTATCACAGACACTGAACTGATAGAATCCTGGCTGGGCAGATCCCGCGATCGAAATTTTCCCTCCGGGGGGGGTATATTTTACCGCATTGCCGATCAGGTTTTCCAGCACCTGAATCATCCTGCCGCGATCAAAGGGGACGACGGTGTTCCGCTCATCGAGATCGATTTCAAAATTATGTCCTGGGGACTCCTTGCGATGCTGCCCGGCTACATGGAAGATGGTCTCCTCGATGATCTGTCCTCTCTTGTCGAGCTGGATGCTGCGGCCGGATTCCATGTGGCTGAGGTGGAGCAGGTCTTCAGTAATCCGGCTCAGGGCCTCACCTCGATCGAGAATAGTGGTGTAGAACTCGTGCAGTTGCTCCGGCGGGAATGTGCCCAACTCCTCCTGTTTGAGCAGCAGTTCGGCGTACCCCATGATAGCGGTAAGGGGGGTACTCAGTTCGTGGGCAGCGGTGGCGATAAACTCGCTCTTCATCCGATCGCTTTCCCGTTCACCGGTCACGTCGTTAAGAATAATGATAATTCCTGTTTGAACGTTGGCCTGACTCTGGACCCGAGAAATACTGACCTGAACGGTCCTGACCTCTCCCCGGCCGTGATCGAAAAGCTCCAGATCGACCTGCTGCTCCTGGTCCCGCTTGTCGGTCACTGCCCTTAAGTGGTGGAGGAATGTTGTGTCCTGCAGGATGGAAGTAACCGGTTGCTGCTGCATCTCATCGATTTTATGCCCAAGGGTCTCCTCTGCGGACCGGTTGTAGAGGATCATCCTGCCCTGCATATCGGTAACGATAAGACCCAGCGGGACCGATTTTAGGATTGCATCAATCTTATCCCTTGCTTCCTCCGCTTCGTTAAGAGCTTCCCTGATCAATATTTCTGTTTTTTTGCGGCTGGTGATATCGCTGATGACGGCGAAGCTGCCGATATAATCTCCCTCCTCGAAGAGACCTTTCGGCGACATGGTGGTGATGATTGTCTCACCGTTCTGACAAATCCATTCAATATCATAGGGGGTTTCGTACCCATTTTGACAGAGTTCCAGCTGTTGTTTGGCAAGTGCCTGGTGGTGGTTGTCAAAAAAATCAAAAATATGGCGACCGATGATCTCCGCCGAGGAATATCTGGTCATTCGGGACAGCCCCGGATTGGCGTAGGTGATCAGGCCATTCGGGTCAATAATGGCCAGTCCATCGGTCATTGTTTCCACCAGCAGCCGGTAGCGTTCCCGGCTCTTGGTCAATTCTTCTTCCCGATCGCGGATCGCCGAAGCCATGTGGTTAAAGTTGCTGGCCAGATTGTTGAACTCGGTATAGCCGGAATTGGCGAACGAGATATCATAGCCGCCACCGGCAATAATATCTGTTTGGGTGGTCAGCGCAGAAAGTGGTTTCGCAATGTTACCCGCCTTGGTGAGTGAAAACAGCACCGAGAGGAGCAGGGCCCCCATGGCTCCGGCCGCGAGGAGGATGCCGGTAAAGCGGACCTGGTGATACGCATCGGCCGTCGTCTGTGCGACCAGGATCGCCCAGTTCGGCCCTGGTATCAGAACTGAACTGCCGATAAATTCCTGTTGATTGAACTGGTAGTGGCGCGTGTTCTCTTCGCCAGTCAGGGCCTCCCGGACCGGTGCGAGGTGCCCGACATGAATCTGCTGGCTGGCAAAGGCCGGATCGGGGTGGGCGATGGTATTGCCGTTACGGTCGACAACGGAGATGGCGATGGTTTCGGTGGTGTGAAGATTTTTGATGAACTCGGTCAGTGGGCGGATACTGAAATTTCCGACCAGAACGCCATCGCCAATCAGCTGGGTGACGGCCAGCGACATTTCACCGGAGATGACTGAAAAGAACGTGTCTGACCAGGCAGGTTCCCCGGACTCGAGGCTTTGCTGGAAAAATGGCAGGTGGGAAAAGCTGACCCCGAGAAAATCATCTCTCTGCTTGACCCGCTCGGGGTCCAGTCCAATCAGCCTCGTGGTGCCGGTGGCGTCGATGATGTAGATCGATTCGAACAGCTCAGAATTTTTTACTATCGTGTCGAGCAGGGCCTGGGTCTCATCTACAGTCATGGTCGGGTGGGACAGGAGAATGTCACCGATGCTTCGCAGGGTGGCCTGGGGTTCGCGCAGAAACCCTTCGATCTGCCCGCTGGCGGCTTTCGCCAGAAGCAGGTTTTTTTCATCGATGTCCCGGGCCCGTTCACCGGTGAGGTCATAAAGGACCAGAACGGAGACCACCAGTAGCGGGAGGATTGCCGCGACGACGAAGGATCGAATCAGGGACCTTTTCAGGGTCTTTGCTGAAGCCATGCAGGTCCCTATTGCTGAACGACAAACCTGCCGTTGCGGACAGTTGAAATATAGGGGGTGCGATCGGCATCACCGAAGCTGTTAATCCGGATTGGTTGTTGAACCCCCTGAAAATTCGCGGTCCGGACGATGGCCTGTTTAATCGAACGGCTGGGATCCGTTTGCTTGAGGGCTTCGATAACCACGTTGGTCGCATCGTATGCTGCGACCGAGGCAAACCCCGGGGTTGTTCCGAAGCGTTGTTGATAGGCGTCCCGGAAAGCAAGATAGCTGGGCTGTTGGTTGTCGCGGTCAAAAAATTGCTGCAGGAAGATCCCTTCAACCGCGGCACCGCCCAGCTCCACCAGCTTCTCCGTCGCGGACCATCCGGTTCCGGCGATGATCAGGTCCGGCGCTATTTTTTCAATCTGCAGGCAGATCAGCGCGGCATCGAGAGCGCTGGCGAGAACGAAAACGCCTTCTGTCTCGGGGCCGATCGCTTCCCTGCTCAGGGAGAAGATCGACATATCGCTTCCCGAGCGAAAGGTTCTGGTCCGGGTGACCTTACCTCCCAGCTGGGCAAAATAATCACGGAAGCTTGATTGAAAGCTCTCGGTAAACGCAGCGTTATTGAGATCGTAGATAATGGAGACACGCCGCAGCTGGCGGTCGTTGTACAAAAAATCGGCAAGGTGGCGGGCATAGTAACTGGTTGAGGAGATGACGCGGAAGAAATAATCATCGGTGTTCGCCAGTTGCTCGGTGTTGGCGGTCGGGCTGACGATAACTGTTTCGGCCCGATTGGCCAGTGGAACCATCTCCACCGCCATGCTGCTGGTCATCGGGCCGATGATCGCAGTGACGTTTTTTTCAAGGAGTGACTCGATTGCGGCGATCCCGCTCTGCACATTCTGCTGATCATCGACGGCAATCAGCTTGAGCATACGGCCCTGGACCGGACCCTTGAGGTTCTGCTGCTCGATCGCCAGCGTTGCCCCATTTCGCCCTGCGGTGCCCAGGTCCGCAACCCGGCCCGAGAGTCCGCCGATGAAGCCGATGCTGAGCGGCTGCTTCTCCGTACAGCCGCTCAGCCCCACAACGAGAGAGAGCAGCAGACCGAGCAGTCCTGTTTTTATGGCCGTGTAACGCATGCAGGCAGACTTCGGATTAAAGGATAAGATAGAATAATACACCCATTATATTGCTTTAACAAAAAATATAACAGCCACAAATTTTACGGGTTTCGCACCGGCAGATCGGTGAGCCTCTGGATGATGGGCAGATGCTGGGTGCAGCGTTCTTCGCAGGCACCGCAGCGGGTGCAGTCACGTGATTTCGCTCCGGTCAGGTTCCAGTGCCACTTGAGCCGATCAAGAGCGGCCTGCGGGTCACCGTTTTTCAGCAGAATTTGATTGTAGGCATCCAGATATTTGGGGATGGGAATATCCACCGGGCAGGGCAGGCAATAGCCGCAGCCGGTGCAGAGTTCATCGAATGATGCCTCAATCTCTTTTTTCAGTTCTTCCTGGTGTTGCACGCTGTCAGGGGAAAAATTTTCCATGGCGGTAACCGCCAGATCAACCTCCTCGCTGTTGGAAAAGCCGACCAGGGCTGAGGTGATATGAGGATTGGAGACGTTGAAGCGCAGTGCCGCGGTGACGACGTCGGTCGCATAATGGTCCGCCAGGAAGGCAAAGCGCTGCGGATTCTGCGGAATCAATCCACCGCCGAGAGGGTTCATGCTGACCACTCCCAGGCCGGCGTTGCCAGCCGATTCCACGGCGCTGCTCCGGTAGGGAAAGTTGAGTACGTTGTAGCCGAGCAGCACTCCTGCAAAGATATTTTCCGCCAGGACCGCAGAAATATCATCCCCTTGCATATGGGAAGAGCAGACCAGGTGCTTGATCAGACCTTCTTCCCGAGCCCGGATTGCCGCTTCGATCGCCCCGCCGGCCAGTCGGCCCTGCCAATCCTCGGGGTTCATCAGGTGCCAGACGTGAAAGAAGTCGATACTCTCCACCTGGAGCCTTTGCAGACTGCGTTCCAGGCTCTGGCGCAGTTCATCGGCGGAGTGTTTGCTGCATTTGCTGGAAATGTAATAGCTGTCGCGAGGCAACTGCGACAACGCGCAACCCATGATCTCTTCACTCTGATCGTCACAGTACAGGGGAGCGGTGTCAAAATAGTTGATCCCCTTGCTGTGCGCATACCGCACCAGGGCGTCACTCTCTTCCCTGTCCTGGGGATTTGCGAAGCGCATCCCGCCGAAGCCGATGGCAGAAATGGTTTTGCCGGTCGCACCGTAGGTTTTGTATATCATCCGTCTCCTCCCTGCCGCTTAGTTTATGCTTCTGTTCTACATTTCGCAACAATTGATCAGGTTGCAGCGGGGAAGGTAGTTCTTGCACTTGGCGGTCGATTCTGGCGATAATCCGGATGAACGGTTTGATCCAGAAAATTTTAGTAGAGCGAGGATTTAAATATGAATGGTCAGAAACGCACCGCGATCAAACAGGCCCTTTCCGCCAGCAGTGGCCGGGAGAATATCTCCATCAACGGTTGGGTTCGCTCGCTCCGGCGGGGGAAAGAGGTCTCTTTTGCCGCCCTCAACGACGGCTCCTGCTTCGCGTCGTTGCAGGTGGTGATCAATCCCGACCTGCCTGATTACGATGAGGTGACCCGGGCAGGCACCGGAGCCTGCCTGGCGGTGCAGGGAGACCTGGTGGAATCCCCCGCCAGCGGACAGCGCTGGGAATTGCTGGCGAAAGCCGTCACCATAGTCGGTGGTGCCGATGACAGCTATCCGCTGCAGAAGAAGCGACACAGCTTCGAATTTTTGCGTTCCATTGCGCATTTACGGCCCCGTTCCAATTCGTTCGGCGCGGTCTTTCGTCTGCGCAGCGCCCTCTCTTATGCCGTGCATACTTTTTTTCAGCAGCGTGGTTTTGTTCATGTGCACACCCCGATCATCACTGCGAACGACTGCGAAGGTGCGGGGGAGATGTTCCGGGTGACCACTCTCGATCCGGAAGCGCCCCCAAGGCAGAACGGGGCGATCGACTGGTCGCAGGATTTCTTCGGCGACAGAACCGGGTTGACGGTCAGCGGTCAACTGCAGGGCGAACTGTTTGCGACCGCATTCAGTGATATCTACACCTTCGGCCCGACCTTCCGCGCTGAGAACTCAAACACCAGCCGTCATGCCTCCGAATTCTGGATGATCGAGCCGGAGATCGCTTTTGCCGATCTGACCGATAACTGTCAGCTGGCGGAAGACTTCATGCGTTATCTGGTGAACTACGCACTGGAGCATTGTCACGAGGACCTCGACTTCTTTGACCAACGGATCGAAAAAGGGCTGATCGATAAACTAAAAGATCTGGCGGCCGCTGAATTCAAGACAATCAGCTATACCGAAGCGATCGATCTGCTGCAGAAATCCGGCCGTGAATTCGAGTTCCCCGTGGTCTGGGGCAACGACCTGCAGTCCGAGCATGAACGCTACCTGACCGAACAGGTTTTTAACGGCCCGGTCTTTGTGGTCGATTACCCGAAGCAGATCAAGGCGTTTTACATGCGCCTGAACGACGACCAAAAGACGGTGGCGGCAATGGATCTGCTGGTGCCGCGGGTGGGTGAAATTATCGGCGGCAGTCAGCGGGAAGAGCGTTTCGACGTTCTGCAGGCGCGGATGAAAGCGCAGGGGATAGAGCCGGAATCGCTTGACTGGTACCTGGATATCCGCCGCTGGGGCAGCTGTCCCCATGCCGGCTTTGGCCTGGGCTTCGAGCGGTTGCTGATGTACCTGACCGGGATGGAGAATATCCGCGATGTCATTCCCTTCCCGCGGACCCCGGGTCATGCACGTTATTAAACGTTCTCCCCTGGTGCGGGGACTGGCTGTATTGATTCTGCTCTGGATGCTACTGGTCCCCGGGCCGGCGGCGGCAGAGGAGGACCAGGTCATCCAGGAGCCGCCGGTGGTCATCGGTGGCGACCATAACTACCCCCCCTATGAATACCTCGACAAGTCAGGAATCCCGGCGGGTTATAATGTCGACCTGTCACAGGCTGTCGCCCGGGTGATGGGCATGGATATCGAAATTCGCCTCGGTTCCTGGGGAACGATGCGCAAGGCCCTGGCCGACGGCGAGATCGACATCCTGATGGGCATGGCGCACACCGAGGAGCGGGTCGCAGAGGTCGATTTCTCGATCCCCCACGCCAAGGTCCACCAGTCGATCTGGGTGCGTAACGGCAATGCCACGATCAAAACAGTCCGCGACCTGGCTGACAAGGAAGTGATCGTCATGAAGGGGAGCGTGATGCACGATTTTATGCTCGAGCGGGCGATCCCCGCCCAGCTCTTCCTTGTACCGACGCTGGCTGACGCCTTGACCCTGCTGGCATCCGGGCAGCACGACTGTGCCCTGGTCGCGAAACTGCCGGGAGAATACCTGCTCAGCGAATTGGACCTCGACAACATTCACCCGATTGCCCGCCCGCTGGTGGCGCAGGACTACGGGTACGCAGTAACCGAAGGGAACGGCGAGCTGCTCGACCGCTTCAATGAAGGTCTGGCACTGCTGAAAAAGTCCGGTGAATACCGCAAAATCCGCGAACAGTGGCTGGGGGTGCTCCAGGCCGAGGAGGGGTCCTGGCAGGTTCTGTTCCGCTACGGAGTTTATGCCCTGGGGCCGCTGCTGCTGGTGCTGGTGCTGACCGTACTCTGGTCGCGCACCCTGCAGAAGCAGGTGGCGGTGCGGACCGAAGAACTGCAACGTGAAGTCGTGGAGCGGCAGCGGGCGGTGGAGGAGCTGCAGATCCGTCAGAAGCAGCTGCTGCATGCTGACAAGATGACCTCGCTGGGGATTCTGGTCTCCGGGGTGGCGCATGAAATCAACAATCCCAATGGCCTGATCCAGCTTAACCTGCCGCAACTGAAAAAGGCCTATCAGGACGCGGAACCGATCCTCGATTCGCATTTCGAGACCCACGGCGACTTCAAGCTTGGTTGGCTCAACTACTCGCGGATGCGCGAGGAAATTCCGCATTTGCTGCAGGAGATGCTCGACGGCTCAACCCGGATCAAGGGGATTGTCGAGGACCTTAAGGATTTTGCCCGGCGCAATGACGCCGGACTGGACGATGCGGTCGACCTGAACGAGGTGGTCCGGGCAGCGTTACGGCTGGTGAAGACCACCATCGATAAATCGACCAGCAGGTTCCGGGTCGATTACGCTGTGGCTCTGCCTCATTTCAAAGGGAACGGTCATCGCATCGAGCAGGTGGTGGTTAACCTGGTGCTCAACGCCTGCCAGGCGTTGACCGCAACCGATCAGCAGATCGCACTGCGTACCTGGCACGAGAAGACCGCCGGGCAGGTGGTGCTGGAGGTCAGCGATCAGGGCAGTGGTATCGATACTGAGGCGCTTGAACATGTCACCGACCCCTTCTTTACCACCAAGCGGGAGAGTGGCGGAACCGGACTCGGTCTTTCGATCTCCGAAGGGATCGTCAAGGACCACGGTGGGCGGCTGGAGTTTGAATCGGCAGCGGGAGAAGGGATGCGGGTGCGTCTCTACCTGCCGCAGTGTCAGGAGGAGGAAAAAGGATGACCCGGAAGCGACTCTACCCGTCATTCAGCGTGCTGCTGGTCGATGATGAGCTGCCCTGGCTGCGCAGCCTGAGCATGGCCCTCGAAGGACCGGCGGCGATGAACAACCTGATCCAGTGCCAGGACAGCCGCAAGGTGATGGATATCCTGGCGCGCCGGGACGTCGGCCTGGTTCTGCTCGATCTGACCATGCCCCACATCTCCGGAGAAGAGCTGCTGGAAAAGATCGTTGCCGAGCACCCGCAGGTCAGCGTCATTATTCTCAGCGGGCTCAACCAGCTGGAGACGGCGGTTCGCTGCATGCGGCTGGGAGCCTTCGACTACTTCGTCAAGACCGTGGATGAGGAGCGGTTGGTGGATGGAGTCCGACGGGCCGTCCGCATGGTCGAACTGGAACATGAAAATCGCGCCATGCGCCAGCGGTTTTTCTGTAATCATCCCCAGTCACCTGAAGCCTTTTCCTCGTTTGTGACCGGCAACCCGGTGATGCAGGCAACGTTCCAGTATGTTGAAGCGGTAGCGCCGAGCAGCCAGCCGATTCTGGTTACCGGTGAGAGTGGCACCGGCAAGGAATTGATGGCCAGGGCCATCCACCTGCTCAGTCGTCCGGACGGGCCGTTGATCAATGTCAACGTCTCCGGTCTGGATGACACCTATTTTGCCGATACTCTTTTCGGCCATGTCAAGGGCGCCTATACCGGAGCGGATTCCCAGCGCAGCGGACTGGTCGAGCAGGCTGCCGAAGGGACCCTGTTCCTCGACGAGATCGGTGATCTCTCTCAGGCGTCTCAGGTGAAGTTGCTGCGGCTGCTGCAGGAGGGTGAGTATTACCCTCTCGGGAGCGATTACCCGAAGCAGATGACGGCCCGGGTGGTCGTTGCCACCCACCAGAACCTGGGATCCCGGATGTCGACCGGCGACTTTCGCCGCGATCTCTACTATCGCTTGCTCGCTCACCACGTGCATCTGCCGCCGCTACGCGAACGCAAGGATGATCTGCCTCTGCTGCTCAATCACTTCCTCGAACAGGCGGCGGAAAAGCTAGGGAAGAAGACGCCGACCCCGCCGCCGGAACTGGCGGTGCTGCTCTCCACCTACAGCTTTCCCGGCAATATCCGGGAGCTGGAGGCGATGATCTACGACGCGGTCAGCGTGCACAGTTCGCGGATTCTGTCGATGAAAAGTTTCCAGGAGCGGATCGGTCAGCAGGAAGTGTCAGTCGCCGAGCCGCCGTCGAGCCCATCCTGCAACCCTTTCGCCGCGCTGGAAGAACTGCCCACCCTGCAGCAGGCCGGGTATTTGCTGGTTGAAGACGCCATGCGCCGGGCGCAAGGGAACCAGAGCCTCGCCTCGCGGTTGCTGGGGATTTCTCAGCCTGCCCTGAGCAAGCGGTTGAAGCGCTGAACGGTCCAGGCCCGGTCAGATAGCCGGGCCGTGGGGGTGAGTCACACGTTAGACATGGTTCCTCAGTTGCAACTCCAGCGGGTGCGGAGCAAAGTAGAACTGATCGCGCAAGTATGACTTGTCGTACTTGCGAATAAAGTGATTCAATAACGTCACAGCGACGATCAGCGGAAAGTGTCCCTGCCGATAATTTTCAATCTGTTCCAGAACCTCCTGCTTCTCATCCGCAGTCAATTCTTTCTTGAAGTAGCCGAGGGCGTGCATCAGCACGTTAATGTTTTTGGCCGGGGTTGACTTCAGCCGCATCGCTTTCATCAGCAGGGTCTGATAGCGCTCGCCGAGGTCCTTGAGTGAAAGGGTCTTTGCCGCTGCGACCAGCCGGCCCATTTCGCGATAGGTTTCGACACTGTGAGACAGGATCAGCAATTTGTGGCGGGTATGAAAATCCACCAGGCGACCGATGGTCAAACCTTCTTCCAGAAGTTTGCGCCAGCGGCCGAAGACGAAGATGGCTTCAATAAAACATTCACGCAGGCGCGGGTCATGCAGTCGGCCGTCCTCTTCAACCGGAAGGGTCGGGAAGTGCTCCATGAAGATGCGGGCGAAAACCCCGACTCCGCGTGGATTCGGACTGCCGTTCTGATCATAGAGTTTGACCCTGGCCATGCCGCTGCTCGGCGAGCGTGACTTGAAGATGAACCCGCTCAGGTTTTCCTGCTCCAGTTGGCGAACCCTCATGTCCGACCACGCCGTCATCCGGTCGGTGATGTCCTCGCCGCTTTTACTGAACACCAGCCTCTGGTCTTCGCTGCTGCCAACCAGGCGCAGCGTCTCGCGCGGAGTTGGCAGGCCCAGTTCGACCTCGGGGCAGACCGGAACGAATTCAACGTAACGGCCCAGGGTTCCGGTCAGGTAGCGGTCGTGTTTGTGCCCACCGTCAAAGCGGACGGGCTCACCGAGCAGGCAGGAGCTGACACCCAGGCGAATTTTACTCTCCATGAATTTCTCCCTTTCTCTCTTCGGGGTTTCTATGTGGCGTTACGGCGGAGGGCCTGTTCTGTTTCCCGGCTGGGCACCGCAACTGTTATAATACTACAGTGAATCTGCCGTTCTGCTAGCACTAAGGCTTTCTTCGATGGAAAAAATCGAACGCGACCTCACCCTCAATGTTGATCGCAAGACGCTGTGGGATTTTGTTTCCACGCCGGTCAATCTCAACGACATCACCCCGCCTGATCTGGATTTTCGCATTATCTCGGATGTGCCGAAGACGATCTATAACGGTTTGATTATCGTCTACCAGATCAACCTGCCGATTATCGGCCGGCGCAAATGGGTGACGGAAATCAAGCATGTTCGCGAAGGGATTTCTTTCGTCGATGAGCAGCGTTCCGGACCGTACGGCTTCTGGTATCACCTGCATGAGCTGTCGGATGCCGGAGTGGAACAATCCCGCATGCGGGACCAGGTCCACTACCTAGTCCCCTTCGGTCTGCTCGGTCGCTCCTTTGCAGGCGGGATGGTCCGGTCGCGACTCGAGGAGATTTTTGATTACCGGAGCGAACGGATGAAGGAAATTTTCCGCTGAAGAGAGAACAGTTCCGGTTCTTTCTCTTGTATCCCTATAACTTTGGTTATGATTATTGCGACCGTTATATCGGCTCTAAGAGTCTGTAAATAAAGGAGTTATTCTTTTTTATGTGGCTTGCGGCCGCGTCAGGTTATAAGTCAACGACATGCGTACCTCCTGTGATAAAAGCGAAAAAAGCCGGCAGACCAGCAGCTTAGCTGACCCGGTAAAGTTTGGCACCACACTTGCTATTCTGTCTATCTACGCTAGACTTTTAAACTTTCGGGGCTCGCAAGGGGCGAGTTCTCACAAATCTCATGTCGAGGAGGAGAATCAATGAAAAAGTTCTTTATGTACATGGTGGCATTTGCCGTTGCTATCAGCTTCGCTGTTCCGGTTTATGAAGCTCAAGCTGCCAACCAGTTTGTGACGATCGGGACCGGTGGTGTTACCGGTGTCTATTACCCCACCGGTGGGGCGATCTGCCGGCTGGTCAACAAGACCCGTAAAGAGCATGGTATCCGCTGCTCGGTAGAAAGTACCGGTGGCTCGGTGTATAACCTGAACACCATCGCGGCAGGCGAGCTGGACATGGGTGTTGCCCAGTCTGACTGGCAGTATCATGCCTATAACGGTACCAGCAAGTTCGAAGAGCAGGGCCCGAACAAGGATCTGCGCGCCGTTTTCTCTGTCCACCCTGAGCCTTTCACCATGGTGGCCCGGGCCGACTCCGGCATCAAGAACTTTGCGGACATCAAAGGCAAGCGTGTCAACATCGGTAACCCCGGTTCCGGTCAGCGTGGCACCATGGAAGTCCTGATGCAGGCGACCGGCATCAAGGTCTCTGATCTGAAGCTGGCTTCCGAGCTGAAGGCCGCTGAGCAGGCAGGCGCCCTGTGTGACAACAAGGTTGACGCCATGGTTTATGTCGTTGGCCACCCCAACGGTTCGATCAAGGAAGCGACCACCTCCTGTGATGCCGTTCTGGTTAACGTTGCCGGTCCCGCAGTGGACAAGCTGATCAATGACAACGCCTACTATCGGACCGCCACGATCCCCGGTGGCATGTACCGTGGAACCGATGCCGACACCAAGACCTTCGGCGTGGGTGCGACCTTTGTCTCTTCTGCCAAGGTTCCTGAGGACGTGATCTACAACGTTGTCAAGGCGGTCTTCGAGAACTTTGAGGACTTTAAAAAGCTGCATCCGGCATTTGTCGTGCTGAAGAAAGAGGAAATGATCAAGGACGGCCTGTCCGCCCCTCTGCATGATGGTGCAGCCAAGTATTACAAAGAAGCAGGACTGATGTAATTTTATGTAGCAATGCGTGAGAAAAAAATGCACCGCCCTCGCGGTGCATTTTTTTTCTCAGCAGGTCGGTGTGTTATGCTCTCCTCTGAACCTGGTTCAAGGGAGATCTTGCATATAATCACCGGATCGAAACAATTTGCCACGTTGAAGGGTGTTTGCCATGACCAAGATGAACGATGACCTGATGCCAGAGGAGGAGTCGACCCCTGAAACTGCGGTCGCAGAGAAACTTGTTGAGTCTGAGTCCGGAGCCCGTAACCCGACCGGCGCTTTTCCGAAAAAAGTCCTTTTTTTCGTTCCGCTGATCTGGACATTATTCCAGCTCTGGTATGCGTCGCCTCTGCCCTTTTTGTTCAACATCTTTGTCCTGAATGATACCGAGGCGCGGGCGATCCACCTTGCGTTTGCGATCTTCCTGTCGTTTACCGCATTCCCGACGCGCAAGTCATCACCGACCTCCTATATCCCGATCCAGGACTGGATTGTCGGATTGATCGGAGCCTTCTGCTCGTCCTACCTCTACCTGTTCTATTCCGCGCTGGCCGATCGTCCCGGGGCTCCGACGACGACTGACCTGGTCGTTGCGGTGATCGGTCTGATCCTGTTGCTCGAAGCCACCCGTCGGGCATTGGGTCCGCCATTAATGGTCGTGGCGACGATTTTTATTATCTACACCTTCGGCGGGCAGTACATGCCGGATGTCATTGCCCACAAGGGGGCCAGCCTGTCCAAGGGGATGTCCCATTACTGGCTCGGTACCGAGGGGGTTTTCGGCGTCGCTCTGGGCGTATCCAACGGGATGGTGTTCATGTTCGTGCTGGTCGGCGCGCTGCTTGAAGCGGCGGGGGCCGGAAACTATTTCATCCGCACATCATTCGCCGCCCTGGGTCACCTGCGCGGCGGTCCGGCCAAGGCGGCGGTCGTTTCATCCGGTCTGACCGGCCTGGTCTCCGGATCGTCCATCGCCAACGTTGTCACCACCGGAACCTTTACCATCCCGCTGATGAAAAAGGTCGGCTTCAAGGCGGAAAAAGCCGGGGCGATCGAGGTTGCCTGCTCGACCAACGGACAGCTGATGCCGCCGGTCATGGGCGCGGCGGCCTTCCTGATGGTCGAATATGTAGGTATTTCCTACATCGAAGTCATCAAACACGCGTTTCTGCCGGCGATCATCTCCTATATCGCGCTGGTCTATATCGTTCACCTCGAGGCCAGCAAGATGGGCCTGGAGGGGATGAAGCGAACCATCACCAGGACCGTGAGCCAGAGGCTGATCTCGTTTGTCTTTACAATCCTGTTCCTGATCATCGTCGGTGGGTTCACCTATTACGGTCTGGGCTGGATCAAGGGAGTCGCGGGAGCCGGGACGATCTATGCCGTCGTGGTTCTGCTGGCCCTGGCTTATACCTTTCTGCTCTGGGTGGCCTGCAAGGTTCCTGAACTGGAGCTCACCACTGAAATCAAGGAATTGCCGCCCTTAAAGGAAACGGCCCAGGCCGGCTACTATTTCCTCCTGCCGATTGTGGTGCTTATGTGGTGCCTGGTGGTAGAACGCCTGTCGCCTGCGTTGTCGGCCTACTGGGCAACGATTCTGATGATCGTGATCCTGCTGACCCAGCGGCCGCTGAAAGGCGTTTTCCGTAAAATGCATGGCGCCGACTTCTCCTTCAAGACCGGCTTTACCGACCTCATCGATGGCATGGTGGCCGGTGCGCGTAACATGATCGGTATCGGGGTCGCCACCTCGGCCGCCGGGATCGTCGTCGGCACCGTCACCCTGACCGGGATCGGCCTGGTCATGACCGAGTTCGTCGAGTTTATCTCCGGTGGCAACCTGATGCTGATCCTGCTCTTCACTGCGGTGATCAGCCTGATTCTCGGCATGGGGCTGCCGACCACAGCCAATTACATCGTCGTCTCAACCCTGATGGCTCCGGTCATCGTCGATCTGGGCGCGCAGAACGGGCTGATCGTTCCGCTGATTGCCGTTCACCTGTTTGTCTTCTATTTCGGGATACTGGCCGATGACACGCCACCAGTGGGGCTTGCGGCGTTTGCCGCCGCGGGTATATCGGGTGGCGATCCGATCAAGACCGGTATCCAGGGGTTCGTCTACGACATCCGCACCGCGGTGCTGCCGTTCATGTTCATCTTCAATACCCAGCTGCTGATGATCGGTATCGAACACTGGTATCACCTGCTGCTGGTGATTGTCGCGGCGGTCTTTGCCATGATTGCTTTTGCTGCCGGAACCCAGGGGTACTTCCTGACCAAAAGCCGGGTCTGGGAGACCGTTACACTGCTGCTTGTGGCCCTGATCCTGTTCCGTCCGGGGCTTGTCTGGGATGAAATCTTTCCGCCGCTCATCGAAGAGCCTCCGACTCAGCTCGAGGAGTGGGTAGCCGACATGGATCCCGGGACCGCGCTGCGTCTGGAGCTCAAAGGCGAAAAGATGAGCGGCAAAGAGTTCACCAAGACGATTATGCTCACCATCGGTGATGAGCCGACCGGGGCCGAGCGGCTGATGGGAGTCGGTTTCGAGACCCGCGAGGAAGACGGCAAAGTCCTGATCGACAACGTGATGTTCTCCAGTGCGGCGGAAAAAGCCGGGGTCGACTTCGACCAGGAGATTCTCAACATCCAGGTGCCGACCCATCGCCTGGCGAAAGAGGTGATGTATTTCCCGGCGACGGGGCTGTATCTGCTTGTCTGGTGGGTTCAATACCGCAGACGCAAAAAGCATCCTTACGTGCCGGCGAGTGCTCAGGTCTGACGCTTCAGCCATCTCGCGATTGGAGTGGTATGCTTGAACTAGAGAAAAGATTATTACCGGCGGATAGCTGAACAGGAGGTCGCCATGAGTATCCATCTGAGAAAGATCCTCGTTGCCAAGGATCTGAGCAAGGAGTCATCCAACGTCATTCGCTATGCCCTGCAGCTAGGGGCCAAGTTTCACGCCCAGGTTCATGTGCTGCATGTCATGCCGACGGTCGATGCGTCGGTGTTGAACATGGTTGCCCTGACCATGGGGGCGGACAAGCTGGCCAAGCTGAATGCGCAGAACGAGGCGGAACTCGCCGATCAGACGCGGCAGCAGCTGCACAAGCTTATCCAGGAAGAGTCAGAGCTGATCAAGGAAGAGATCAAGCACCCACCGCAGGTCGAAGTGCATCACGGCGACGCGGCACCGATGATCCTCAGTGTCGCCGATCGGCTGGATGTGGACATGATCGTGCTCGGCAGCCACAGCAAGGGCAAGCTGCACTATGCGTTCCTCGGGAGTGTCGCCGAGAAGGTTTTGCGTAAAACTCACCGCGCGGTGACCATCGTGCCGCCGCAGGTCGGGCGTTAGTTTTCACCCGGAACGATCCCGGCCCCGCTCACCTTTACAGGAGGGCGGGGCTTTTTTTTGCGCCGGACATCTGGTCTGCTATTATTGTGGTTGACAGGTCAGACTGACACGCTAAAATACTGACCAATCAAGTCAGGTATTGCTTCCCACCAATTTCATGGAGGTTGATAATGAGTGCTGTAGAACGTGAAGGTGCAGTTCTGTTCAAAGGAAACCCGGCGACCCTGCTCGGCCCGGACGTCAAGGCCGGTGATGCCGCCCCCGATTTTAAGGTTGTCGATAACGGCCTGCAGCCAGTGACCCTGGCAACCGACGCCGGTAAGGTGCGGCTGATCACTGTGGTGCCGTCGCTCGATACCCCGGTCTGCGACACCATGACCCGGCGCTTCAACCTGGACGCGGCAAATCTGCCCGATTCGGTCGTTGTCTACACGATCAGCGTTGACCTGCCTTTCGCCCAGAAGCGCTGGTGCGGCAGCGCCGGCATCGACAAGGTGCAGACCCTGTCCGATTACCAGGAGCGTTCCTTCGGTCTCAACTATGGCCTGCTGCTGAAGGATCTCAAGCTGCTGGCGCGGGCGGTCTATGTCATCGACCAGAACGACAAGGTCGCCTATGCCGAAGTCTGCTCCGAAGTGACTGCCGAGCCGGACTACACCGCCGCGCTGGAAGCGGTGAAAAAGCTGGTCTGACAGTCACCAACCCTGTCGTATTGAAACGCCCTTCGAATATTTACTTCAAAGGGCGTTTTTACGTTCTAGATCAGGGGTTTTTCTTTGTTGGGAAAACTCTGTACGTGTAGTTGACAGGTTCGAAAGAGGTGTTAGTTTTTAAGAAAAGTTGAAACGTCTGCTCCCGATAAAACCAAACCGTCCGCAAGGGCGGGACGGAAAGTTCCGGGTCTCTCGTCTTTGTCCTCAAGACGGCCGAACTGCCGAAGGAGAAATCCTGAAAGCGCGTTCGGCCGTTTTTTATTTGGGAGAGGATCTTGATTCGGGAGGCGACCATGAAAATCACCAAAATAGTCTGGGCATTTATCCTTGTTCCAAGCTGTTTCGTCTTTTTACAGCACCCCATGGCACAGGCGGCCATCGTCGCAGAGACCGGCGGGCCGGCCACAGTGCAGATGCCTTTTGTGCAGAATGAGGGGCAGGTCGATGCGGACGTGGCGTTCTATTCCACGACCTCCCGAAGCACATTGTTTGTCACCCGGTCGGGGAAGCAGGTTATCCGGTTGAGAGATGCGGAGTCGGAATCGGTCCTGGCGATCCATGAAAATTTTGTCGGCGCAACCAACACAAAACCAGTCGGCCTCGATTCTGCCCCAACCCGGATTCATCATTTCAAAGGGGATGAACCTGCAAAATGGCAACAGAACCTGGCCAGTTGGCAGAAGGTCGGCATCAACGATGTTTATCCCGGTATCGATTTTCAGCTGCGCCCGTTAGCCCAATCTGCGGAGAAAATATTTATCATTCAGCCGGGCGCTGATCCCGGAATGATCCGGCTCTCGATCGACGGGATCGACAGCTTGACGGTTAGCGGCGATGGTAGTCTGGAACTGCACAGTTCGTTTGGTGACCTGTCTTATAGTGCGCCGGTCGCCTACCAGGAGATCGATCAGCAACGGGTTCCGGTCAAGGTCAGCTATCTGGCCGATGACAAGAATTACGGATTCAAGGTTGGCCAGTACGACACGGATTATCCGCTCGTTATCGATCCGCTGGTCCGCACTACCTTTTTTGGCGGCAGTGGTTACGAGTCCGGCAGTGGCATTGCGGTTAATCAGACGACCGGCAGTGTCTATATCACCGGCTATACCAGTTCCGCAGATTTCCCGGTCACGGCCGGGGTTTTTAAAGAATTCATGGATGAACTGGATAATCAGGACATCTACGTCGCCAAGTTCGACTCGGATTTAACGACCCTGGAAGCCGCCAGCTACTATGGGACGACCGGCTGGGAATACGGGACTGCAGC
>PKUD01000057.1 GCA_002869695.1 Desulfuromonas sp. | reverse complement strand
GGAAATACCCACGAAAATTCAGGATAGCACAGCTGCATGTGGCAAACCAATTGTCACTTACTTTCACTTGTGGATGCACCAGCCAGGGAAATACCTTGACTATCGATATTGTGGACGCTAAAAATTGTTTACTCCCATCAACAACAGGAAGGTGCGCCATGGATGAGTTCAGAGCTGAAGTCAAAGAGCTACAGATAGGCCAGCAGATTCGTCAACTCCGCCAAGAGCGTCGCATGACCCTGCAGGATCTTTCCTCTGCGACGGACCTCTCCAAGCCCCTACTATCACAGATCGAGAATGAGCAAGTCATCCCACCCCTGGCCACCCTGTTGCGCATCGCCAAGGCTCTGAACACGCCGCTGCACACCTTTTTTCAGGACGAAGACAATACCCAGAAGTGCCTTGTGGTCCGGGCCGGAGAAGAAAACCCGGCCAGCCGTCGCCCGAAACTTGAAGGCCCGCCTCAGCCCTACCGCTACCGCTCTCTGGCTTACGGTAAGAAGCATAAGCATATGGAACCATTTCTGATGGAGTTCGAACCCCATCAGACCGAGCACGTCTCGCAGGTTCAGCACACAGGTGAAGAATTTCTCTACCTGCTCGAAGGAACGGTGGAACTCTGTTACGCTGATGACGTCTTCGTTCTCAACGCCGGAGATTCCGCCTACTGGGACTCCAACGAACTACACAGCCTCAAAGCGGTCGGCGAGCAGATGGCCCGCGGCATTGCAATTTTCTACGCCCGCAACTGAGGCTGTCGAGCTTGACATCCGGATGGAAAATTTTATCCTTTACAGACGATCTGAATAGCCGTTTTCCTCTATAAACTGAGACATTAAGGAGGTTCTCATGGCGAAAGTTGGAGTTGTCCTTTCCGGTTGCGGCGTCTATGACGGCAGTGAAATCCATGAAACGGTCTGCACCCTGCTGGCTCTGGACCAGGCTGGAGCGGAAGCGGTCTGCATGGCCCCGAACATCGAGCAGGCGGTCGTCAATCACCTGTCCGGCGAAGAAGAAGCCGGGGCCACTCGCAACGTCCTGGAAGAATCGGCCCGCATCGCCCGCGGTAATATCAGCGATATTGCCAAAGTCACGGCGGCTGACATCGATGCGCTGATTTTCCCTGGCGGGTTCGGTGCGGCGAAAAGTCTCTGCAACTTTGCCTCCAAAGGGCCTGACTGTGAAGTCAACCCGGAAGTAGCCCGCCTGGTGCGTGAGATCGTTGCGGCGAAAAAGCCGCTGGCAGCTATCTGCATCGCCCCTGCCCTCATCTCCAAGGTTCTGGGGGATGACGGGTTGACCCACAAACTGACCATCGGCACCGATGAAGGAACGGCCGGCGCCCTGAAAACAATGGGGTCAGAGCATGTCGACTGTCCGGCGACCGACTTCGTTATTGATAGTGAAAACAAGCTGGTCTCCTCCCCCGGCTACATGCTGGCCGGCAGCATCAAGGACGTTGCCGAAGGAGTTGAGAAAACTGTTCGGGAAGTGCTGAAGATGATTTAGGTCATCGCCGGGGAAACATAGGTTACCAGCATTGTCATCTTTGCCCCCGTCTGATAGGATACCGGTCTTCACACATTCTCAAACAGGAGGAACCCATGGAGAAGTACCGCTGCATCATCTGTGACTACATCTATAACCCGGAAGTCGGCGATCCCGATAACGGTGTGGAACCCGGAACTCCGTTCGACCAGCTTCCGGAAGACTGGGTCTGCCCTCTCTGTGGGGTTGACACGTCAAATTTTGAACCGGTCTAGAGTTTTGCGCCAGACATTTTTCACGCTCAGGCCCGGACGGCTTCCATACCGTGCGGGCCTTGCTTTGCAGGAACGGTTGCTGGAAAGGGAAGTCCAGACCGATGGCGACCTGCTCCTTCTGCTGGAGCATCCACCGACCATCACGCTCGGACGCGGTGCTGACAAGCAACATCTGCTCACTAGTCCCAACCAGCTTGAGGCGGTCGGAATCGACTTGTTCAGGGTGGCCCGGGGCGGCGACATCACCTATCATGGTCCGGGGCAACTGGTCGGCTACCCCTTGGTCGACCTGACCAGGAGGGATAAAGATTTGCACCGCTTCCTGCGCGACCTGGAAGAGCTGCTGATCAGAGTTCTCGGCCAGTGGGGCATAGATGCCGCACGCAACAGTGACAAGACCGGGGTCTGGGTCGGCGATCGAAAGATCGCCTCGATCGGCATCGGCGTCCGTCGCTGGATCACCTGGCATGGTTTTGCCCTCAACCTGGACATTGACCTGGACGGCTTCAACCATATCGTCCCTTGTGGCCTGCAGGGAGTCCAGATGACCTCGATGGCAGAGCTGCTCGGCACAGCTCCACCACGACCTGATGTGGAAGACGCCCTGATCGGGGCATTTTCCGAAATCTTTAACGCAGACTACGCAGGTGCCTATGGCAACTGAGCAACCCCGCAAACCGGACTGGTTGAAAGTTCGCTTTACCGCCGGACCTAATTTTGCCCGCATCGACCGCTTCCACCGTCAGCAGGGCCTGCATTCGGTCTGCCGTAGCGCCGCCTGTCCCAACCAGGGAGAATGCTGGAGCAAGGGGACTGCGACCTTCATGATCCTGGGCGATATCTGTAGCCGCAACTGCCGCTTCTGCAATGTCGGACATGCCGCCCCCGGCCCGCTCGATGCGCAGGAACCGAACCGGGTGGCCCGGGCGGTCGCAGAGCTGGGGCTGAAACATGCCGTGATCACCTCGGTCACCCGTGATGATCTGGTTGACGGAGGAGCGTCCCAGTTTGCCGAGTTGACCCGCGCAATCCATCAACTGGCCCCCGACTGCCGAATCGAACTGCTGATCCCCGACCTGCAGGGCGACCCGCATGCCCTGGCCACCATCCTTGCTGCAAAACCGCTGATTCTCGGCCACAACCTGGAGACGGTCCCGCGCCTCTATCCGCTGGTCCGCCAGGGAGCCGAATACCGCAGATCCCTGCAGCTGCTTGCCCGGGTCAAGGAGATGGCGCCACAGATTGTGCGCAAATCGGGACTTATGCTGGGGATGGGTGAAAGTAAGGACGAAGTCCTTCAGACTCTGAACGACCTGCGCGAAATCTACTGCCAGGTTCTGACGCTGGGTCAATACCTGGCACCGAGCAGAGACCATTTCCCGGTCGATCGCTACCTGCACCCGGATGAGTTTAGCGCGTTGAAAAAGTACGGTGAAGACCTCGGCTTTACCCATGTCGAAGCCGGCCCCCTGGTCCGCTCGTCCTACCATGCGGAAGAACAGTTTGATGCCGGACTACCCGGCCGCGGGAGTTGAACCGATGGAAAATTTTACCCTGGTCAGACCGGAGCACCTGAACCATCACGGCTATCTGTTCGGTGGCGTCATGCTCAAGTGGGTCGATGAGAATGCCTGGATGGCCGCCGCCCGGGAATTCCCCGGTTGCACCCTGGTCACCGTCGGGATGGATGATATCCGCTTTACCCAGCGGGTCGACAACGGTTCCATCCTGCGCTTCAAGGTGGAGCGGCAGCGACAGGGGCGATCCTCGGTTACCTACATGGTCAACGTGCTGGCAGATGTGCCCGGAGCGACGACAGAGACCGAAGTGTTTAAAACCCGGGTCACTTTTGTTCGGGTCGATAGCGAAGGGAAACCCTGTTCACTGCCGAGATAATATCAACCACCAGTTTGCACCTCCAGCACGTATGAACTATAATTTCAACCAGTTCGATCCCTGTTAACGGACTCAATTTATTTCTTTTTCTTCCTTTCTCTCGGATTTGCCAATGAGTATAGACAGCAACGTCAGTCCCCAATGGCTCGAAAACCAGTATCTGCTATGGAAAGAGGACCCCAGCCAAGTCGAAGAAGGGTGGCATTCGTTCTTCCAGGGATTTGAACTGGCACTGGAGTATGGCGTCACCACCGCCAGCACCAATAAAGCGATTGCGGTCCAGGAGCTCATCCATCGTTACCGCGAAATCGGCCATCTGCTTGCCTGCGTCGATCCGCTGACCCCCTGTAGCTTTGATCATCAGCAACTGCGTCCGGCAGAGTTCGGACTGGAACCGGAGGATTTGGACAAGAACTTTGTCGTAGAAGATTTCATCCTGCCAAATGGCAAACTCAGAGATATCATCGAGATCCTCAACGACACGTACTACAGGTATCTCGGTGTCGAATTCACTCATATTCCGATCCTGGAAGAACGTCACTGGCTGCAGCAGCGTATGGAGTCGACACGCAATCACCCAAAGCTGAGCCTCAAGAGTAAAATGAAGACCCTGCAGAAGCTTCAGGAGGCCACCAGCTTTGAACGCTTTCTCCACAAGAAGTTTCTCGGCCAGAAACGCTTCTCGCTGGAAGGGGCGGAATCGCTGATCCCTCTGCTCAACTACATCATGCGGCGTGGTGCGGAACTGGACATCGACAATATCATTATCGGCATGCCGCACCGCGGCCGGCTGAATGTCCTGGCCAACATTTTCGGCAAGCCGCTTGAGAATATCTTCACCGAGTTTCAGGACAACAGCGAATTCAAGGTCGTCGGTGAGGGGGATGTCAAATACCACAAAGGCTATTCGGCCGACCGGGACTTCTCCAACGGCAAGACCATGCATATGTCCCTGGCCTCCAATCCGAGCCACCTCGAAGCGGTCGACCCGGTTGTCGAAGGCAAGGCCCGCGCCCGACAGGACAACTTCGGCGAGGGAGGCATGCAGAGAATCATGCCTGTGCTGATTCATGGTGACGCCGCCTTTGCCGGGCAGGGGGTGGTTGCAGAGGTTCTCAATCTCTCCCAGCTGGAGGGCTACCGCACCGGCGGCACCCTGCACATCGTCGTCAACAACCAGATCGGCTTCACCACCCTGCCGGTCGACGCCCGCTCGACCTGCTACCCTACAGATATGGCCAAAATCCTCATGGCGCCGATTTTCCATGTCCATGGTGACAATCCGGAAGCCCTGCTGCAGGCGGCAACCCTGGCCCTGGAGTTTCGCCAGAAGTTTGCCAAGGATGTGGTCATCGAGATGATCTGTTATCGCCGACACGGCCACAACGAGGGGGATGAACCCTTCTTCACCCAGCCGCTGATGTACGAGAAAATCAAGAAACATCCGCCATCTGTCGATATCTACCGGCAACAACTGATCAGCGAGGGAATCCCGGCAGCTGACCTGGATGCCCAGCAACAGCAGATCGACCAGGAGTTACAGGCCGCCCTGGATCGCCCCGAACAGAAATTGATCGAAGGCTTTATGCAGAAATGGGAGGGGATTGAGCGGGAGTTCACGCACAAACCCGAAGAAACAGGGGTCGACAAAGCGACCCTCGAACGCCTGGCAAAGGCGATGACCGATGTCCCCAGCAACTTTACCCCGCACAAGAAGATCACCGCGCTGATGCAGAAACGTCGCCAGATGGTCTCTGAAGGCCGCCAGATCGACTGGGGAACCGGCGAGTCCCTGGCCTTCGCATCGCTGCTGGACGAAAAATTCAATGTTCGTGTCTCAGGACAGGATTCCCGGCGGGGAACCTTTAACCATCGGCACGCCGCCCTCACCGACAGGAATGACGGACGGGTGTATATCCCATTGCAGAAACTCGCCGAGGAACAGGGTTGTCGTTTCCAGATTTTCAACAGCATGCTCTCGGAGTTTGCGGTGCTCGGCTTCGAGTACGGCTACTCGGTGGAAACGCCCAACGATCTGACGATCTGGGAAGCACAGTTCGGTGATTTTGCCAACGGCGCCCAGGTCATCATCGACCAGTTCATTGCCAGCAGCCTGACCAAATGGGACCGCAGCAGCGCGCTGACCATGTTCCTGCCACACGGCTACGAGGGGCAGGGTCCGGAACATTCAAGCGCCCGCATCGAACGCTACCTGCAGCTCTGCGCCGATGAAAACATGCAGGTGGCCTACCCGACCACCCCGGCCCAGCTTTTCCACCTGTTGCGCCGGCAGCTCAAGCAGCTGTTCCGGCGGCCTCTGATCGTTTTCACCCCCAAGGGTCTGCTGAGACACCCGCTCTGCATATCCCAGTTGGACGATTTCACCAGCGGCAGCTTCAAAGAAGTCATTCCCGACGATCTACCCAGTGAAGGCATCAAAAAAGTGCTGCTCTGCACCGGCAGAATCTACTATGACCTGCTGCAGGAACGCACCGAACGAAAACGTACCGATGTCGCCATCGTGCTAATCGAACAACTCTACCCGCTGCACCTGGAACTGCTGCACAGGATTCTTGCCGGCTACGCAGATGACGTAAGTTATTTCTATGTTCAGGAAGAGACCGCCAATGGCGGGGCCTGGAGACATCTGCGCATGATGCTGACAGTTCTGCTTGATCGCGAACCGCTCTACATCGGTCGCAAGCCTTCAGCCAGTACGGCAGTCGGCTCACACCGCCAGCACAAACAGGAACAGCAGGAAATCATCAATCAAGCCTTCGCCGATGAATAGGAGGACATGAATTCAATGGATATAAAGGTTCCCGAAGTAGGAGAATCGATTGTTGAGGCCGTCATCGGCCAATGGCTCGTTGCAGACGGGGCCAGTGTTGAGGAGGACGATATTCTCCTCGAGCTGGAAACCGACAAGGTCAACCTTGAGGTTCCCGCCGAAACCAGCGGCGTTCTCGAGATCCTCGTTGCAGAGGGAGAAACCGTAGAGATCGGTGCGGTGATCGGGCGCATCCAGGAGGGCGCTGCAGCGCCGGCCGAGTCCCCTGCTGACAAGCAGAAGACCACCGCTCCGGCAGAGGAAGAATCAAAAGAGGAAGAACCGGCAGCGGCTTCCGCCGAGGCTGAGCAAGCCGACACCGCGGAGGCGGCAGTCAACCCGGCGGCGGCCAAACTCGCGACGGAAAGGGGCATCGACCTCTCCACCATTAAAGGCAGCGGACGTGGTGGGCGCATTCTGGTCGACGACATTCCGGCCGCAGCGGCCCAACCTGCTGCTGTGGAACCGCCTGAAAAGGAGCCGGAGAAAACACCGGAACCGAAGAAAACGGAACCGGTGCCGGCCCCGGATAAGGCAAAGCCTAAACCCGGTGACGACAGTCGCAGCGAACGGGTGCCGATGACCCCGATCCGCAAGCGGATCGCCGAGAAACTCCTCTCGGTGCGCCAGCAGACAGCCATGCTGACCACCTTCAACGAAATCGACATGCAGCGGATCATGCAGCTGCGCAAGAACCACCAGGAGGTCTTTCAGCGCAAACACGGGGTCAAACTTGGCTTCATGTCCTTTTTCGTCAAGGCCTGCGTCGAATCACTGAAAGAGTTCCCGGCGGTCAACGCCCGCATCGATGGTGACGACATCGTTTACCAGCATTTCTACGATATCGGTATTGCCGTCGGCGGCAAAAAGGGTCTGGTGGTGCCGATCATCCGTGATGCAGACAGGCTCCGTTTTGACGCCATTGAAAAAACCATCCGTGATTTCGGTGAACGGGCGGAAAGCAACAAGCTCACTCTCAATGAGCTGCAGGGTGGCACATTTACCATCAGTAACGGCGGCATTTTTGGTTCGGTTCTCTCCACGCCGCTGCTAAACCCGCCACAGAGCGGCATTCTCGGGATGCACGCTATCCAGGATCGGCCGGTGGTACGGGATGGCCAGATCGTTATCCGGCCGATCATGAACATCGCCCTCAGCTATGACCATCGAATCATCGATGGACGTGAGGCGGTCGGTTTCCTGAAACAGGTCAAAACCTACATTGAAGATCCGGAAGAGATGCTGCTAGAGCTGTAATCTACCGGCAAGGAGTCCTGCTGATGACTGAAGAGATATATGACCTGCTGGTGATTGGTGCCGGTCCAGGCGGATACGTTGCGGCAATCAGGGCGGCTCAACTCGGTTTCAACGTCGCCGTCGTTGAGCAACGCGAGACCTTGGGAGGCGTATGCCTTAACGAAGGCTGTATCCCCAGCAAGGCATTACTGGAATCGAGCGAACGCTTTGAGCAGGCCTGCCATGGGCTGTCCGAGCATGGGGTCGAGGTCGACACCCCCCGCCTCGACCTGAGTCGGATGATGCAGCGCAAGCAGGGGATTATCGACAAGCTCACCGGTGGGATCGCCGGGCTGTTCAAGAAGAACGGTATCAGCCATTTCCAGGGGAGCGGGCAATTGCAGGCTCCAGACGGAGCAACCCAGCGCGTCGAGGTGACCCAGACCGCAGGGAAACTAGAATTGCAGGCCAACAACGTGTTGCTGGCTACAGGCAGCCGGGCCGCTGAACTGCCGCATATTCCTTTTGACGGCGAGACCATCTTCTCGGCCCGGGAGGCGCTCTCCCTGCCGGAGGTCCCGAAGCACCTGCTGGTGGTCGGGGGTGGCGTCATCGGCCTGGAAATGGGTTCGGTCTGGCGCCGGCTCGGTGCCGAGGTCACCGTGGTTGAAATGTTGCCACAGATTCTGCCGCAGACCGACAAGCAGATGGCGCAACTGCTCCAGCGCATCCTGAAAAAGAAGGGCATCGAAATTCTGCTGGAAACCCGCATCGACACAGTGGATAAAACCGCCGAAGGATTACTCGCCACGGTGACCGGCAAAAAGGGTGAAAAGCAGATCACCTGCGACAGAATTCTGGTCGCGACCGGCCGCCGCGCCATCACCGACAAGCTGGGGTTGGAGAACGTCGGCCTGCAGGCCAACCAGTCAGGCCAGCTGGATGTCGATGAGAACTACCGTACCGGCGCGACCGGTATCTACGCAATCGGTGATTTGATTGACGGACCGATGCTGGCTCACAAAGCAAGCGATGAGGGTGTGGTCTTTGCCGAGCGGTTGGCCGGTCAGAAATCCCGCGTTGATTACGAAGCGATCCCGGCGGTCACCTATACGGCACCCGAGGTCGCATCAGTCGGTCGCAGTGAAGATGGTCTCAACCGGGACGGTATCCCCTTCCAGGCCGGCAAGTTCTATTTTGCCGCCAGCGGCCGGGCGCTCTGCCATGGAGAGAGTGAAGGCTTTATCAAGGTCCTGGCCGCCCCGGAAACGGGACGCATCCTGGGGGTACATATCATCGGCCCGCACGCCTCAGAGCTGATTGCCGAAGCGACCACCGTCCTCTCCTTCGGGGGCAGCATCCATGATCTTGCCGTGACCTGCCACGCGCACCCGACCCTCGCGGAATCATTGAAAGAAGCCGCCCTGGCTGTCAGCAAAGAGGCTATCCATGCCTGAAAAATCCGGGTGAAGCCTTGACAAAAGTTCGGCGTCAGTCGACAATTCCAGTTCACACTCCCGGGCAGCCAGACCATCGGCTGCCCTGCTATTTTCCCGACAAGAGGATGTCCATTGAAACCGATAAAAAAACTGCTCCTGCTGCTTATCCTGATCGGCCTGGTGGCCGGGGGGATTTTCTATTTTCGAGACACCAAAGCCCCCCAGATTAGCCTGACTCCCGGAAGCGGTCCAATTTCGTCCAAAACCCCGCTGACCCTGGCGCTAGAAGACGAAATGACTGGCTTGCGCGATCTGACTGTCACCCTTATCCAACAAGACAGACGCATTGATCTGGTCACTCAGTCTTTTCCGCCTGAGACCAGAAACCATCAGCTCGAACTGGACCTCACCGGCAAGAAGGTCAAAGACGGTCCGTTTCAGATAGAAGTCACCGCCATTGATCAATCAATCTACCACTTGGCCGAGGGCAACCGCAGCCAGCAGACGTTCCAGTTGACCTATGATACCCGTGCCCCGATCATCTCGATCCTCAGCAAGGCCCACAATTTCACCAAGGGCGGCAGCGGGCTGGTCCTCTATCAACTTTCCGAAGAAACCACCAAACATGGCCTCATCGTCGGTGATCGCTTCTTCCCCGGCTATCAGCAGGAGGCCGGATATTATGCCTGCCTGCTCGCCTTCCCGTATGACATCAAGGAAGCCGATTTTATCCCCCGTATTGTTGCCGTTGATCTGGCCGGAAACGAACGTCAGGCCGGAATTTATTATCGCGCCAAGAACAAAAACTTCCGCAAGCGCAAGATCAACCTGAGCGAAAACTTTCTGCAGATGAAAACCCCGGAATTCGAAGCACTGGTTCCCGAAGTGGTCGAACCCCTTGATATTTTCCTCTATGTCAATGGGGAAGTCCGGAAACAGAATCGTGCTAAAATGGCGGATCTGGGCAAGCAGACCTCAGCGACGCCTCTCTGGGAAGGGGCCTTTAAACGTCACACCAACTCGTCAACGGTAGCCTACTTTGCCGATTACCGTGATTACTATTACGCCGGGAAAAAAGTCGATCAGGCAGTTCATCTCGGCTACGACCTTGCCTCGGTTGCCCAGGCCGAAATCCTTGCCGCCAATACGGGGAATGTCCTGTTTGCTGATTACCTCGGTATCTACGGACTCTGCGTTGTGATCGATCACGGCCTCGGCCTGCAAACCCTCTACGCCCACATGAGTCAACTTGACGTCCAGGCCGGTGATCAGGTCAGCAAAGGGCAGCCAATCGGCCGCAGTGGTTCAACCGGGATGGCGGGAGGCGACCATCTGCACTTCGGCACGTTCGTCTCCGGCATGCCTGTCGAACCGAAAGAATGGTGGGACGGCCACTGGCTCAAGGACAACGTCAGTGATAAGCTCGCTTCGGTCGGACAAAATTAATCAGTGAAATGATTGACAGACCGTTCTGTCTGCACTAAAAGAGCTTATTCCCTTCAATTTTTTTTCAGTGAAAGAAAGGTGTGCCCTGATGAAAAAAATCATGCTGATGTTCATGATCCTGTTCCTGCTTCTTCCCCATATGGTGTTTGCCGAAAAACAGGTTAAACCTGGTTTCATCTATGTCGGACCGGTTGGCGATGCCGGCTGGACCTATGCGCATGATCAAGGGCGCCAGGAGATGGAGAAGCTCTCCTTCGTCGAGCCCTCCACTTACATCGAATCAGTCCCAGAAGGGGCTGAATCTGCACGGGTGATCAACGGCCTGGTCCGCAAGGGTGCCAACCTTGTTTTCACCACCAGTTTCGGTTATATGGACGCGACCATCGATGTTGCCAAGCGCAATCCAGAAGTCGTCTTCATGCACTGTTCAGGCTTTAAAACCGCGGACAATGTCGGGACCTATTTCGGACGCATGTACGAACCGCGTTATCTATCCGGAATCGTCGCCGGCAAGATGACCAAGAAAAATGTCATCGGTTATGTCGCTGCATTCCCGATCCCGGAAGTCATCCGCGGCATCAATGCCTTTACCCTCGGCGTCCGTAGCGTCAACCCGAAGGCTGAAGTCAGAGTGGTCTGGACCCAGACCTGGTTCGATCCGGGCATAGAGCGTGACGCGGCAGACAGCCTGCTCGACGTCGGAGCTGACGTGCTGGCCATGCACCAGGATGCTCCGGCCACTCTTCAGGCCGCCGAGGCCCGGGGTGCCTACGTCATCGGCTACAACTCTGACATGCGCGAATTTGCTCCCAACGCCTTTCTCACCGCACCAGTATGGAATTGGGGGGCTCTCTACACCAAGCTCGCCAAAGCCGTCAGCGAGGGCACCTGGAAATCTGAGCAGATCTGGGACGGCATGAAAGAGGGCCTGGTGAAACTGGCGGACTTCAATGCCAAGGTTCCGGCTGAAGTGCAGGCGCTGGTATCAGAAAAAGCCGCTGCGATCAAGGCTGGCACCCTGCACCCCTTCAGCGGCCCGATCAAGAATCAGGCCGGCAATATTGCGGTAGCAGCCGGGAAAACCCACAGTGACGGAGAACTGCTCGGCATGAACTATTTTGTCGAAGGAGTTCAGGGAACAATTCCCAAGTAAGCGCAACTCTCCGGAAAAGGCACGCCTGTTCTCGAACAGGCGTGCCTTTTCTTTATCCGGCCACCCTGAAGGGGATTTTCGAGCTCGCCCGGGTTTGACGTCTTAATGGAATCAATGCCAGATTTTCTGCAGATCGAACATATCCGCAAAACCTTCCCTGGCGTCATCGCTCTCGACGATGTGTCTTTTTCGGTGACCGGTGGGGAGATCCACACCCTGCTGGGCGAAAACGGTGCCGGCAAGAGTACCCTGATGAACGTCTTGACCGGTCTTTACCATCCGGATCGCGGTGAGATCCGCATCGATGGGCAGAAGGTCGGTTTTACCAGTCCGCGCGACTCGTTGTCCTGCGGCATCGGCATGGTCCATCAGCACTTCATGCTGGTTCCGGCCCACTCAGTCTTCGAAAACATTCTGCTGGCGCTGGACAATGTGCCCAACCTGTTCAACCGGAAAGAATACAGGGCCAGAATCAAACAGCTGATTGACCAATTCGGCCTTGACCTCGACCTCGACTCCCCGGTCTGGAAACTGTCCATCGGCGCCCAGCAGTGGATCGAACTGATCAAGCTGCTGATGCGCGACTGCCGTCTGCTGATCCTTGATGAACCGACGGCGGTGCTCACCCCACAGGAAGCGGATCGTTTGTTCTCCGTGCTGCAGCAGCTCAAGCAGCAGGGCAAAAGCATCATCTTCATCTCGCACAAGATGCGCGAGGTGATGCAGATTTCCGACCGGGTCACAATCCTCAAGAAAGGTCACAGCATTGCCACCCTGGAACGGGGCAGTTTCGACGAGAACCGGCTCGCCTCACTGATGATCGGCACCGACCAGATACCCGAGTGGCAAAAGAATCTGCAGATGTCCGAGGAGATTGTCCTCGAGATTCAGGGATTGTCGGTACGCAATGACCGGGGTCTCTCCGACCTCGACAGCTTTGATCTCAAACTGAAAAAGGGTGAAATTCTCGGCATCGCCGGAGTCGCCGGAAATGGGCAGAAAGCCTTGGCGGAGGTCCTTACTGGCCTGAAATCCGCAAGCCAGGGACGGATCATGGCCAAAGATAAAGATATCACCCACAGCGATGCGAAAAAAGCCTACATTGCAGGGATCGCCCACATCCCGGAAGACCGTAAAAGTATCGGCATTGCTCCGGACATGAGCGTTGACGAAAACCTGATCATGAAAAGCTTCAGGAACGGCGCTTTCAGTCACTGGATCTTCCAGGATAAAAAAGCGATCCGCCGCAATGCCGCAGAAAAAATCGACCAGTTTGCGATCAAGACCGGCCCGGACGGCTCACCGGTACGCTACCTGTCGGGCGGCAATATACAGAAAGTGATTATCGCCCGCGAGCTCTCGGAAAAGCCGGCGGTACTGGTGGCACTCTACCCGACCCGGGGGCTGGACATCGGCAGCGCAGAATATGTTCACAAGGTGATCGCTGATGGTGCCGACCGGGGTATGAGTACCATCCTGATCGCCGAAGACCTGGACGAGCTGCTCAAGTTGAGCGACCGGATTGCGGTGATGTTTCGCGGGCAATTGGTCGGCTACGTCGACCCACGCAACACCACCCGTGAGGAGATCGGACTGATGATGAGTGGAGAAAAGCAGGGAGTTGCGGGATGAAACTGATCACCGAACGCCGCGAAATTTCCTCCCGCCTGCTCCGCTTCAGTGCCCCGATCGTCTCGATCGCCATCGCCCTGTTCGTTGCCGGCTTCCTGCTGCTCGCCAGCGGCGTCAACCCGCTGGAAGCTTATCGCGAAATTATTATCGAATCGCTCGGCTCCATCTATGGCCTGTCTGAGACCCTGGTCAAGACCACCCCGCTGATATTTGCCGGGCTCGGAGTCAGCCTCGCGTTTCGCATGCAGATCTGGAACATCGGGGCCGAAGGGCAGATCTACATGGGTGCCTTGGGAGCCAGTGGCGTGGCCCTGTTTTCCGGGATCGGCAACCACTGGCTGATGATGGGTGCCATGTTCGGCGCAGCCTTTCTCTGCGGTGGCCTCTGGGCCGGAGTCGCCGGTTTTCTGCGTGCCCGCTGGAAAGTCAATGAAGTCATCGTCACCCTGCTGATGAACTATATCGCCATCCTCTGGGTTGACTATCTGGTCTACGGCCCATGGAAAGATCCGAAAGGATTCAACTTTCCCCTTACCGCCCAGTTCTCAGATACGGCGCGTCTGGCGGAGTACTTCAACACCCGCCTGCACAGCGGCTTTTTCCTGGCTATTTTTTGCGCCCTGGTGCTCTACCTGTTCATGGAGCGGACCGTCTGGGGATACGAGATCAAGGTCATCGGCAGCAACCCGAAAGCAGCCCAATACGCCGGCATGCACACCGGCGCGGCAATCTTCTTCGTTCTGTTTCTGAGCGGCGCCATCGCCGGGATCGCCGGCTTCAGCGAAGTCGCCGGCCTACAGCACCGTCTGCAGCACGGCATCTCCCCCGGCTACGGCTATACGGCAATCATCATCGCCTGGCTGGCCAAGCGGAGTGCCATCGGCGTCGTTATTGTCTCCTTTTTGATGGGCATCCTGCTGGTCGGCGGCGACAGTCTGCAGTTACTCTGGCAGTTGCCGGTCGCGTTCGTCTACGCCTTCCAGGGACTGATCCTGTTCTTCCTGCTGGCCTCTGATTTCTTCATTCAGTACCGGGTCAAACTGGTCAAGGGGGGACGCCATGCTTGAGATCCTGCTTGACGCCACCGTCCGGGCCGGGACACCAATCCTGTTCGCCACCCTCGGTGCGATCATCAATGAGCGCGCCGGAATCATCAACCTGGGGATCGAGGGGCTGATGCTCATTGGTGCCGTGGCAGGCTTTGCTGCGACTCATGCCAGCGGTTCATTGCTGATTGGAGTGATCGCCGCCTTTGTGTTGGCTTTTCTGGCCGGCTCGATCCACGCCCTCATCACCGTACAGCTGCGCGGCAACCAGATCGTCAGCGGCCTGGCGCTGACGATGTTCGGCATCGGCATGACCGCCCTATTCGGCAAAGAGATGGTCGGCCTGACCATCACCGGATTCGAGCGGATCGCCATCCCAGGTCTCTCGCTGCTGCCGGTGATCGGGAAACCGTTCTTCAACCAGGATCTACTGATCTACTTCAGCTTCGTGCTGGTGGCACTCATCTGGCTGTTTTTCTATCGCACCCGCTGGGGGCTGGCGGTGCGTACCCTGGGCGAAAACCCGGCGGCCGCCGATACCTGCGGGGTGCCGGTCAATCTGTACCGTTTTCTCGCCGTCACCATCGGCTCCGGCATCGTCGGCATCGGCGGCGCTTACCTGAGCCTTGCCTCCACCCCGATGTGGATTGAAAACATGTCCGGCGGGCGGGGCTGGATCGCGGTTGCGCTGGTCATCTTCGCCGGCTGGTCCAGCCCCCGGGCGATGCTCGGTGCCTATCTGTTCGGCGGCATCACCGCCATGCAACTCCGCTTTCAGGCCATGGGCACCACCATCTCTGCCCACATCCTGCAGATGCTCCCCTACGCATTCACCATACTGGTGCTGGTCATCTCCACCATGCGTCTGGCCAAGGGCGCGTCTCAGCAGCCGGAGAGTCTCGGCCAACCCTATGATCGCGAGGACCGTAAATGAACCAGGCAGCAAAAACCCTGCTGGAACGGATCAAGACCGATGGCGCCATTGATGGTCAGGTGATCAAGGTCGACCTGTTTCTCAACCACATGGTCGATACCGGACTGATGCGCCTGATCGCCAGGGAACTCGCCAACCGTTTTGCCGATCGCCAGATCGACAAGATTCTCACCGCAGAAACCAGCGGCATCATGCTGGCCCAGGCGGTGGCAGAAGAGTTGGACGTCCCTTTCATCTATGCCAAAAAGAAGAAACCGCTGACCATGGTTGACTATTACGCCGCTGCCAGCTACTCCTTCACCAAGCAGGAATCGACCACCCTCTACGTCTCCAAAGAGGTGCTATTCCCCGAAGAGAGGCTGCTGTTTATCGACGATTTTTTTGCCAGGGGTTCCACCCTTAAGGCGATCGAGGAGATCGTCGATCAGTCGCACACTGTGCTGGTCGGTAAGGCGGTGATCATAAATAAGGGGGAGCGGGAAGATGTTGAGTCGATTTTGACGATGGGAGACCTAAAATAACTTTTGCT
>PKUD01000141.1 GCA_002869695.1 Desulfuromonas sp. | reverse complement strand
TCCTGGCTGGTGGCCCGCTACCTGAAAAAAGTTGCCAGGGCGACAGATTCATCGGCTCTCGAAGCGGATTCCCTTCATTTCAGCATGGACATCTACACCAATGTGGCCCTGCTGTGTGGCCTGCTGTTGATCCGCTGGCTGGACATTCCCTGGCTCGACCCGAGCCTGTCTATCCTGGTCGGGATCTATATAATCTTTGAGGCCCTGCGTCTGGTACGTCACAGCATGGGCGACATTCTCGACAAGGAACTGCCTGTAGATTTACAGCAGGAAATCCGCGATCTGATCGAAAAAAACCAGCGAGGCCTCGGGTCCTACCACGATCTGCGTACCCGCCGCGCAGGTTCACGCAAAATCATGGACTTCCACCTGGAGGTATGCAAACACATGTCAGTGGAAGATGCCCACAATATTGCCGATATGCTGGAGAAACAGATCGAAAAAGCCATCATCGGGGCCGATGTCACGATCCACATTGAACCCTGCAGCGAAGCTGAATGTCCCGGCGTCAACCTGTGCGAACAGACCAAATCGCGCTTCAAGAAATTCGCGCAGAACTGACACTCTAGCCTTCAGCCCATTGCCAACCGCACCTTGACCTCACTCCATGCAGTGGAAAAACCACAGATACGTGCTAATAATTTAATTGTTGCAGTAATATTGGCCCTGTCCGATCAGGAGTGAAATAATGAGGAGCAGTTGTCATCATGTGTTTCCCATACTTCGCCTTCTCGTTCTTCTGGGCTTAACCTTCACGCTCTGTGCCTGTGTTTCAACCTCTCAGAACCTCTCTGGAAAGCAAGCGTCAATCGCGACATCCCTTGCAGAAGGCAACTCCGTCGTGTTCGGCAAAATTCACTGGATCGAGAATGGGAAAGAGAAAAAAATCGGCAAAGGGCTGTTCGATTTTTACATCAAACCAAGCCTGCTTAGACTGGAGGATAAAACCAGAACCCTGGCCGAAGTTGGAGAAAATGGCCAATTTGTCTGGGCTCTGGCTCCGGGAACCTACGTGATCAACCGCCTGGAGTACCGGGATACCTGGTCCGGCAACTATTTCTTTGTCCCCCAGGTTGGCTTTCGGGTCCATGACCCGCAGAAGACATATTACATTGGCCAGCTGGACGCCGAATTTACCTCCGAGCGAGATTTAATCGGCGGGCTGTCAGGCAATGCACGGTTCAATGTTGTTGACCACAGCGCCGTAGCGTATCCCATCTATGCCGACAAGGCAGGGACAGATTCATCCTCCTTAGAAAAATCACTCATGGTCCACGAGAAAAATCTACCCAGAACCTTTGACACGACTGCCGAATTCAATCTCGGCATGCAACTTCTCAATGCCATCCTCTCTGGAATGTAATCGAACCAACCAAAGAGAGTCTTCCGCAGGATGCCCAAAGAAACTTCTGACTTTTGGTTTTCTTATCCATGATCGAGAACAGCAGAGAATACTGCAGAGTGGAATAGCTGCGTTTTGCCTCACTGACTCTTTACTAGACCATCTTGGCCATCTCACAATGGAGACAGATCGGCTCCAGCACCAGCAGCCCTGATTCCTTTTCCACCGGAACCCGTTTCAGATGAAGACTGCAGGTAATTTTGTAACAGACGGAGCAGGCGTCAGCTTCTCCATCAGTAAAGCGACGATCACAGACATGACAGATCCAGGGAGACTGCTCTTGAGTACTCATATGCCTTCATTCGATCGTTTAGAGGTAAATCCGCCCGTCCCGGCTATTTTAATGCCCGCACAGCAGATGAGATGACGATTTTACGTTTGGTCGCGTACAGTTCGTGGTTCTTTTCAATCTCTTTGATCGGGTAAAGGTAATTGACCATAAACCCGTAGGCCTGGGCGAATCCCTTATCCGAAACATCTCCGAGCCAGTTGACCCGTTCTATCCGGGCACCATTGCCGAGGTGGAAGCGCTCAACCGGATCAATCGGCTGTCCATCGCTGCGCTTAGCGTGGAAATAGTGATAAAGAAGGCGGAGCAGCAACGGCTGAACAGCAGCACAGAGGTGCTCGTCCTGATGCCATCCAGCGTTATCTAACAGTTCGAGCAAAAGGGCAGGCGAATTAGCGTCATTCCCCATTTCAGCCAGGTCAGCCCTCCCCTCCTCACCGATCAAGCCGTCCATCTCCTCCTCGGTCAACCCCTGCAGCCAACGGGCAAATCCCGGAACCGGGGAGAGCGTTGAAAAGGTTCTGATGTTGGGTAATTCCGTCTTGAGTGAATCGACAACCCGCTTGATCAGAAAATTACCGAAGCTGATTCCCATTAAGCCCTGCTGGGCATTGGAGATCGAATAGAAAATTGCAGTATCAGCGGCCTCCGGAGCCAGGTCAGGAGTCGAGTCATCGAGCAATATCTGGATCGATCCGGCGATCCCATGAGTCAGGGCAACCTCGACAAAGATCAACGGTTCATCCGGCATGTTGGGATGAAAAAACGCGTAGCAGCGACGATCCATGTTCAGTCGATGGCGCAGATCCTGCCAGGAATGGATTTCATGGACAGCTTCGTAAGCAACCAGTTTCTCCAGCAGGGACGCGGGAGACTGCCAATCGATCTGGCGCATCTCCAGCAAACCGACATCAAACCAGGTTGCCAGAAGTCGTTGAATTTCGCGATCCAGAGGCTGAAGCTCCTTCTCTTCGCGGCAGAATCCAATCAGATCCTTGCGCAGATCAACCAGGAACTTGATCCCCTGCGGCAAAGCATTGAACTGGCGGAGCAGCTTGAGACGTGGAGAGATCAGCAGGTCAAGCAATTCCTCCTCGATCGGCCCACAGGCGGAATCAGAACTGGTCAGGTACTGCTTGCACTGCTCCCTGAGCGCCTCACGATCCGGCCCGAATTCCCTGGCCAACAACTGTAGAAACTGCTTGCGGCCGACAGGTGACAGGCTCAGATACAGCTCACCAATCTGTGCGGCGTGTTTACGTGAAGACACTTCGCCACCACGGGCCTCCAGCCATTTTTTCAGTTGCCGCCGCAACAGTTCCCGGTCGCCACTGCTGAGATCTGGACCAACCCGTTCAAAACGCTCACCGCGAAACGAACCGGCAAGGTTTGACCAGCTACGGCCTATATTTTTCAAACTGTTCTTCAGCATAATGTTCAAGCCTAAATCAGAATGAGGTAAAAATACGTGCTGTCGAGCGCCCGGGCGCCTTTAGATCTAGGTCGAGAAAATATCCGAACGGCGTCTGCCAGACCTCATACCCGGCTTTTTCTAGCCTCCTGGCAGAACGGTTCAGAAGTTCTTGGGTAAAATCGGAATCTGCCTTGGTCTCGGCCAGGTGCGAAAAGGAATGCAGTACAATCCTCTGCGTGTCATTTTTGCGTGCCCCCCATTTAAGGTTTTTGATCAGTTTTTTCTCGATGCCCACCGGATTCGCTTCATCGACCGCCTCAGCATGTATAAGACCGACCACAACGTCGTCGACAGACCGCTCTTCCGAACAATCAGGAACATGATCAAGCGTTTTGACGGCGCTTCGATAATGGAAACGATCGGTATAGAGCATCAGCAGTTTCATTGTTCACGCCTGTACGGAAAAAGACTGTGCCAATAGAGTATTGATATCCCTGCTCCGAAATTATCAGGGAAGCCCGTAAGGTGGACAGAGTAAACGTTACGGCAAGAATTCAGCTTTCTTTGGGAACGTAACCGGTTGAATCTCCGAAGCTGGAAGGGACGGTGCGACTTGTCGTCAGACTGACCTCATGACGATCCTTGCTTAGGTTACGCCGATAGTAATCTTCATAATATCCGGGCATTTCGTTCATCTTCGTGATGAGCTCCAGCAGGGCCATTTCGAAATGTTCTGCCATGTGTTGCAGCCAATCCTCCCGGTCGATACGCGCGATCAGGTTCTTGCGTTTGCTGATCCGTCGATAACCCATGGTTGTCGCGCGCTCACCAATTATCACCATCTTTTTCTTTGCCATCTGTCCGTTCCGTGTTTTTACCCCTCCACCGTTTAAAGATTATCTTATGTTGTTGAAGATTTCTCGACAACCCATTTGAGGAACAACAACAGGGCGGGAGAACCATGCATCAGCAGATCAAAGATATCCACCGGCCTGGTCAGGGTGCCGCTTAACAGCATCCTGATTTTTTCAAACAGGTGCGGTTGCGGAAAGAACGGAGCCAAGCCGAGGATGAGGGTCGCGGCAATCAATATCGGATAAGGAAACACCTGCAATAACTTCATTGGTTATTCTTTCGTCGTGGTATTTTCAGCCGGCAGGAAAACAAGCACCAGTCCGACCAGCCCCCCTGCGGCAGCTCCCATCCAGGGAGAAGAAAGAGCGCCTCAGGTGCCGCCAGCACATTGACCCAGGTAGCCGAGCAGCGCCCCTGCCAGGGAACAGCAAACAAGGAGCAATCCTTTTTTCGCAAGACATTTCATAGATGGCACAGCCTGCTTGACGGAATAATATTGTTAATATAGCTGAAAACGGTGCGGCAGAGCAAAGTTTTGACCAGCAAACGCCACCTGCAGCAGCATACACCCGCCGTTCCTTTCTCAGGAAAAAAATAGTGTATAATAATAAAAAGAAAGGGGGGATGCCTGTCGCAGACAAAACAGATCAGTTGAGAACGTGTTCAAACCATCCGGCGGTTTATAACTGGCGGATCAACCCGTGAACAGGGTACGTTGATAGCAATAAGCAGAAGGCCCGCGCATCCAAAGCGGGCCTTTCACTGTTTAGCCCTGGCCTGGCATCAAAAAGACATATCGACCGGCACGACATACAAGTACACGGCAAGGAAATGGCAAGCACTCCCCACAAGGACAAAAATGTGCCAGATCGTGTGGTTATAAGGGATCTTATCAATCGCATAAAACAGAACTCCAACGGTATAGACCACGCCACCGGCCACCAGCCACCAGAATCCGTGTATTGGCAGAACCTGTAACAATGGCTTGGCGGCAAAGATAACCAGCCAACCCATCGCAATATAAAAAATTGGTCCCAGCACCCGCAGCCGATGAGTCATGAAGACCTTGAAGATAATTCCGGCGACAGCCAGGCCCCAGACCACTCCAAACAGCGACCAACCCCATACCCCGCGAAGGCTCACCAGTGCAAACGGGGTGTACGTTCCTGCAATCACAAGGTAGATGCTAGCATGATCGAGGATTCGAAACAGATACTTGAGGCGCGGTCGTTGCAACGTATGATAGATGGTTGAGAAACAGTAAAAGAGCAACAGAGATGTCCCGTAAATTGAACAGCTGACAATGCGCCAGGGGTCACCCTGCCGTACAGTCGCTATCAGCAAGAGAGTCAGACCTACACTGCTGAACAAAATTCCTGCCGCATGGGTGAGACTGTTTGCTTTCTCCTCGGATCGTGAATAGTAGTGAAGTCGCTTACTGATATCATCTGTATTCATAGCTGAGAGCAACCTGTCTTAAAAATCATCAGAACGTTATAGCCTGGCTCTGACCGTGTCGATCCAAGCCTTGATTCGCAGATAATGGCTGCCCTCCCAGTAGAGTTTGCTGCAGCTGGCACACTGCTGAAACTGATCATAGTCTCGCTGTGTTCCGGGCAACAGCCTGTCCCTGATCGTATCCTTGGCGACCGGCAGCAAGTATCCGTTGCAGTCAGGACAACGCCGGAAGGGACTAAGTCGCACGGAGTGCTGATAACGTCTCAGCACCTGGAGAACCTGCTCATCAACAACCCCGGAGCGGATCAGCATTCCCTGCCGGACCGCAGCATGTTTGAGGATTCCGCGATCACGGGTCAGGATAATCCGTCCCTGAGTCAGGGCGGTCTCGATCAGAGAGGGGTCGTCACAATCATTGCGGTAATAACAATCCAGGCCGAGCAACCGCAGGCGACGGGCCAGGCGACCCAGGTGGACATCGAGAATAAAGGTAGCGGGATCGGACGTCGGCGGGCTGAGATGAACCAATCCTTGCTGGTCGGACAAAACCCCGAACGGTACTATTTTGACACTGATACCATCCTGCAGCCTGAAATCGAAAGTGACACTTTGGCCGTTGGCCAGGACCACATCAACTTCCGTGTGGGGAACACCACAGGCCTCGATCGCATCCTTGACTGAGGGTGAATCTTTGAAGTGGTAGAGGTACGGGTCGTAACGGAAGCGTCGATCCAGCAGCGGACTCAGTAGCGGGTGAAACTGGAATCGGGCGGAAGCCAATAGTTCATCACCTCCTCAACTGAAATTATAGCTCAAGTTTCTGCAGGAAGATGTCCACGCGGACGAAATTCAGCTGTCCCGTTGAGATGGCTTTACGATGATAGATCAGCGGCCGAAACTGATCCCCAGGGCTTCGGCGGTCAAAACCAGTTCACCCTCAGGATCAACTCTATTCAGCTGTGCAACTGCCTGACTGATGGCGACATCAGTGACCTGCTGTCCTTTCAGGGCGACCATCCGTCCGAATTTTTCAGCAGCGATCAGTTCTACAGCCCTGACACCGAAGCGGGAGGCCAGTATACGGTCGAACGGGGTCGGGGTCCCGCCGCGCTGCAGATGCCCAAGAATGACAACGCGGGTCTCCATGTCGAGGCAGGTCGTAAGCTGATCAGCAACCAGGTGACCGATTCCGCCGAGACGAGCGACACCAAAATTATTCTCAGCCTGCTGCTGTTCAACCTTCTGTCCATCAATCGCGGCAGCACCTTCGGCAACAACAATGATGGAAAATCGGCTACCGGAGTTGCGGCGCTTTTCAACGGCTTGACAGATCCGTTTGATGTCATAAGGTATCTCTGGGATCAGGATCACGTCGGCAGACCCGGCAATACCGGATTCAATAGCAATCCACCCGGCATCACGCCCCATGACCTCAACCACCATTGCCCGCTGGTGGCTCTCTGCTGTGGAATGCAGGCGGTCGAGAGCCTCTGTGACGATCGCAACCGCGGTCTGATAACCGAACGTGATATCGGTGGCCCGCAGGTCATTATCAATCGTCTTCGGCACACCAACCACAGGCAGACCCAGCTGATAAAGGCTCTGAGCTATTTTCAGGGTTCCATCACCTCCCACCGCAATCAGCACATCAGCGCCAAGACCACGAAAATTGTCCACCACCTGCGAGGAGATATCGACCATTTCCGTACGACCCTCATGCTGCACCGGGAAGCTGAAAGGGTTGCCTCGGTTACTGGTCCCAAGAATGGTCCCACCCCGCTGTAGAATCCCCCTGACCGAAGCGAGGGTCAACTCCCGCCAACGCGGTTTACCGATCAGTCCCTCGAAACCATCCTCAATCCCAATCACCCGCCAATCATGACGACCGATAGCGGTCCGGACCACACCACGGATAACGGCATTCAGCCCGGGGCAGTCCCCCCCACCGGTGACAATCGCGATAGTTTTGCGCATATACCTACTCCAGTTCAGTTCAAACCGGTTAGCAAGAGTAAACTATTCCTGCTTCTCCGTCGCAATAGCAAGCTTCTTGAAACCGGCTTTTTTAGCCAGATCCATCAGCTGTACAACTCCACCATGCCGTGCTTCACGATCCGCCAGCAACAGAAACATGGTCTTCCGTGCTTTCGTCCCATACCCGGCCAGATGTACCTGAAGTTGCGACAGAGAGACTTCTTCATCCTTAAGAAAAATCTCTCCGTCTTTAGACAGGTAAACCTGAAGTTCTTCTGGTTGCTCAGCCAGCTTGGCTGCAGAAGCCCCCGGCAGCTTGATCGTCAACCCCTGGGTCTCGATGAAGGTGGTTGAAATCATGAAGAAAATCAACAGCAGGAAAACCACGTCAACCATCGGCGTCAATTCAACCCGCGGATTCTCTTTTGAGCGTCGCCGAAAAGCCATGGTTCAACGTCCCACCAGATCGACAATCTGCATTGAGGCCTCTTCCAGATCCAGAGTCAGCCGGTCCACCCGGCTCGAGAGATATTTATGCAGCAAGATGACCGGCACTGCGACGGAAAGTCCGGCTGCAGTGGTGATCAGCGCTTCGGAGATCCCTCCACCCAGGGTTGCCGGTGTACCTACCCCTTCGGTGGCGATCACGGTAAAAGCGCGAATCATCCCGAGGACCGTGCCCAGCAGTCCGAGAAGCGGTGTGATCGTCGCGATGGTTCCGAGCAGGCCGAGATAACGTTCCAGCGCAGCGATCTCACGTCCGCTGACTTCCTCCACCAGGGTCTTGATATGGCTACGGCTGGAACCAGCCTGGCGCAAAGCCGCCAGCAGAAGCCTTGAGAGCGGTGTCTTATTTTGCAGGCAGAGGTCAATCGCTCCGTCCAGTTGTCCTGAACGGTAGAGCCGATCCACTTCTCGCGTTAACGGTCGCAGATTCTTGCGAATATTGTAATAGTTCCATAAGCGATCAAAAAAGATCGCCCAGGCGATCATCGAGCAGACCAGGATTGGGTACATCAGCGGTCCGCCCTTGTAGAATATTTCAAGCATGAATCATTCGCCTTTCTTTTTTCGCTGTTTTAACAATAACAACTGTCTGACTGAGGGCAGGCTCAGGACATTCTGCCACCATCTGCCATACAAGGTCGATCAAATGCTAGTCCAACTCGACGATTTCACCTCGGATGCCGTCATTATCGATCGTAAGGATCCCTACGGTATGACTCGGAGCTGACCGGCGATCCACCGGGCTCCCCGGGTTGAATAAAAGCAACTCTCCCTGCTGCTTACAGACCGGATAATGGCTGTGACCGTAAACCAGACAATCGATCTGCTTGCCGGAAAACTCCCTCAGGATTCTTTTCTCCAGTCCGCTGCGCGGTCCCCAACCGTGAATCAGACCGATCCGCTTGCCGGCGAAACCGATCACCCTTTTTTGCGGAATTCCAGCCACGGCCCCATCCATATTCCCCTGGACGGCATAGCAGGGCAGCGGATGAAAGCAATGAAGTAATTCCGGGATGACCATGTCACCGGCATGCAAAACCGCATCAACATCCGCAAACGGACCTGCCATGAGAAACAGCGCCAGATCACTGGCTTCATCGAGTGAGGTGAGATGAGTATCAGAGATAATTCCAATTTTCATCATAACAAAAGAACTCCGCATCACCTTTAAGTGAAAAGATATCACTCATCTAACAAAGCCTGGCGGTTTTCCGCCACAATGGTTGTTTTTTATCATTCATCAACGTTTGTTGTATAAATCATAAATTTTTATCTGTATAAAAATCGACGGAATAACGCATTTTCTAAAAATTAGGGTATTATTAGACAATTGGCATTACCTTTGCGAACATTTACTAATATTATTACATGTATACGGCATTTACTTGACATTTTTTTAGTTTAGCTATAGTTTTTTAGCCCGACTAATTAACATTCAAGCTGGAAGTAGCCCCATTTGAACACTGGAGTTATGGGCCACGCCTTCTATCCGCTGTATATTTCACAACAGGCAACAAACTTTCCCGGAGGAAAAAATTATCATGCCGAAAAAAAGCGATGCACTCGAATATCACAGTATGGGCCGTAAAGGCAAAATAGAGGTTATCACCACCAAGCCCTGTGCGACCAGTCGCGACCTGTCGCTGGCTTACAGCCCCGGCGTTGCCGAGCCCTGCCTTGAGATTGAAAAGAATCCCAACGATGCCTATGAGTATACCGCCAAAGGCAACCTGGTGGCGGTCGTCTCCAACGGCACCGCCGTTCTCGGTCTGGGTGATATCGGAGCCATGGCCGGCAAACCGGTCATGGAAGGTAAAGGTGTCCTGTTCAAGAGCTTTGCCGACGTCGACGTTTTCGACATCGAACTGAACACCAAAGATTCAGATGAGATTATCCGCACCGTCAAGCTGCTCGAGCCGACCTTTGGAGGGATCAACCTCGAGGACATCAAAGGACCCGAGTGCTTCTACATCGAAGAAGAACTGCAGAAGATCATGGACATCCCGGTTTTCCATGATGACCAGCATGGCACCGCGATCATCTCCGCTGCCGGCATGATCAACGCGCTGGAGATCATCGGCAAAAAGATCGAGGACGTCAAGATTGTCGTCAATGGTGCCGGTGCCGCCGGGATCGCCTGCGCCAACCTGGCGATCACCATGGGGATCGACAAGAACAACGTCATCCTCTGCGACACCAAGGGTGTGATTTACAAAGGCCGTACAGTCGGAATGAACGACTACAAAGAGCGCCTGGCCGCAGAGACCGATGCCCGCACCCTGGAAGATGCCATGGTCGATGCCGACATCTTCTTCGGTGTTTCCGCCAAAGGCGCACTGACCCCGGAAATGCTCAAGTCGATGGCCAAGGATCCGATCGTCTTCGCCATGGCCAACCCTGACCCCGAAATTACCCAGCCGGAAGCCAAGGCGGTCCGTGACGACGTCATTATCGGTACCGGCCGTTCCGATTACGAAAATCAGGTCAACAACGTCCTCTGCTTTCCCTTCCTGTTCCGGGGTGCACTCGACACCCACGCGAGTGCCATCAACGATGAAATGAAGTTGGCCTGCGTCAAGGCACTGGCTGATCTGGCCAAGGAGGATGTCCCCGACTCGGTCCGCAAGGCTTACGCAGGTGAGGATATCACGTTCGGACGGCGATATGTCATTCCCAAGCCTTTCGATCCCCGGGTTCTGCTGCACGTCGCCCCGGCAGTCGCTCAGGCGGCGATGGACAGTGGCGTTGCCCGCAAGCCAATTGCGGATATGGAGAAATACCGCGAGTCCCTAGAAGCCCTTCAGGGTCGCTCCAAGGAAGTGATGCGGAACCTGATCAACAAAGCCAAGTCGAATCCGAAGCGCCTGGTGCTGCCTGAAGGTGAAGAGAGCAAGATCCTCCGTGCGGCACAGATCCTGGTCAGTGAGGGGATTGCCAAGCCGATCCTGCTAGGCAGCGTCGATGCGATCAAGAAGAAAGCAGTCAAACTCAACATCGACCTGAGCGGAGTCAGCATCATCGATCCGGTCTCCAGTGAAAAGCGTGGCGAGTACATTGATGCGTTGTTCGCAAAGCGTCAGCGCAAAGGGGTTACCCGCGCTGAAGCCAAGCGTATGATCAAGTCCGCCCCCAACTACTTCGGAGCGATGATGGTTGAACGCGGCGATGCAGATGCCCTGCTCTCGGGAATCGACCATCACTATCCGGAAACCATCCGGCCAGCCCTCGAGATCATCGGCAAGAAAGACGGTCTCTCCAAGGTTCATGGCGCCTACATGATGGTCACCAAGAAGAACGTCGTCTTCTTCGCTGATACGACCGTGACGATCGAGCCGACCGCAGAAGAACTCGCCGAGACCGCAATTTTGACAGCCCAGGAAGCGAAGAACTTCGATTTCGAGCCGCGTGTAGCGATGCTTTCATTCTCCAACTTCGGCAGCGCGATCACTCCCACAACCAGCAAGGTTGCCAAAGCAACAGCACTGGTCAAGGCACAGGCACCCGACCTGGTCGTCGATGGTGAGATCCAGGCCAACGTGGCGCTCGACCCCGAGCTGGTTGAGAACCAGTACCCCTTCAGCAGCCTCAAGGGCAACGCCAATGTCTTCGTCTTCCCTGATCTTCAGTCGGGCAATATTAGCTACAAGTTGCTCAACAAACTGGGCGATGCCGAGTCGGTCGGTCCGATCCTGATGGGTATGAAAAAACCTGTGCACGTGCTGCAGCGCGGTGACGACGTCGCCGACATCGTCAACATGGCCGCTGTCGCCGTGGTGGATGCGCAGAGTAAATAACACCAAAAAGATTCATTGCAGATAGAGAACAAAAAGAGGAGCACCTGATCGTGCTCCTCTTTTTGTTTCAAGCACCAATAAGCTTTTTCCTTTGTCCTTTACCCGCCCTTTGTTAAGATGTGCGCCGCACAAATATTACCGGAGGTTCCCATGAAATATCGTTCAACCCGCGGCCAGGTCAGCGGCATCTCGTTCAAGGATGCGGTGATGATGGGTCTCGCCGACGACGGCGGTCTACTGCTCCCGGAACGCATTCCGACGTTCAGCAATGACGAACTACACGAACTGGCCGCTCTCCCCTATGCAGAGCTGGCGTTTCGAGTCATTTCCAGGTTCACCGATGATATCCCCGCAGTAGACCTGAAAGATCTGCTCAACCGTTCCTATGCAGCGTTCGATCACGACCAGGTCACCCCGGTGGTCAGTCAGGACAACGTCCACATTCTTGAACTGTTTCATGGACCAACGCTGGCGTTCAAGGATGTCGCACTGCAGTTTCTTGGCAATCTTTTCGAGTACCTGCTCAAAGAGCGTAACCAGCATATGAATATCATCGGTGCGACCAGTGGTGACACCGGCAGCGCGGCGATCTATGGCGTGCGCGGTAAACAGAATATCAATATTTTCATCCTGCACCCGAAAGGGAGAGTTTCCCCTATCCAGGAGATGCAGATGACCACGGTCACCGATAGCAATGTCTTCAACCTGGCGGTGGAAGGCACCTTCGATGATGCCCAGTCGATCGTCAAGGAGATCTTCGGCGACCTGGAGTACAAGGAGAAGCATTCTCTCGGCGCCGTTAATTCGATTAACTGGGCACGGGTGCTGGCCCAAGTGGTCTACTATTTCTACGCCTGTTTCCAGGTACAGAAAGAGACCGGTTGCGAAGAGGTGGAATTTTCCGTCCCCACCGGCAACTTCGGCGACATTTTTGCCGGCTACGTTGCCCTGCGAATGGGAGTTCCGATTCGTCGCCTGATCCTGGCTACCAATGCCAACAACATCCTCAGCCGTTTTGTCACCAGGGGGGATTACTCTGCCGCCGAGGTCAACCATTCGCTGTCACCGTCAATGGATATCCAGGTCGCCAGTAATTTCGAGCGCTACCTTTTCTACCTGTATGGCGAGGACTCCTCGCGGATAAACAGTGCAATGGAGATGTTCCGCCAGACCGGCAGGCTGGAATTCTCTGCTGAGGAGATCGCCAAGGTTCAGCAGACCTTTGCCGCGTCCTCGGTGGATGACGCCGAAACACTCAAGACGATCGAAACCTTTTATCAGCAGACAGGCTACCTGCTTGATCCACACACCGCCGTCGGTGTCGAAGTCGGCCGCCGGGTACGCGACGAAAGTTGCCCGCTGATCTGCCTCGCCACCGCCCATCCGGCCAAGTTCGGCGACGCGGTCAAGCAGGCTATCGGCCTGGACCCCGAACTACCGCCTGCCTTTCAGGGGATCGACAAACTGGAAAAACGACTTCAGGTGCTGCCTGCTGAGATCGATCAGATCAAGTCCTATATCGACCAGCACGCACTCTGATCCTGATATCAACCGCTACTCCCAAAGGCGCCAGTTGAAACATTCAACTGGCGCCTTTGTAATTCCCCTTCAGGACATTGAACGCTCTTCCGGTTCACGAAACGGGTGCAGAACATCACGCCCGCCACGCTCCCTGAGCCCCTTGAACAAAAGAAATAACAGATGGACTAAAAACATCAACATAAAGGCAAAGGTCAACCACCCAGGCAGATTTCCGAGTGCCGCCTGCTGCAGATAACCGCCCCAGGTGTCAGTCACCTGCGGATGAAGTTTGATTTTCAGCAACCAACCGGCGAGCAGGATCGAAAACAGGTATATATAGTTAGCACCGATGCGACGCCCCAGAGCATAGGTCATGTTCATCTTGTACTGGGGATAGCGAAGATCCGAAGCCAACTCTGCCCGCCAGTAGATCCCTTCCCCGTCCAGACCGGGGTCCTCGCTCATTTCTCCGTGCGCCACCACATGGTAAATGAAATTCTGGTTGAGAAGTCGCACCCGATACTCGTAGGCATCATAAAAACGGTAGCGGCGCGCCTCGACCAGAAGCAGGGTGTAGATGATTGCGATGCCGAACAGGAAAAAGGTGTGCGGGAACTCCGGGTGGCTGAAGCCAAAACCCAGAAACGCTGCCGTTGCACCCACCGCCCAGTTGGTTGTCAGGTCGAGCCGTTCCCGCCAGGCCAGGCTGCGCTGGACTTCGGCGCGGTAATAATGCGCCAGTGTAGTAATAATCTCGCTGCGGCTCAGCTGCGTATCATCTGTGTTCTGAGTCATAGTTTAAAGATATCAGAAAGTTTCCACATGTTTTGTCCGTAAGAAACAAAGAGATGGTTTCCGCAATAATGAGCCCTCGTTATCCATCATGCGCCCGAAAGGTCAACTTAACGGAGGTTATATTTCCGCTGTGATGCATAGCACAGATGTTCCACAATATTACATTGATACCTTCTTGCTCACCCTTCACCCTTTATTTCAAGCTTCAATTAACTGGACACCCTCGACATCTGAGCTAACATCAATAGAGGGTTTCTCAATAGTGGAAATGAAAAATTGCGCAGAGGATATCATATGCAACGATATAAAATTCTTCATCGGACCTACTATAACTTTTCCTCCGAGGTGCAGCTTGAACCGCATTTCTTGCGCCTGCGTCCTCGAGAGGGGCATGAGTTGCATGTCGAATCCTCGAGCCTGAAGATCACTCCAACCGCCTCCCTGCGCTGGCACCGTGATGTGGAAGACAATTCTGTTGCCATAGCTAGCTTCAATACACTCACCCGCCAACTTGTCATTGAAAGCGAAATTATCATTCAACAATACAACCAGGCTCCTCTCGATTTCCTGGTCGCTGAATATGCCATGAACTATCCGTTTGGCTACCAACCTGAGGACACGGCCGTACTGTCACCCTATATGAATGTCGTTGGACACAATGTCGATGATCAGTTGACCAATTTTGTTAATCGGATATGGCAGCCTGGCGAACCGGTTCAGACCTACGCTCTGCTTGAGCGCCTCTGCGTCGGCATCAAAAAAAAACTGACCTATCAACTTCGCGAAGAGCCCGGCGTACAATCGGCCGCAGAAACCCTGTCGCAGGGAACCGGGTCCTGTCGCGATTCAGCGTTTCTGTTTATGGAAGCCGCGCGGATGTTGGGTTTTGCAACACGATTTGTCAGCGGCTATCTCCATGCTCCTCCTTCAGCAATAAATTTCGGTGCAACACATGCATGGGCTGAGGTCTTCCTGCCGGGAGCAGGCTGGAAGGGATTCGATCCTACCATCGGCAAGGTAGTGGGAACCGATCACTTTGCTGTCGCGATGGCAAGACTCCCCGAATCAGTTCCGCCTGTAGCCGGCTCGTTCATAGGACCACCAGGAGCGAACCTTGATGTCGGGGTCTGGGTAACCCCGCTGAAGTAAATCGAAAGGTGCCAAATACATTAAACGATCTCTCTGTACAATCATCAGGCGAGTGCATGCCCTGAAAGGCGCACAATGATTTTCACAAACGTGTGACACAGGCAGCAATAGAAACCTCTCGGATGGTGCTCAGCAAAAGCACAGAAAGTATCTATTGCGATCGGTGTTTCGATCGTTATAAATTATGACTCGTTCAGACAGCAAAACATTGAGATTCAAACCTGCCCTGATCTGCCCGGGAAAACATCTCTTGACGCAAGATGGATTGCCATCAAAGCGCGTGGCACACGGAAATTTTTTCGTCCAGATGCCATATGGAACGCGTGAAGTGGGCTACCGATAAATTAACAATCTCAGAAAACAAGGATACTCTATGAGCGAGCTCCCAAACTGCCCTGAATGCAACTCCGAATACACTTACGAAGACCGAGACATGTATGTCTGTCCGGAGTGTGCCCATGAATGGTCAATGAAGGGGGCTGAAGAAGACCTGGGAGAGGAGAAAGTCATCCGTGACGCCAACGGTAACGTTCTGGAAGACGGTGATTCCATCACGGTGATCAAGGACCTTAAGGTAAAAGGCTCGTCATTGGTCGTAAAGGTTGGCACCAAGGTTAAGAACATCCGTCTGGTCGACGGCGATCACGACATCGACTGCAAAATTGATGGCATCGGGGCCATGAAGCTTAAATCCGAATTCGTCAAGAAACTCTAGCAGATTCACCCCGCCCGCGACCTTTGGCATTCCAATCAACATCAGCGAATGA
>PKUD01000090.1 GCA_002869695.1 Desulfuromonas sp. | reverse complement strand
ATACAACTAAAAAGAGCCGCTCTGAAAAGAGCGGCTCTTTATTTATGAGTCCTATGTGACTTGAAATCTAAGGCATTGTGGGAAAAGCACCGAAGAACTTATAGGCCTGGACGAACGGTCCCTTGAGTGCCAGAGTCCCGGTCTGTTTCATCATTGCGAAATTACCGGAGGCGAATGCTGCAGCAAAGTTGTCGAGGGCGGTCCGCTCGGCTTGCAGCATAGTGTAGTACATGTTCATGTCCTGGACTGTGAATCCCCACAAGCCGGCATCGACCGGGCATTTTTCCACTTCGCTCCAGGCTTTCTGGGTTTCTTCGAGAGTTGCGCCCAGCTCTGCCATTAGTTCCGGGGTCGGTGCAGTTGCGGATTTCAGGGTGAGGACAATATGCTCCATCGGGTCATGGTAGATGGTCATCTTGTCAGTGATGAACTTCGGGAATCCGTTTTTGGGACGCAGCTCCAGCATGGTGGCGCGAACAGCTTCCAGGGCTTCGTGGGCAGTGTTGCCGATCCCTACTTTTGTTGCGGCATCTTTGACGGCATAATCCATCGCGTCGAAGTAACTCTGCCAATTGGCGTAGTCAGGTTTGTAGTCATAGTACTTGTTAGAGAAAGCTTCCCACTTGGCGAGGAAGTTGTTCATGGTCTTTTGCGCAGGAAGAACGAATTCAGGTCCCTGGTTGGTGAAAAACAGTGGTGGAATATAGGCTTTTTCCAGATTGACAAAATCCTGCATCAACTCTTCATCCTGGGCCATGGCAACGCCACCCATCAGGCCTACAAGCATCAGGCCGGTCAGCATAAATCCAACGATCTTGTTCATTTTACATCTCCTTTTGAGGGATAGAAACGCAGGGCATTTCCGCACTAGAAATAGGCTAATCTTTGAACCTTTTCAAAAATAGCCCTAAAAATAAAAAGGGATAAAAGCGATTTTGTAAAAAATTACGCGACAGGTTATCGTGGAAAATACCAGATGTCAATATAGTTCCAATATATAATAATTAGCTTATTAATGAGAAAAATGAGAGTTTTGTACTGCGGGGGTGTCGGAAATAGGTTGCCCATTTTTCAAGTGATCTAATAATTAGTATAAAATTCAGGCTTTTAATCCGCGGACAGTTCTTCCTACCCGGTTGAGTTGACATGTCGACAGCAGTTTTTTGGCCAATGACAGGGTGTCTCTATTCATGATATCTTGCCGCCATGCAACCAGAAGAGCTGGGCTGGAGCCCTCATTTTGCTGAAACATTCGCTCCTTTTGAGAAGAAGGGATTGCTTCCTGCACGTGTGATTCGCGGGGAGAAAAATTACTTTCGGGTCAATTGCCAGGGGGAGGAATTGACAGCCCGTTTTGCCGGCAAGGTTCGCCACCAGGCCGGGGGCCGGAGTGAACTGCCGGTGGTCGGGGATTGGGTCGCCATTGATGCCCAGAGAGCAGAGGGGCGGGCGACCATCCATGCCATTCTCCCGCGGACCAGCTCTTTTGCCCGCAATTTGCCCGGTCGGCGCAAAGGGAAAGGCCGGGAGAGGTCCGAACAGCAGGTCATAGCCGCCAACGTCGATCTGGTCATGATTGTCAGCGGTCTCGACCGGGATTTCAACCTGCGGCGGATCGAGCGCTATCTGACTCTCGTCGCAGGCAGCGGTGCACAAGCGGTCATTATTCTCAACAAGGCAGACCTCTGTGACAACCCGGAGAGCTGCCTTGGCCAGGTCAAATCAATTGCCCCCGAAGTGCCCATCCACATTTTTTCCGCGCTCGATGTGCAGCAGCTTGAGGTTCTGAAATCCTACCTGGTCCGTGGCCGGACCCTTGCCTTGCTCGGATCTTCGGGGGTTGGCAAGTCGACCATCATCAACGGTCTGCTCGGTGAGGATCGGCAGAAGGTTGCCGAGGTCAGTGCGGCAGTGGGGAAGGGGCGGCACACAACGACCCATCGCGAATTGTTTATCCTGCCTCAAGGCGGGATTCTCATGGATAACCCCGGCATGCGAGAACTGCACCTTTGGGGGGAGGAAGCAGATCTTGCCGGCTCCTTTTCCGATATTGAAGAGCTGGCGCTGCAGTGCCGTTTCTCCAATTGCGGCCATCAATCCGAACCGGGATGTGCAGTGTGTGCGGCCCAGAGTGCCGGCGATTTGTCCGCCGAGCGGTTGGCCAGCTATCTGAAGCTGAAGGACGAGTTAGGTCGATTAAAAAGGCGCTAGAGATCCCGCTCCGGTCTAAGGTTAGAGTCTCAACCTGATCTGCTGGAGCAAAAGGATGTTCTACGGGGCAGGGTTCTCTGCTCATCAAGCCTGTCCCGGCAGCCCGATTCCACGATCCCTTCCTGGCGTCTAATTGCAGCGTCCAGGGCGCCGGTTTGTCATTGCTTCAGCGTTTTCGTTTTTCTTCAACGCTGTGGATTTTATCGGCCATTGTCTGTCGGCGGTCGGTCCGGCTGCCCAACTTAATCGTGGTCGTGATCCGCGGGGCGCCCATCTGGTGAATCTGCTCATGGCAGCGGCGAATCGCACTGAATACCTCGTCATACTCCCCTTCGATGTTGGTGCCGTAGGCATGCAGTCGGGTTTTCAGGCCGGCTTGCTCAAGGATCTCCTGGCAGGTGGCAACGTAACGGGACACTGACACTCCGACCCCGAGTGGAACGATACATAGATCAACGATAACATGCATGCTGTAACTCCCTGACGGTCTGTTGTTTGCCGTGTAGGTGCAGATCGCGCCCGCTGTGCTCTGCGGACAACATGTTTTCCTCCCGCTCAGCACGAAGGCAGCGATGGGAGTATTTTAGCAGGCCTCTGTCGAGTGGTCACCGGTTTTCGCCAATTAACGTCACAACCGAGATCGGCTGTGACGTTAATTGGCATGGAGCTGTAAGGCCGGCAGACGGTCCCACGGCGTCAATGTCTTTATGGCTAGCAGCAGGGCAGAGTAAAATGGTGACCTATTTAACGCCGAGATAAATAGTGGATCCAGATACACGATCAGAACGGCATCCAACTCAATGCTGCGTTCTGGTGCGATGAGGTCGAGCGGGGCGAGGTCTCCCCGGGCGCATTAAACCGTATTGGAGTGCAAATTCTCAAGAGCCGCTAAGACACTGTTTTATGGATATTTTCTTGACATACTGTATACTAGGAGGCATTCTTTTCTTATTTGTTAATTTTTAACATATGAGAGAAGAGGAGTTTGAGATGGAACTGCTATGCCCCGTGTGTACCCACAAGGAAAAGGCCCAGATTGATACCCACTCAGATGGTTATGCGCATAATCTGATCGAATGTGGCCACTGTGGAGCCCTCTGGACGTTCAAGGAAGTGACGACGATTCACCGTGAGCTGATCCACGGCGCAACAAACGAGCAATACGCGCAGGGCTAGGGTCGCGAATTTCGCAGGGGCTCTTCTCTGTGTGACAGGCAGAAAGAGCCCCGATGACCAATCTAATCTTCTACACCGTCACGATTCTGATCTGGGGTTCGACCTGGCTGGCGATTAAATACCAACTGGGGACCGTTGATCCAATGTTGTCGGTGGCCTACCGTTTTGCTCTCGCCGCTTTGATCCTGCTCTGCTGGTGTCTGGTCAACCGATTGCCGATGCGTTATTCCCGTCAAGACCACCTGTTTATGGTCCTGCAGGGGGTTCTGCTTTTTGCCCTAAATTACCTTTTTTTCTACCTGGCTGAGCTGCATATTACCAGCGGCCTGACCGCCGTCGTCTTTTCCATGATCGTGATCATGAACCTGATCAACGGAAACCTGTTTCTGAAAACTCCGGTTGAAATGCAGGTCCTCGCTGGAGGAGGGCTGGGCCTTGCGGGGTTGATATTACTTTTCTGGCCCGAACTGGCTGAGTTCGACCTGAGTGACCGGGGTTTTTACGGTTTGTTGCTCTGCGTTCTTGCCACTTATCTTGCTTCGCTGGGGAATATTGTTTCCGCCCGTAACCAGCAGAACCGACTGCCAGTGGTGCAGACCAACGCCTACGGGATGAGCTACGGCGCCCTGTTCATGATGCTGATGGCCTGGTTTGCCCAAGCTCCGTTGTCGCTTGACGTCTCTCCTGCCTACCTGGGGGCATTGGTCTACCTGGCGCTGTTCGGTTCAGTTATTGCGTTTGGCTGTTACCTGACGTTGATCGGCCGGGTTGGGGCCGGGCGGGCAGCCTATGTCACACTGCTGTTCCCGGTCGTTGCACTGGGCATTTCAACTGTGGCTGAGGGATACCAGTGGAACCTGACAGCATTCGCCGGACTATTGTTGATTTTGGGTGGCAATGCAATGGCCATGCTGAGGCCTAAGCGGCGGGGCTTAAAAGGCAAAACATATTGATTTTTGAATAGTTGGCTTGTCCTTCTTCTCGCCAGATATATATTTAAAGTTTCAAATTTTTCAACAAATAGCGTTTGACAAGAGGAGATGAATTGCAGTAAATAAGATTAGAATATTTTACTTTTGCAGTTGGGGGCTGCAGAAACGTTCTGGCGAAAGTAATAGTTTCCCTGATTTTAAAGGTCTGTGCCCTTGTCTGAAAAGAACAGCAGCTCCCGGCTGGTTCCCACGTATTTTTCCCGTTTTATTTCCCAAGGTGTCTGGAAAGACACGCCTGTTCCTCATTGGATTGCCCTGATCGGCTTTGTTCTCATCGCACTGGCGATCAGTATCGCCGGCTGGCAGATTTTTTCACACCAGAAGCAGCGGATCAAAAACGATCGGCAAAATGAGCTCGAGGCAATTGCCGACCTCAAAGTGAAGCAGTTGCTCCAGTGGCGGCAAGAGAAAATGGGGGATGCAGAACTGGTTCGCAACAACCGCATCCTGGCCGGTCAGATCGGCATGTGGATCAAGCAGGGGATGCCGCGCAGTGAGATCTACAACAAATTGAAGACCCGCATGACCGACCAGCAGAGGGCCCATCGTCTGCATGAGGTGCTGTTGCTGGATGTCGACGGGCAACTGCTGCTCAAGGTCGGGACGGAGCATGATTCGGATGCGCACATCAACCTGAATGCAGAGGTGTTGCAGGAGGTGGTTCAGGGGGGAGAAAGCGTCTTTACTAACATATACTGGGCATATGATGCCGACAACGCTGACCATGTGCATCAGGACCTGTATATTCCGCTGCTCGCAAATACCATGAACGGGACGCTCAAAACGACGTCTCTCATGGTATTCAGGATAGACCCGGAGCGATATCTCTACCCGATGGTGGTGACCTGGCCAAACCGCTCGGCCAGCGTGGAGTCGATTCTCCTCAGGCCGGAGGAGGATGGGATAGTGACCCTTGCCGGGAGACGCCACATTGCCAAAAATCCAGGCGAACATTTCGCCCCCCCGGCAAACCGGAAAACCCCTCCGGGCCTCGCCCTGGCCGGCAAGGAAGGGATTATTGAGCACCTCGACTACCGCGATGTTCCGGTTCTGTCTGTCGTGCGAAAGGTTGACGGGAGTCCCTGGTTCCTCGTGACCAAGATGGATATTTCCGAGATTTACGCCCCGGTATTCGATCTCGCCCGCACCGTGTTCTGGGTGGTCCTGGCGTTTGTTCTTGCCACCGGGGTGACCGCCTTTCACTGGTGGCGGCAAATGCGCGCGAGCTATCTGGCCGGGCACTACCGGACGGAGCTGGAGCGGCAGGCCCTGGAGCAACGCTTCAATGCGCTGACCCAGTATGCCAATGACATAATCCTGCTGGTTAATTCCGAGGGCCGGATTGTTGAAGTCAATAACCGCGGGATAGAGGCCTTTGGCTTCTCCCGCGAGGGGTTGCTGGGGCTTGACATCAGCGACCTGCGCCCGGCACGTGAAAAAGAATTGTCGATCGAGCAGCGGCAACGGCTGCAACAGGAAGGGTCTCTCCTCTTTGAGGCCATGTTTCTCAGGCGGGACGGGAGCGAATTTCCGGTGGAGGTCAGCGCCCGGTTGATTGAGCTGGACAACGAGTTTTATTTCCAGGGGATTCTTCGTGATATTTCCGAACGGAAAAGGCTGAGGAGCAGATCCAGTTCCTGGCCCATCACGACCCCCTGACCAGCTTGCCTAACCGGTTTCTGCTGCAGGATCGTCTCAGCCAGTGCATTGCCCGGGCTCATCGGAACAGGGACCGGGTTGCTATTCTCTACCTGGATTTTGACCGGTTTAAGAATATCAATGATTCCCTTGGTCATTCGGTCGGTGACGAAGTGTTGCAGGCAGTTGCCGAGCGTCTGCAGACCTGTATCAGGGAGGGGGATACCGTTGCCCGTATTGGCGGTGATGAATTTGTCCTGCTGTTGCCTGATTTGAAGGAGGGGGAATGCGTTGTTCAGGTCGCAAAAAAAATTCTCGATCTTGGCAACAAGCCTTACGCAATTGGCAATTATCAGCTGCGTGTTACCGTCAGTGTCGGCATCAGCGTCTACCCCGATGATGGCACCGATGTCGACAGTTTGCTGAAAAATGCCGATGCGGCCATGTATCATGCCAAGGCCGCCGGGCGGGATAGCTACTATTACTACACCCAGGACATGAATGCCCGGGCCCTCGATATCCTGCAGATGGAGAATAGTCTGCAGAGTGCTCTGGATAACCAGGAATTCCACCTCTGTTACCAGCCGCAGGTCGATTTGGCTAGCGGCCGGATCGTCGGCGCCGAGGCTCTGCTCCGCTGGAATCATCCGGAGAAAGGAGAGATCCCACCGGGTCGGTTCATTCCGGTTGCCGAGGATCGGGGGCTGATCTCGCCGATCGGAGCCTGGGTTATTGAAACAGCCTGTCGCCAGAACCGCCAATGGCAACAGGAGGGTTTGCGTCCAGTCCAAGTCGCCGTGAATATCTCCGCGCAGCAGTTGCACCATGCCGAGTTCAGTAGCCATCTGCAAGCGGTGCTCGAGGAAACCGGATTGTCTCCAAGCCTGCTGGAACTGGAGCTGACCGAAAGTGCCGTCATGCAGGACGCCGAACAGATGATCGATCTGCTCAACGCGTTGAAGAAACTTGGCCTATCCCTTGCGATCGATGATTTCGGCACCGGCTATTCCAGCCTCAGCTATTTGAAACGGTTTCCGATAGATCGCTTGAAAATCGATCAATCCTTTATCAAAGACCTGACCCTGCGTCATGAGGAAGAGGCGATCACCCAGGCCATAATCGGCATGGGACGGACGCTGAAGATGAAAGCGATTGCGGAGGGTGTGGAAACGGACGAGCAACTGCGTTTTCTGAAGCAGGCCGGGTGTGACGAAATTCAGGGATTTCTGTTCAGCAAGCAACTTCCGGCGGAGGAGTTTGCCCAGCTGCTGGCAGCGGACAGGCGTCTGGACGGGGGGCTGCCGGCTAGCGGATAGCCCGTTCTCTTATGTCTTCCAAAATTGATCGCGGGATTGTCATCGACATTCCCGTTTTTTTTGTGTTTTGAGTTAATTTTGTCTGTTTTTCAGGGTGTTATAATTGGATAGAGGTGTTTGTTCGCAGAAAGGGGGACACCATGAGAGCAAACGATATTGTCAGAGAAGTCAGCATGCACCCGCAGGGAAACAAGGAGTTTATCCGCTGGTGGCGTAAAGAGAACGATTTTGCCGATTACGAACTGCTCAATAGCTTCTTTATAAATGCGGCAGAAGATCAGGAGTTTGACGGCTATGAACTCCTCGATAAAGAGCAGATGTGGCGCGAGTTGCTCCGCAGGGGGGTCAAGGGGCTTGCGCGGGTCAATACCCACAAAGGCGAAATGATAGAACGGACCAGAATAGGCAAAAACCGCAAAAGCGTCACTTATCAGTGTCCGTTCGATGCCGAATCGCTGCTGCTGATCTTCGATGAAGAGACACGCGGTGATGTGCTGGTATAGCGTTTCGGTCGTCAGAAAGGCAACCGGCGCAGGATCGCCGACAGGTTTGCTCCGAGCAGCAGGGCTCAGAGTCCGTTGCGGATCAGGCCGAATTTTCGGTTCAGATGGTGTTTGCCGAGATCGCAGATCTCATGCAGGCAGGAATCGTAACGCTTGTTGCGATCGGTGAGCGTGGATTTGAGCTGGGGGATGAACTCTGTTTCCGAGAGGTCGAAGAAGGAGCGAAAATAGAACAGGTTGGTGGTGTTCGAGACGTGCAGTGGTGGGTTGATTGCCAGAATCGAAAAAATCACCGCGAGGATGACACCACCGTCCTGTAGCAGAATCGTCGGCAGGTAGAGCCGGTCGTCCCGGGTCAGGGTGATAGTGATGATGATCGATGACCCAGTCCTGATCATCGATGCCTTGGAATCGATGATCAGGGTTATATGCTTGCTCCAATTGGCCCATAGCACATTACTTGCCAGCAGCCGCGGGAACACCTGGTCCTGTTCAGTCTCTTCGTCCTGCCTTCCGGGCCCTCCTGAATATCCATTTTGAACACTGTTGCATATCTTCGTAGGGCGCAACCAGTTTCATTGCTCTGAATAGCATGTTCAGCCGGCTGCGGGCGGCACAAGCTGCACCGGAAACCGCTTATTCCTGTGCCGCTCCGCCACGGGTGGAAGGGGCCGGCGTTCGGAACTATGTGCTATACTGCAGGGGTATCTGATGCCGGTTTCCTTTTTTCATAACCGGGTCGACCCAGAGATCAGGGAGGGTTACTAAGTGCTTGATTTTCAAAAGATTGAAAGAGCGGCGGCAACCCTGGAAGGCCGTTTTCGCCATACCGAGCTGATCCATTCCCCCTACTATTCGGCCCGCTTGGCGACCCCGCTCTATTTCAAATGCGAGAACCTGCAGAGAACCGGCTCCTTCAAGATCCGGGGGGCCTATAATTTCCTGGCCAGCCAGTCTGCGGAGGACTTGCGACGGGGGGTCATTACCGCATCCGCCGGTAACCATGCCCAGGGAGTCGCCCTTTCTGCGGCTTTGCTCGGCTGCACCTGCACCGTGGTCATGCCGGAATCGACTCCGCTGGCCAAGGAGTTGGCCACCGTCGGGTACGGAGCACAGGTGGTGATTCATGGCAGCAGCTTTGACGAGGCAGCCGAAAAGGCCCTCGCGTTGGCGCAGAAAAAGGGACTCCTTTACGTCCCGGCTTTTGACGATCCGTTGATTATGGCCGGCCAGGGGACAGTTGGTCTGGAAATCGTCCATGCCCTGCCGGATGTGGAGACTGTTGTGGTACCGATCGGTGGTGGCGGCCTGATTTCCGGAATAGCGACCGCGGTTAAAACCTTGTGTCCGACGGCCAAAGTGGTCGGTGTCGAGGCCAAAAGTGCCGCTTGTGCCAGTAAGGCCCGCCAGAAGGGGCAACCGGTGGACCTTCACTCGGCCTGTTCTTTGGCGGATGGCATTGCGATGAAACGGATCGGGGCCCAGACCTTCCCGGTCATCGAAGAGCTGGTCGATGAGATTGTCACGGTGCAGGAAGAAGACATCGCCATGGCGATTGTCAATCTGATGGAGAAGGGCAAGATGGTGGTCGAAGGGGCGGGTGCCGTCGGCCTTGCGGCGATGCTCTATACCGACAAGTCCGTTCATCAGGGCTTGACCGTCTGCGTCCTGTCCGGTGGTAACCTGGATGTACAGACCATGTCGCGGGTGGTGGAACGGGGGATGCTGGCCGAAGGGCGCTATCTCAAGCTGCGCCTGGAAATGGCCGATGTACCGGGGTCGCTGGCTGCCCTGTCCGGACTGTTGAGCCAGTTGGGGGCCAATATCTTTCAGATCAGCCATGACCGGCACAACGCCCTGCTGCCCCTCGGGGAGGCGGAAGTCCGGCTGGAGCTGGAAACTCGCGGCCCGAAACATATCGGGGAGATTCTTCAGCAGCTCGAAGAGGGCTGCTATCGGCCCGACGTTTTCAGCTGATGGTCAGCGGTGTGGTCCTGGCTGCCAGAGAATATCCCCCCGGCCCCGATCGTTACAAAGTCGAGCCCAGACAAAGCAGAGATCGGAGAGCCGGTTGAGAAATTTGAGGCAGCAGGGGTTGACCTCAGCGCCTTCCTCCATCAATGCAACCAGCTCCCGCTCAGCCCGCCGGGCCACCGTCCGCGCAATATGCAGCTGCGCGGCGGCGCGAGTGCCCCCGGGCAATACAAAATTTTCGGCCGGCCGCAGCTGGTCATTCGCTTCGCTGAGCCAGGATTCGAGCAGGTCGATCTGATACTGGCGGATATTCGGCACCCGTTCCGCTTCAGGGCTGTCGGCCGGGGTTGCCAGTTCGCTGCCGAGGTCGAACAGTTCATTCTGAACATTCAGAATCTTTTCCATTACCCCTGGCGGGAGTTCTTCACAGCGAACCAGTCCCAGGCAGGAATTAAGTTCGTCGACGGTTCCATAAGCGCAGACCCGTTGCGCACACTTGGCGACCCGACTGCCATCTACAAGACTGGTCTTTCCTTTGTCGCCCCCTCTGGTGGTGACCCGGTCGATTTTCGGCATCTGCCCTTCCCCCTGTTCTCTGGTGAACTTTTGAATGGAATTCAATTCTCCTGGCGAACAACCTGAATTTTTCGACCATCATAGCTGACGGTCTGGCCAGCGCGAACTTTGCAGCGCTTGCGTCGTTCAATCTGCTCATCAACGGTGACCAGTCCGTCAGCTATCAGCAGTTTGGCGATGCCTCCACTCGAACAGAGGCCGGTCAGCTTCAGTAGGCTATTCAGCTCGATGTACTCATGATCCTCAAGGTCAAAGGTCTGCACAGGGGCTCCTCGTCGCAGGGCGGAGGGGCGCTCCGCACATTTTTTCGTCATTTACAACAATTAACCCGACTTTCGCCAAATGTCCAGTTTTGACATCTTGTCAGCACAGAGTTCAAGTTGTATAGTCGCCTGATGAAAATTGCCTTAAACATTGAAAATTTATGCAAGTCTTTTGCCGGTGTCGCCGCAGTGGACGGGGTGAGTTTTGCGATCCGGCAGGGGGAAATATTTGGTTTGCTCGGGCCGAACGGAGCGGGGAAAAGCACCACGATCAATATGATTGCCGGGGTGACCCGGATCGGCTCCGGATCTATCCAGGCTTATGGCTATGATACCCGTCGCGACTATCGTCTGACCCGCCGGATGCTGGGGGTTGTCCACCAGGAGATCGTCATCGACAATTTTTTCACCGTAGACCAAGCGCTTAAGCTGCACGCAGGCTATTACGGGGTCAAGGATGATCCGGCCTGGCGGCAGATGTTGATCGAGCGTCTCGGGCTCGCCCCGCACCTGCACAAGGTGATGATCAAGCTCTCCGGTGGACTCAAGCGCCGCTTCATGATTGCCAAGGCAATGATCCATCGACCGCACCTGCTGATCCTGGATGAGCCGACCGCCGGTGTTGACGTCGAACTGCGCCACGGGCTCTGGGATTTTGTCCGTGAGATCAATGCCCAGGGGACGACAATTCTGCTGACCACGCATTATCTGGAGGAAGCGGAGCAGATGTGTGACCGGATCGCGATCATGAATCACGGCAAGCTGATTGCTCTGGAACCGACCCGGGAGCTGGTCAGACGCCTGTCCCGGCGACGGGTGCGTCTCTGGCTGGACCGGCCGCTGACGGATCCTCCGGAGCAGCTCGCACATTACCAGCCCGTGCTGGAAGCTGAAGGTCGGGAACTGCTGCTGAACCTGCCGGTGGACGGCACCACGGGTGCCCTGCTGCGGGAGCTGTGCGGCCTGGGCCTGTCGATCCGCGACATGGAGACGCAGCAGAGTCGTCTGGAAGAGGTTTTTCTGCAACTGACCGGGATTGATGAACACCGGCGGAAAAATAGCGATGTATCCTAAAGACTATCAACAGGGAAATTTCCATAGCTGGTTGCCATTCTGGACCCTGCTCCGCAGGGAGGTTCTCCGTTTCTGGCGCGTGTCTTCCCAGACACTGCTGACGCCGATTATCACCGCGTCTCTCTACCTGTTCGTCTTCGGTGCAACGCTGGGTGAGCGTCTGAGCGTCATGGAAGGGTTCAGCTACGCCCAGTTCGTCATTCCCGGCTTGATTCTGATGGGAGTGATCAACAATTCCTTTGCCAACAGTTCTTCTTCGCTGTTCATGCTGCGTTACCTGGGAGGGATCGTCGACCTGCTGGTGGCACCGCTCAGCCCGCCCCAGTTTATCCTGGCCTACACCCTGGCGTCTATGCTGCGCGGCCTGCTGGTCGGGACCGTGGTCTGGCTGATTTCAACCCTGTTCGCCGGACTGCCCTGGGACGCTCCACTGCTGGCCATTCTGATGGCGGTCGTGGCCAGCTTCCTGTTTGCCCAGTTCGGATTGATCGCGGCAATCTATGCGCATAATTTTGACACTCTGTCGATGTACAGCAATTTTCTGCTGTTGCCGCTCATCTATTTGGGGGGCGTCTTCTACCCGATTTCGATCCTGCCGCCGTTCTGGGCCAAGCTGTCCCTTTTGAACCCGTTGCTCTACCTGATTGATGGTTTTCGCCATGCCATCCTCGGGGTTGGGGATATCGAATTTCTGACCGCCTTCATGGTTAGCGGGGGGATGGCCCTGGGTTTATTCCTGTGGGCGGCTTGGCTGATCGGCCGGGGGTATCGTTTGCGCAGCTGAGCAGTTTACCCTGAGCTCCTCGGAGGAGAAAAGATGCTGACACCGGAACATGGACAGGCTTTCCGTAATTTCTACGACGCAATGCGCGATTCCGCCCTCGATGACAAAACCCGGACCCTGGTCGGCCTGGCAGCGTCTCTGGCTGTCGGCTGTGAGCCCTGAACGGCCCACTACCTTGGCGTTGCCAGGGCGGAGCAGGTCAGCGAAGCTGAGATCGGTGCGGTACAGGGTCTGTTCATGGCCGTCTCCGCCGGGCGGATCAACTCGCAGATGCGCGATACGGAGGACCGGCTGAAGAATGAGTAGCGCCCAGGAGACAGATCGCGCACGCGAAAAAACAGGGGACCATCTGGTCCGGATTGTGTCTGAGGATGGTAACTTTCGTGCTATGGCGGCGGACACCACCGAGTTGGTAAACGAGGTCTGCCGGAGGCAGCAGACCGACCTGACAGCGACGGTCGCTCTCGGTCGGCTGGTGACCGGGGGCGCGCTTATGGGCTGTCTGCTCAAAGGTGCCCAGCGGCTTGCCTTGGTTGTCGAAGGGAACGGTCCCCTCGGCAAGTTGAGCGTCGAAACCGATGCGAATGGCCGGGTCAGGGGCTCGGTCCGGCAACCGCAGGCAAACCTGCCGCCGCGGGAGGACCGTTTCGATGTCGCCGGTGCGATCGGCCGGGCAGGATTTCTCCACGTCTGGAAGGATCTTGGCCTGAAGGAGCCTTATCGTAGCATGGTCCAGTTGCAGAGCAGCGAGATCGGCGATGACCTGGCTTATTATCTGACCACATCGGAACAGGTTCCTTCGTCGGTGGCGCTGGGGGTGGAACTGGCGGCCGACGGGTCGGTGGCGGCTGCCGGTGGTTTTATTGTCCAGGCTCTGCCCCCCGGGGACATCCACCAGATAGCAGGCCTCGAGGCACAGTTGCGGCGGATGCCACCGAGTACGACCCAGATCAGGCAGGGAAAAAGAGCCGATGATATCCTGGCCGAGCTTTTCCACGGGGTCCCTTTCGCCGTGCAGCAGGAAATTCCGCTGCAATTCTATTGTCCATGCAATAGACGACAGATTGAAGAAATGCTGGTTGGGCTCGGCCGGCAGGAACTGCAGACCCTGCTGCAGGAGCAGGAGCGGGCGCAGGTCACCTGTGAATACTGCAGGGAGGTCTACGATTTTGACGCACGGGAGCTGCAGGAGCTGCTGGACCGCATTGAATGAACCCGGACCCCATCTGCCGAGGTCTCCTGGTTCGGCCATCTGTTGATTGCTGACCTGTCTGGTTGATCAGCCCGCAGCGTTATTTTCCCATGCCCGGCTTGAGAAAATATCTGCAAAAAGAAAACATCGTTTGATTTCACAAGTGCCCCAATTCGGCACAATTTAAGATGCCAAAAGGGAACTCAAATCAATAATTCAGGAAGTAAAACCTTTTGAATAAAGGGCACTTAAACCGTTGTTATGACCTCCCCGGATTGCATACAGTATACTGTATTTTTTCCTTGACATATCGGGTCCAAATAGCCTAATTTTCGACACGCTGTGGCGTAAACGGTAAAGGTCCGTCTGCGTCCGCAAAGTGACATTCTTCATTGGAAGGAGCGGGTTCTTATGCTTGATAACTATTTACCGATACTGGTCCTCATCGGTATCGCCGTTGCATTTGCCATCGGTTCGGTGGTTCTGTCCGGACTGATCGGGGTGAAGAAACCGAGTGCAGTCAAACTGGCACCCTATGAATGTGGCATGCCGCTGATCGGTACTGCCCGGGAGCGGTTCTCGATCAAGTTCTATATCATCGCCATGCTCTTTATCTTGTTCGATATTGAGGCGGTCTTCCTTTATCCCTGGGCAGTCATGTTCAAGCGGCTGGGGATGTTCGGTTTTATCGAGATGGGAGTGTTCATTGTTATCCTCCTGGTCGGCTATATCTATGTATGGAAAAAAGGAGCTCTGGAATGGGAGTAGAGCAGAACCAAACCCTCGGTAACGGGTTTTTTACAACGAGTCTCGACAAGCTGGTCAACTGGTCACGGGCCAAGTCGCTCTGGCCGATGACGTTCGGTCTGGCCTGCTGTGCGATCGAGATGATGGCGACCGGTGCTGCCCGCTTCGACCTTGACCGCATGGGTGTGCTGTTCCGTGCGTCTCCGCGCCAGGCTGATGTCATCATCATTGCCGGTACGGTGACCAAGAAGATGCTGCCCGTCATCAAGACCGTCTACGAGCAGATGCCCGAGCCCAAATATGTGATTGCAATGGGAGCCTGTGCCTCATCCGGCGGGGTTTTCGATACTTACAGCGTTCTTCAGGGAATCGACGAAGAATTGCCGGTTGACGTCTATATCCCCGGCTGCCCGCCCCGCCCGGAAGGTCTCCTGTACGGTCTGATGAAGCTGCAGGAGAAGATTATGGCGGAGCGGAATACCTTCGGCGCTGCCATCGGTATTGGTGACGTGGTCAAAGAGGCATAACGCCCGACACTTATAGATACAGGGATGAACACAATGTGCGATCAAGCAAGTGTTGAAAAACTGAAATCAAGATTCTCTTCGGATGTGCAGGATGTCGCTGAGTTCCGCGGTGAGCTGACCGTCACGGTGGAGAAGAGCCGTATCGTCGAAATCTGTACGTTCCTCAGGGATGAGTGTGGCTACAATTTCCTCTGCGACCTGTGCGGTGTTGACTATCTCGGACAAGAGCCCCGCTTCATGGTGGTCTATAACCTGTACAACATCACCACCAAGAAACGCCTGCGGGTGAAAGTGGCGGTTGATGAAAAGAACGCCAATGTCGATACGGTCAGTGGCGTCTGGTCGACTGCCAACTGGCCTGAGCGCGAGTGCTGGGACCTGATGGGGATCAGTTTCAACAACCACCCCGACCTGCGGCGGATTCTGATGGCGGCCGATTGGGAAGGGCACCCATTGCGCAAGGACTATCCGGTACAGGGCCCCGATCGTGAGCCTTACCAGGGTCGACTTTCCTGATAAATATCTGAACGATTGAGATAAATTCCTTAAACGGACGAGGCATAAAATGGCATTGAGCGAAAAGATGACCATCAATATGGGACCTCAGCACCCCTCGACTCACGGTGTGTTGCAGCTGATCCTGGAGTTGGATGGCGAGGTGGTACAGAAGGCAACCCCGCACATCGGTTTCCTCCATCGCGGTACCGAGAAGCTTTCCGAGCATCGCACCTATAACCAGATTATCCCGCTGACTGACCGTCTCGACTATCTGGCGCCGATGAGCAATAACCTCGGCTACTGTCTTGCGGTGGAGAAGCTGCTTGGGATCACTGATAAGATTCCGGAGCGGGCCAATGTCATCCGCGTGATCATGGCTGAGCTGACCCGGCTGAAGAGTCACCTGGTCTGGCTGGCGACCCACGCTTTGGATATCGGTGCTATGACGGTTTTCCTTTATGCGTTCCGAGAGCGCGAAGTGATCACCGATATTTACGAAAAGGTCGCTGGAGCCCGGATGACCTCAAACTACATCCGCATTGGTGGCGTGACCGAAGATTTCCCTGATGGCGTAGAGCAGGACATCCGAGAGTTTTCTGCCGCGATGCCCGATCTTGTCGATATGTATGAGGGTCTGCTGACGGGCAACAAGATCTGGCAGAAACGGACCATGGGTGTTGGCGTTATCACCGCCGAAGATGCCATCGATATCGGCCTGACCGGACCCTCCCTGCGTGCTTCCGGGGTTGACTGGGATCTGCGCCGTGACGCACCTTACTGCGGTTATGAAACTTACGATTTCGACATCCCGGTGCGCACCGAGGGTGATACTTTCGCCAGCTACAAGGCCCGTCTCGACGAGATGCGCCAGTGCTGCCGGATTATCAATCAGGCGCTGGACCGCCTGAAGCCAGGACCGGTCCACGCGGACTGTCCGAAAATTGTCCCGCCGGCCAAGGAAGACGTGGTCAACACGATCGAGGGTCTGATTCACCACTTCAAGATCATCACCGAAGGCTTTGAGGTCGAACCGGGGGAGGTCTATGTCGGTATTGAGGCGCCCAAAGGTGAGCTGGGTTACTACATTGTTTCCGATGGTTCTCCGATGCCCTACCGGATGAAGATCCGTCCGCCTTCCTTCGTCAACCTGCAGGCACTGCCGCAGATGGTTGAAGGACTTTTGCTGGCCGACGTTATTGCCATTATCGGTACCCTTGATATCGTTCTCGGCGAAATCGACCGTTAACTTTTTAGGCAGGTAGAAGAGGACACCATGACTGAAACCGCCCAGCAGGTCCAGGAAGAAGAAATTGACCTGACCGCAGCCAACGAAGTCATCGACAAGTACCAGGATATGCACGGTGCTTTGATGCCGGTGTTGCAGGAAATTCAGGAAGCTTACGGATATATTCCCGAGGAAACGGTCCATCTGACCGCCGAGCGGTTGAATGTCTATGCCAGCCAGATTTACGGTGTTCTGACATTTTACGCACAGTTTCACCTGGAACCGCGCGGCAAATATATTATCCGGGTCTGCATGGGGACCGCCTGTCACGTCAAGGGTGCCGGCCGGATCGGCGATACCATCAAGGAACAGCTTGGTGTCGGCCATGCGGAAACGACCGAAGATCTTCTGTTTACTGCAGAATATGTGGCCTGTATCGGGGCCTGCGGCATGGCTCCGGTCATCATGGTGAACGATGCGACTTATGGCAGTATTACTGTCCAGAAGACGCAAGAGGTCGTCAAAAAATATCAGGCAATGGGTTAGATAACTGATCGAGGGTTTTATGGCCGAAACAGCTGAAAATATCCAAGTATTGGTCTGCACCGGCACCGGTGGCTTTGCTTCCGGGGCGCAGGGTGTTATCGATGCTTTCGAAGCGGAATTCGACAAGCAGGGCGTCGAGGGCAAAGTCGGCAAGCGGTGTGACATCAAGAAGACCGGCTGTCGTGGTTTGTGTGCCAACGATGTACTGGTTGATGTTGTCATGCCCGGCAAAGATCCGGTCACCTATGATTTTGTGACGCCGGAACTGGTTCCGCAGATCGTTGAAGAGCATATGCTCCAGAGCGAGCCGGTGGAAAAGAAGCTCGCCGGTCCTTACTATAGCAAGTTCCTTGAGAAGCAGCAGCGGATCATCTTCTCCCGGTGCGGCACCATCGACGCCGAAAGTCTCGATGATTTCCTCGAACACAAAGGTTTCTCCGGCATCAAGAAGGCCGTGACCATGAGCACCGACCAGGTGATCGAAGAAGTCAAGAAATCCGGACTGCGGGGACGGGGAGGCGGTGGTTTCCCGACCGGCGTCAAGTGGTCTTTCTGTAAAGCGACCCCCGGTGAAAGCAAGTACCTGATCTGCAACGCCGACGAAGGCGATCCAGGTGCATTCATGGACCGCTCTGTTCTTGAAGGCGACCCCTATGGCCTGATCGAAGGGATGATGATCGCAGCCTACGCAATCGGCTGCAAGTTTGGTTATGTGTACTGCCGTGCCGAGTACCCGCTCGCCATCAAGCGTCTGCAGAAGGCGATTGATACCTGTTACGAAAAGGGCTTTCTCGGCAAGAATTGCATGGGGCTTGGCTTTGATTTCGACATGCGTATCAAGGCCGGTGCCGGAGCTTTCGTCTGTGGTGAAGAGACGGCCCTGATGGCCTCCATCGAGGGTGAGCGCGGTATGTCGCGTCCCCGTCCTCCGTTCCCGGCGGTCCGCGGTCTGTGGGGCAAGCCGACCAACATTAACAACGTTGAGACCTTCGCCAACGTCTCCTATATCTTCTACAACAGCGCTGAATGGTACGCAGCGATCGGTACCGAAGGGACCAAGGGAACCAAGATTTTCGCCCTGACCGGCAAGGTCAAGCATACCGGCCTGGTCGAGGTTCCGGCCGGCACCACCATGAAAGAGGTCATCTACGATGTCTGCGGCGGGATTCTCAACAACCGCAAGTTCAAGGCGGTGCAGGCGGGTGGCCCCTCCGGCGGTTGTCTGCCGGCTGAGGCCCTGGATGCCGAGGTCGATTACGATTCGCTGATCAAGGCGGGAGCGATGATGGGCTCCGGTGGCCTGGTCGTTATGGACGAAACCACCTGTATGGTCGATATCGCTCGCTTCTTCCTCAACTTTACCCGGGTCGAGTCCTGCGGCAAGTGTATCCCCTGCCGGATCGGTCTGAAGATTATGCTCGAAATCCTCGAGCGGATCACTGAAGGGAAAGGCCAGGAAGGGGATATTGAACTGCTCCAGGATATGGCGTACGACATCAAGAAGAGTTCCCTCTGCGGTCTGGGACAGACGGCGCCCAACCCGGTTCTTTCGACGATCCGCTATTTCCGTGATGAGTACGAGACCCACATCAAGGATGGGGAGTGCCCGTCCCACTCCTGCAAGCCGCTGCTGCACTTCCGGGTGATCGAAGACAAATGTAAGAAATGCGGTATCTGCCCGCGCGTCTGCCCGGTGGATGCTATTGAATGGGAAAAAGGCAAGGTGGCCTATATCGATCTGGAGAAGTGCACCCGATGCACCTCCTGTTACGACGCCTGCCGCTTCATGGCTATCGATTAGTCGATCCCTTGCTTTAGTTAATACGAGGTCACGATGGTTAATCTGACGATTGACGGAAAAGAAGTAACGGTCAGCAAGACGGCCACGATCTATGAGGCGGCCTGTGAGGCGGGAGTCCACATTCCGGTTCTCTGCTACGCCAAGAAACTTCTCCCTTATGGGGCCTGCCGGATCTGCCTGGTTGAAGTGGAACAGATGAAGGGGCGTCTGATCCCGTCCTGTACCACTCCGGTTACCGAGGGGATGGTTGTCACTACGACCTCTGATGAAATTGTCAAGGTCCGCAAGACGGTTCTGGAGTTTCTGCTGGTCAACCATGTGGTCGACTGTCCGGTCTGCGACAAGGGTGGAGAATGCGACCTGCAGGACCTGTCCTACGAATATGAAGTGGTGACCAACCGCTTCGAGGGTGAGAAGTTCGACCTGCCGACGGATGAGGTCAACCCGCTGATCGAGCGCAACATGAACCGCTGTGTCCTCTGCGGTAAATGCGTTCGCGTCTGCGATGAGATCGTCGGTTACGGTTCCTACTCCTTTATCAACCGGGGCTTCGAAACCAAGATCGCGACCGCTTTCGATCGTGGTCTGAACTGCGAGTTCTGCGGCCAGTGCGTCTCCATGTGTCCGGTTGGAGCGATCCTGCCCCGTCCGTTCAAGTTCAAGGCCCGCCCGTGGCAGCTCAAAGAAGTCGATTCCGTCTGTGGCTACTGTGGCAACGGTTGTACGATCACCCTCGGGACCAAGGACAAGAAGGTCGAAACGATCCGCTTTAACGACAAAACCGGGGTCAACGACGGAAATCTCTGTATCCGTGGCCGTTTCGGTTATTCCTATGTCAACAGTGATGAGCGACTGACCAAGCCTCTGATCCGTAAAGATGGCGAACTGGTTGAAGCCAGCTGGGATGAGGCGCTTGCAGCTGCGGTTGAAGGGTTGAAGCAGGCCGGCAGCGCGGCCGGTGTTATCAGCGGGGCGCGACTGACCAACGAGGAGCTGTTCCTGCTCAAAAATCTGGCAGCGGCTATCGGAACCGACAACCTCGATAACTCGGGTGGCGAATGCTACAAGGGCGTTACCGAGGGTTTGCAACAAACGCTTGGACTGCAGGCCTCCACCGCGACCTTCCCGCAAGTGGAAAACTGCGATGCGGTGCTGTCGATCCGTTCCGACTTTTATGAGACTCATCCGGTCTTCGGCATGGTGGTCAACCAGGCGGTGCGGCGTAACAATGCCAAGCTGAGCGTGATTGCCGATAAGCGCGGCAAGTTCACCAAGTTGCCCAACGCCAGAACCCTGCTGCACAAACCGGGTCTGGAAGTCAATATTCTCAATGCTATGGCCCGGGTTCTGCTTGATGAAGGGCTGGCCAAAACCGAACGTCTCAACGGTGTCGAGGAATTGAAGGGGGCGCTGGCCGATTACGCACCAGAAACTGTCGCTGCTACGACTGGCGTTGACGCCGAGGCGATCAAGGTTGCCGCGCGTGAGCTGGCCGCAGCAGAGAATGCAGCAATCCTGCTTGCCTATGGCCTGCCTTACACGGCTGCCAGTAAGGAACTGGGCATCGCAGCAGCCAACCTGGCTCTGCTCACCGGTATTGCCGGCCGCCCCGGTTCCGGTCTTTACCTCTGTGGCGAGAAGAGCAACAGTCAAGGGGCCATCGACCTGGGTATTCTGCCTGGCGCAGAGGGAATGGGCGTTCAGCAGATGCTGACCGCTGCAACCGAGAATCAACTGAAGGCTCTCTATGTCGTCGGCGAGGATATGCTCTCCTCGTACCCGGATCGCGATGCTGTTGAGCAGGCGCTCAGCAAGGTTCCGTTCTTGGTGGTCCAGGATATTTTCATGTCGCCGACCGCCCAGAAGGCCCACGTGGTCCTTCCGGCCGCCTCTTTTGCCGAAAAGAATGGCACAGTGACCAATGCCGAACGACGCCTTCAGCAGCTTCGATCTGCTATTCCGTCGCCGGGCGAGGCGCGGACCGACTTTGCCATACTGCAGGGCCTGCTCACCGGTTTCGGGCAAGACGCGGCGGCAGCACCGGCTGACGTCTTCGGCCAACTCTGTGCCGCGACAGACCAATACCGCGGAATCGACCTGGAGATGATCGGCCCGCAGGGTTACGTCTGGGGCGGCGACATCCTGACACCGATTACCCGCAACCTGGTTCCGGTGGCTGGTACCCAGCCGGTTGATGCCGAGTATCAACTGCTGGTCGGCAGTTCTCTTTACCACAGCGGCACCGTTTCTACCCATGCCAAGGGACCGCAGGCCGTCGTCGCCGAAGCCTATATCGAGTTTGGCCGCGAGGACGCCAAGGCGCTCAATATTCAGGAAGGGGACCTGGTTAAGTTGCGGACTGATGCTGGGGAAATTCAGGCCAAAGCCAAGGTTGACCGTCGCCTGCCGCAAGGTGTTCTGTTCGCTCCCTATCACTTTGGAGCGCTCAAGCTTAATAAACTTTACCGTGGACAGGCTGCAATCCCTGTCCAGGTCGGTTAAGCAGTTAACGGTTTATTCTGAAATGCAGGGATGCGGATCATCATCCCGGCTGAAATCGGCAGCAATGCCATAGACATCAAGGAAGAGGATGGTCATGACGCCAGAGGTAGTGACACTCTCAAACAACCCAATTCTGTACTCCGTCGCCATGTTGGCGAAGATACTGGTGGCTTTTACGGTCACAATGCTGATCGTTGCTTACGCGACCTGGGTTGAGCGCAAGGTTATCGGCCGTATGCAGACCCGCATGGGTCCCACCATGACGGGCCCGAAGGGACTTCTGCAGCCTATCGCAGATGGTCTGAAGCTGTTCTTCAAGGAAGACATCATCCCTGCTGAAGCGAGTAAGTTTGCTTTCATCCTGGCACCGATGATGCTGCTTGGACCTTCCCTGATTGCAGTGGCGGTCATCCCCTTCGGCGGTGACCTGGTCATTGGTGACTACATCGTACCCTTGCAGATTACCGATCTTAACATCGGTGTTCTTTACATCCTGGCGATGGCCGGACTGGGTGTCTACGGTATCGTTCTGGCCGGTGTCGCGTCCAACAGCAAGTATTCTCTGCTGGGCGGGATTCGGTCTACGGCGCAGATGGTTTCATACGAGCTGGCGGCAGGCTTGTCGATCATCGCCGTGTTCATGCTCTCTGAAACTCTCAGCATGCGTGGCATCGTCGCGGCTCAGATGGAGCCACTGTGGGGAATCGAAGCTCTCAGCTTTATCCCCAACTGGTACATCTTTTCCCAGCCGCTGGCTTTCGCCCTGTTCGTCGTCGGATCGATGGCCGAGATCAACCGGACTCCGTTCGACCTTCCGGAAGCTGAAACCGAGTTGGTCTCCGGTTTCTGTACCGAATACTCCTCGATGAAGTACGCGCTGTTCTTCATGGCCGAGTATGCCAACATGATCACTGTTTCAGCGATCGCCACGACTCTGTTCCTCGGCGGCTGGAGCGGTATCTTCTGGGGTCCGGTCAACTTCCTGCTGAAGGTCTTCGCGTTCATGTTCTTCTTCATCTGGATCCGGGCAACCTTCCCCCGGGTTCGTTATGACCAGCTGATGTTCATCGGTTGGAAAGTGCTGTTGCCCCTGTCGTTGGCCAACATTGTGCTCACCGGATTCATGGTTCTTCTCTGGCAGTAAGCCAAAGTTGCGTAGAGGATAGTTATGTTTAAAGAATTTGCCAAAGGCTTGAGTATAACGCTGAAGCACCTGCTTCCGGGGAACAGGACAACTGTTGATTATCCCAAGCAGAAGCTCGAAATGTCACCGCGGTTCCGTGGTCTGCACCGGCTGGTTCCGGATCAGCACCGTGAGAAGTGTGTGGCCTGTTATCTTTGCCCCACAGTCTGTCCGGCGAAATGTATCACCGTCGAATCGGCTGAAAACGAAAAGGGCGAAAAATATCCGAAGGTTTACGAAATTGATCTGCTCCGCTGTATCTTCTGCGGCTACTGCGTGGAAGCCTGCCCGGTTGAGGCCATCGAGATGACCGGTGCCTACGAACTGGCGAATTTCAAGCGGGAAGATTTCAACTTCGACAAAGAACGTCTTCTTAAGAATTAGGGAAAGGGAGCGGCGAATCCATGGAAGCTTTGCTTTTTTATCTGGTCGCACTGGTTGCGGTACTTTCAGCATTTTTTGTCACGAAATGCCGAAATACGGTTAACAGTGCTCTTTGCCTGGTCACCACCTTTCTCTGCTTGGCGGTTTATTACGTGATGCTGGAAGCGCCGTTTATGGCTGCGATCCAGATCATGGTCTATGCCGGCGCAATCATGGTGTTGATTGTCTTTGTAATCATGCTGCTGAACATCGGCTCAGTCGGTAAGAGTGTCTATCGTCACGGCTTGATCTGGGCCACCGGCCTCGGCTTTCTCATCTTCCTCATTGCCGCCAAGTTCATTGCCGGTGGCACAGTGACAAAAAAGGTCGGGACCGTGACCTCGGAAGTGGTCAAGGACTATGGTCATACTGAGTTGATCGGCACGGCGATGTTTACTGAATTTCTGCTGCCTTTTGAAATCGCCTCGATCCTGCTGCTGGTTGCTATTGTCGGCGCAGTAATCCTGTCGAAGCGCAAAGTTTAACCGAGATTATCGGATCGGGAGATAGATGATGATTAGCGTATACCATTACATGATTCTGGCAGCGATTCTGTTTGCCATCGGGACCTTTGGTGTTCTGACCCGGAAAAACACCATCGTCATTTTCATGTGCATTGAATTGATGCTCAATTCGGTCAACCTGACCTTCATAGCCCTGTCTCGCCATCTCGGCAACATGGATGGACAGATCTTTGTCTTCTTTGTTATGACGGTTGCTGCGGCTGAGGCTGCGGTGGGTCTGGCACTGATCATCGCATTTTATCGCAACAAGGAATCGATCGACGTCGACGATTTCAACCTGCTTAAGTGGTGATTCGCATATCCCTATCGGGTTATTCAGCAAATAGGAGAGTTTGATGTACAACAATCTGTGGCTCATCCCGTTCTTCCCGCTCGTGGGGTCGATTATCAACGGCCTGCTCGGCAAGAAGATCAAGAACGAGAAGGTCATCGGCAGCATCGGGACCTTGGCGATCTTCGCCTCCTTCCTGGTCGCCTGCCAGAACTTCTTCGGCCTGCTCGGCTCAGAACAAAAGGTCTTTCAGGAGACTGTCGCATCCTGGATGACGATCGGCAATCTTCAGGTTGACTGGGGGTTTCTGCTCGATCCTCTGTCCGCCGTGATGATCATGGTCGTTACCGGGGTCGGCTCGCTGATCCACCTCTACTCCATCGGCTATATGCACGGTGAAGTCGGGTTCTACCGCTTCTTCAGCTACCTGAACCTGTTCTGCTTCTCGATGCTGATGCTGGTGCTCGGTAACAACGCCCTGGTCATGTTTATCGGCTGGGAAGGCGTGGGCCTCTGCTCCTATCTGCTGATCGGCTACTACTTCGAGAAGAAGAGTGCCGGTGACGCGGCGAAAAAGGCGTTTGTCGTTAACCGGATCGGTGACTTCGGTTTCCTGTGCGGTCTGCTGACCCTGTTCTGGGCACTCGGCAGCAAAGGCGTCTGGACCCTGAACTTCGTTGAAATCTCCGAGAATGCTCACCTGCTGCAGAGCGGAGGCCTGCTGGTCACGGTTGTGACTCTCTGTTTCTTCCTCGGCGCCACCGGTAAGTCGGCTCAGATTCCGCTCTATACCTGGCTGCCCGACGCGATGGAAGGTCCGACTCCGGTCTCCGCACTGATCCACGCGGCCACCATGGTCACCGCCGGTGTCTACATGATCGGCCGGATGAATATCCTGTTCGCCATGTCACCGACCACGATGATGGTTGTTGCCATCGTCGGAGCCGCGACGGCAATCTTCGCCGCGAGCATCGGTTTTGCCCAGAACGACATCAAGCGGGTACTTGCCTATTCCACCGTTTCCCAGCTCGGTTACATGTTCCTGGCGATGGGTGTCGGTGCCTTTACCGCCGGTATCTTCCACCTGATGACCCACGCATTCTTCAAGGCGTGTCTGTTCCTCGGTTCCGGTTCGGTCATCCATGGCATGCACCATGGCTATCATCACGCCCACCTGCATGACGATCCGCAGGATATGCGCAACATGGGCGGCCTAGCTAAAAAAATGCCGATTACCTACTGGACCTTCCTGCTTTCAACCATCGCTATTGCGGGTGTGCCTCTGTTCTCCGCATTCTTTTCCAAAGACGAAATCCTCTGGTGGGCCTTTGGTTCAACGCGCGGTCATTGGGGCCTGTGGCTGGTTGGTGTGATCGCTGCTGGTATGACGGCATTCTATATGTTCCGCTGCGTTTCTATGACGTTCTGGGGGCCGCAGAAGACTGATCCGAAAGCCAAGGATCATATCCCCGAATCTCCGCTGACGATCACGATCCCCCTGATAATCCTGGCGTTCCTGGCCGTCGTTGGTGGCTATGTCGGCGTTCCGGCAATTCTTGGTGGTGCGAATCATATCCACCATTTCTTCGAGCCGGTCTTCGGCCATGCCCAGGAGCTTTACCGCATTGAAGCCCATGGCGCTCATGCCACTGAGTATGCACTGATGGCCATTTCGGTACTGGTCGCCTTTGCCGGTATCGGTATCGCAATCTACATGTACCTGAAAAAACCGGAACTCCCGGGCAAATTCACCGCGGCGTTCTCAGGTCTGCATCGGGCGGTGTTCAACAAGTGGTACATCGATGAGCTGTATGACTTCCTGTTCGTTAACCCCACAAAGAAAATCGGCACCTTCCTCTGGAGAGGGTTTGATGTCTGTGTGGTTGACGGCGTGGTCAACGGAACTGCCTGGGTGGTGAAGGGACTGTCTGCCGGTCTGCGTTTCACCCAGTCCGGTTTCCTGCACAACTATGCAGCGGCCATGGTGGTCGGTGTGGTCGTCATTGTCGGCTACTACGTTTTCGGTTAATCAATTCGGCAGCGAATTAAAGATATAGCTACAAGTAGCGATTCCACATGGCCGATTACCTTCTCAGTTTTATGACATTCTTCCCGCTTCTGGGGATGCTGGTTGTCCTCTTCATTCCGCGGGAGAACGGAGCTCTGCTGAAAAGCACTGCTCTGGTGGTGACCCTGATCACTTTCGTGCTCAGTCTGCCGCTTGCTTTCGACGATGTTTTTACCGTCTCCGGCGGGATGCACTATCGTGAATTTTACGAGTGGATCAATATCGGCAACTACTTCCAGATGAACTACAATATCGGCGTCGATGGCATCAGCCTCTGGCTGGTGATGCTGACGACCTTCATCATGCCGATTGCCGTACTCTCGACCTGGAACGCTGTGGATAAGAACATCAAAGGGTTCATGGCCCTGCTGCTGCTGCTTGAAACCGGCATGCTCGGCGCCTTCATCTCCCTCGATCTGTTCCTCTTCTACATCTTCTGGGAATTGATGCTGATCCCCATGTACTTCCTGATCGGTATCTGGGGCGGTAAGAATCGCATCTACGCGGCGGTCAAGTTCTTCATCTATACTGCGGTCGGTTCCCTGCTGATGCTGGTGGCGATCATCTTCGTCTACTACTATGCCATCCAGTCCGGCGCACCGATGAACGGCTTCGGCATCCAGGAGTTCTATCGTCTGGCCATCCCGTCCGGCGCACAGTACTGGTTGTTCCTGGCGTTCGGCTTCAGCTTTGCGATCAAGGTGCCGATGTTCCCGCTGCACACCTGGTTGCCGGATGCACACACCGAGGCTCCGACGGCAGGTTCAGTCATCCTGGCCGCGGTCCTGCTGAAGATGGGGACCTACGGCTATGTCCGCTTTGCCATGCCGCTGTTCCCTGAAGCACTGCAGACCTTTATCCCGATGCTGGCGACCCTGTCGGTGATCGGCATCATCTACGGTTCACTGGTTGCGATGATGCAGGAAGATGTCAAGAAACTGGTCGCCTACTCATCGGTTGCTCACCTCGGCTTCGTCATGCTCGGTATCTTCGCCATGAACATGCAAGGAATGGCCGGCGGTATGCTGCAGATGATCAACCACGGGGTTTCGACCGGCGCGCTGTTCCTTATCGTCGGATTTATTTATGAACGGCGGCATACCCGTCTGATCAGTGAGTTCGGCGGTCTCGCGCACAAGATGCCGATCTTTGCTACGGTGTTCCTGATCATCACTTTCTCCTCCATCGGCCTGCCGGGCACTAACGGCTTCGTCGGCGAATTCCTGGCTCTGATGGGTGCGTTTGAGAGTGGCTTGCGCTGGTATGCCGTGGTCGCGACCAGCGGTGTCATCTTTGCTGCGGTTTACATGCTCTGGATGTACCAGAGAGTTATGTTCGGCAAGATTACCAACCCGGCCAATGAAAATCTGTCGGATCTTTCGGCCCGTGAAATTGTCATTATGCTGCCGTTGATCCTGTTCGTCTTCTGGATCGGTGTTTATCCCAACACCTTCTTCGAAAAGATGAATCCGGCAATGGAGCAGTTGTTGAATCAGATGGAGTCCAGACAGGTTGCCGTGGTTGAGCAGGTTGAGCAGCCGGTGATGGCCAAGTACTTGGATATTAAGTAATTAAATTGATATAAACACGGTTTCCCGAGGAGCTGTTCGATGGAAAATCTGGTGCAAATCGCCATGGCAAACGTGAACCTTCAGGCAATCATGCCTTCCCTGGTTCTGAGTTGCTTCGGCATGGTTCTGCTGCTGGTTTCGGTCTTTCTAGAGCGTGGCAGAACTGCCCCTGTCGCTTGGTTGAGCATTATTGGCCTGATTATTACCGGTCTGGTCTCAATCGGGGCATGGAATCAACCCCAGGCGGGTTTTGCGGGCAGTGTAGTGCTCGACAACTTTGCCACCTTCTTTAACATCACCTGTCTGATTGCGGCTGGTCTGACAATCCTGATGTCCGACAGCTACCTGCACCGAGAGGGATACCCGGTAGGAGAATACTACCCGCTGATCCTCTTCACGACAGCCGGTGCGATGTGGATGGCATCGGGAACCGATCTGATGACCATCTTCCTTGGTCTCGAAGTGCTGTCTGTGTCGCTCTACGTGCTGGCCGGATTCTTCCGCGGTCAAATTCGATCCAACGAGGCGGGGCTCAAGTATTTCTTCCTCGGCGCCTTCTCCACCGGTTTCATGCTTTACGGCGTGGCACTGCTTTATGGCGTCAGTGGCACCACCAAGGTTGCCGGCATCGCCCAGGCCATCGCCGCGCTGCCTGATGCCGCTACGAACCCGATGGTGATTGCCGGCGCGACCCTGCTTTCGGTCGGTTTCCTCTTTAAGATCGGTGCCGCGCCCTTCCATATGTGGACTCCCGACGTCTACCAGGGAGCACCGACCCCGATTACCGCGTTTATGAGTGCAGGACCCAAGGCAGCAGCCTTCGCAGCGTTCATGCGGGTCACCTACATCAGTCTGGATTCCCTGCAGACCGACATGTCGGCATTGTTCTGGCTTCTCGCTGTGCTGACTATGACCATCGGTAACTTCGTGGCGATCTCGCAGCGCGATATCAAGCGGATGCTCGCCTACTCCTCGATTTCACATGCCGGTTATGCTCTGGTCGGCATGGTGGCCTGGAATGAGATCGGTTTCTCCGGCATCCTCTTCTACATGCTGGTTTACACCTTCATGAACATCGGCGCTTTTGCCGTGCTGGTGCTGCTCGGCAAAAAAGGTGAGGACAACCTGACCCTCGACGGGGTTGCCGGTTTCGGCTTTAAGCGTCCGTTCCTGGGTGTTGCCCTGTGCATTTTCCTCTTCTCGCTGATGGGTCTGCCGCCGACAGCAGGATTTACCGGCAAGTTCTTCATCTTCGCCGGCGCGATCAAGGCCGGTTACATCTGGCTGGCCGTGATCGGTGTACTCAACTCCGCCGTCTCTCTCTACTACTACTTGCGGGTCATGGTTTACATGTACTTCCGCGATCCGGTGGAGGATTACTCCTGGGTCAAGCTGGAGATGGCCACTGTCGTTTCGATTCTGATCGCGATTGCCGGTGTCCTGATTCTTGGCGTCATCCCCGGCCCGGTTATGGAACTGGCGAAACTGTCGGTGTTCTAAGGCAGAGACACATTGATGTAAAAAGGCCTTCCGTTTCGGAAGGCCTTTTTTATTGTGTCTGTGCGGTCAGAGCTGGTGGAATCCCCTGCAGCTGTTCAAGCAGGGCAAGCTGGTCCTGTTCCTGGTGCTGGGTGGGGAGGCCGCCCCATTTGAAAAGTCCGTTGACCTTCTGTAGCGGGGAAGACGTATCGTCACCGGTCAGGCTCGTCAACAGCTGTCGGGTACGCAGCCCGTCAAACCAGCCGTGAAACCCTCGAATGAACTGGACCCTGGAAGAATGATTTCTCTGTAACTGACTCCAGGCGAGGGCAAAATTAAGCTGCTCCAGATAGTTCCGCAACCTGTTATCCAGCGTGCCAGCCTGAGCAAGTAACTGATCCGCAGGCGCACTCCAGCTGTCCTCGACGGACTGGAGAAACTGCTGGAGCCGCGTAAATGCAGAATGGGAACAGAAAGTAAAGTTGGCAGCCTCGCCATTGCTGAGCCTGCTGACTGTCCGCCCGGTGCCGAAAGGGACCCGTAAAGAGGCTCGTGGTGAGGGCCGGACCAGCGCACCGGCCACCTCATCGATCCCGCTGATCTTGTTCAACTGCTGGAGAAAATAGAAATCCTCGCCAGCCAACCGGCGGTTCATTCCGCCGGCCTGAATATATGCTGCCGCGCTGCAGGCAAAAGCGCTGCCGATACTGGTATAGGCGTAGGGTGAACCGGCCAGTTTGAGTCCGTAGGTGTAGCTGCGCAAGTAGAGTTCGTAGAGACGGATCGCCTCTTCCTGGGCCGGGGAAGAAGCTTTGCGGTGTCGAAAGGGGATGACGGCGCCGCCCTGGCGGCGTGTCTTGAAATGCTGATGCAGCGCAGCGAGATAACCCGGATCAACCAGGGTGTCGGCATCCAGCGAGATCAGAAACGGGTCCTGCCGCCAGTCAAGGTGCTCAAGGCAGAGATCAAAGCCGATCTTTCGCGCCAGTCCAACCCCCTGGCCGGGTGGCAACTCCATGCCGTCAGTACATGCATTGACCCAGGCCAGCCTCAGACGGCCGGCCGGGAACTTCCGGAGCAGGCCCAGGCACCTCCGGTTATCCTGCCGAAGCTCATCAGCAGAATCGGAGCGCTGGTTGATGACGACGATGATCAGTGTGCGCTCAAGCAACTCGCTGTCATTGGCGGCGAGGCTCTGCAGGGTCTTCGGCAGGGTTGCTGATTCCGCCAGGGCAGGGATCACGAGGGCCGCGGCTGCTGGTTGGCCCAGCTTGCCCTCGAGGCGCCAGGGCCCGGAGACCAGCCGCTTGCGGCGGTAACGCTTGAGGTCGTCCGGGACGCTGATCATGAAGGGACTGCAGGAGAAAAACCTGCCTGCTGCAGGTGGGTCAACAGCTGTTCGAGAGGGTTCTGGTCGCCATCCAGCCAGATGATTTCTGTGCCGCGCCGTTCCATCCGGCGGAACCAGGTGTCCTGGCGTTTGGCGAATTGACCGATGGCGCTCTGCAGTTTCTGTTTCATGTCGTTGAAATTGATCTTTCCCTGCAGGTGCTGGGCGATGAGGCGGTATTCCAGACCGTAGAACTCCAAACTCTGCCAGGACGTGCCTGCCGCATGAAGATTGGCCACTTCCTCGACCATGCCTGCGTCAAAGCGCTGTTGAAGGCGTAACGCGATCCTCTGCCTCAGGACAGGCCGAGGCCAGCGCAGACCGAAGATAATCGGTCTGAGGGGCGGAAGGGGCGGCTTGTCGTCCGCCTGCCGCTCACCGACCGCGATCTCAATCGCCCGAAGCAGTCGTTCCCGCTCCACCAGGTCGGTCTGATTATGCTGTTCGGGTTTCAGGTGGAGCAGTTTTTCTCTGAGCTGTTGCTCTGAACAGCCGGAAAGGTCGCTTCTGAGTTGGGGATTTTCCGGCACCTCGATCAACCGGTAGCCCTGCAGTACGGCATCAAGGTAGAGACCGGTTCCGCCACAGATCACCGGAGTCCTGCCGCGGGAGCGGATATCCTCCAGTGCAATGAAACAGTTCTGCTGAAACTGGTAGACATTGTATTCGCTGCCAGGCTCGGCAATGTCGATCAGGTGATAGGGGATGTCACCGTATTCGGCCAGATCCTTTCCGGTGCCGAGGTCCATGCCGCGGTAGACCTGGCGGGAATCGGCGGAAACGATTTCCCCGTTGCAGTGGCGGGCGGTCGCCACTGCAAGACCGGTTTTGCCGCCAGCCGTTGCTCCCAGGATGACTATCAGGTCGATCGGTTGCATAAAATTAAGGGTCGCGTTTCAGGGGGCCACCGGGTGCGGTTGGCGGTGACAGGGCTGCAAATTTCTAAGTCAAGTAGAACCTATCCAACAGCTTAGTGTTTATGAATGGTTTGTGCAAGTATTCCGCCTTTGTTTCACGGACTTCGATCTGTTATAGTGCGGCAGCCGAAGAGGGTAAATCTAGCCTATGAACAGAGAAACAAACGACCGAATAGAGGAGATGGATGCGCCGCGGATCATGACCCGCGATCAGCATTGTATTTCCCGCAAGCAGATCGATGAGGATGTGCTCAAGGTCCTCTATCGCCTGCACCGTAAGGGCTTTCTCGCCTACCTGGTGGGGGGGAGCGTGCGTGATCTGTTGCTCGGCCGGCAGCCGAAAGACTTCGATGTCGGCACCGACGCTTCGCCGGCGCAGATTAAGCGCCTGTTTCGAAACTGCTTTCTGGTCGGGCGCCGGTTTCGCCTCGCGCACATCCGTTTTCAGGGCAATAAGCTGGTCGAGGTCGCCACCTTCCGCCGTCACCCCGATGCGGAGGAACTGCCGGACGATCCCGACGAGCATTTCCATTTCGTCCAGAATGTTTTCGGCACGCCCCGCGAGGATGCCTACCGTCGCGATTTCACCATCAACGCCCTGTTCTACGATATTGGCAGTTTTTCGGTCATCGATCATGTTGGCGGTCTGGAGGATCTGGCCCAGCGGCGGATCAGGGTGATCGGTGACCCACAGGTCCGCTTTGCCGAAGATCCGGTGCGCATGCTGCGCGCCCTGGAGTTCTGCGCACGCCTCGATTTTTACCTCGAAGATGACATTCTACAGGTCATAAAGAGTTCAGCACCGCTGATTGCCGACGCCTCACCGGCGCGGATTCGTGAAGAGTTGATGGAGCTCTATCGGCACAAGGTCTCCGGCAAGGTGTTGCGGATGAGCAAGGAGCTGGGCCTGCTTCCGCACCTGCTCGGCGGATACCGGGGTGACGAAGCAAGTTTGCAGCTGCTACAGCTGGTGGATGATCGGACTGCTTCAGGGGTTGCTATCGATGAAGCGTTCGCCATTGCCGCGCTGTTTCTCAATCGCTTCTTCCGCGAGTGCCCGGCCGAGAAGGAGACCCATATCACCACTGCCCTGCATATCGCCAACGAGATTATTATTCCCCACTGTCGCTACTTCAGCATCGCCCAGGGCATCAGACACCAGGCCCGGGAGATGCTGGTCGGCTGCTTCCGCATGGCGCGCGGCCGGGGCCTGCGCGGTGAACGCCGCTTTCTGGAACATCCCTTTACCCCGCGTTCATTGGAACTGTTCCGTCTCTGGGCACAGGTCAAACCGGAGCATGCAGCGCTGATCGATACCTGGTCTGAGGCAATCAAGTGTCCCACTCAGCCGCCGTCTGACACAGAAAAGAAAAAACGGCCGAGAAAGCGCAGGCGGGGGCCGCGACGTCCAAAGGGGCGGGGTGGCTATCCCAAGGATCAGCAGAAGGTTGAGTGAAAAGCAAACAGGGCGTTCCGGTTATTCGGAACGCCCTGCTGCTATAATGGCGGAGGGGCGGGGATTCGAACCCCGGGTGGCTTGCGCCACAACAGATTTCGAGTCTGTCACCTTCGGCCGCTCGGACACCCCTCCGTGGGGATCAATCTCGCGCGGAGACTCTTTATAATGTCTTTTGCGATTTTTTTCCAGCCCTAAGTTCCTGAAAAAATCCGCTTAACAGCTTACCGCACTCCTCGCCCAACACCCCTTCGGTGACTTCGACCCTGTGGTTGAACCTCTCATCACGGGAAAAGTCATAGATTGAACCGACCGCTCCGGCGCGCGGATCACGGCTGGCATAGACCAGCCGTGGAATCCGGGCGAGGATGATCGCGCCCATGCACATGACGCAGGGTTCAAGGGTCACGTAGAGGGTCGTCTCGAGCAGGCGCCAGTGGCCGATCTGTTCAGCCGCCCGGCGAATCGCGACCATCTCGGCGTGGGTGGTCGGATCGTTGCTCGTCTCGCGCAGGTTATGGCCACGACCGATGATTCGCCCTTCATGGACAATCACCGCACCGATCGGCACCTCACCCTTGGATTTGGCGATGGCAGCCTCTGCGAGCGCAGCCCGCATAAATTGTTTGTCCTGCTCTGGGTCCATTTTTATCAGCAGAGGGCAAAAGGTTGAACGTTCTGGAGGAAATTGCAACCTGGCATTCGAGTATTTCTTTATAACGTAGCGGGGGCCAGAAAACTAGAGGCGAATCACTATGAAAGGGTTCCCCGGTTGAGCCCCTGTGGTTGCTAGAGACAGTTGGCAGCCAATATGTTACATTCCTAGCGTAAAAGTCCAAAGATTTCCGGTTATTCCTTATGCTTTGTTGCGACAGGGAACAATGAAATATCCGATTTTGACACTCCTGATTGTTCTCTTCTCACATCAGTCTCTTTGGGCTGATGAGTTTAAGTTTGATGGACATGAATTGCTCTACAACTGCCAGCAAGCGATCAGCAAGGAAGCGTCTGATTTTGTAAGGGTAGGTTTCTGTTTTGGTCAAATCAGGGGAATAAATGACATGAACATTCTTTTCAAAGAATTTATTCCGGACACCTATACAGGGTACTGCGTACCCAATGGAGTCACCCTCGGGCAACAGGCAAGAGTCGTTCTTGAATATTTAGATAAACATCAAAAAGATTTGGATAAGGAGAGCACGGTGCTCGTTCTCGCTGCACAGTTGGAAGCCTTTCCTTGCGAACAGAAAAGCCCAGAACCTTAACCTCGGGTTGGGCAAACCTGTGGGGGAAGGCCATGCACCTTAGGCGAACTCTTTAATGCTAGCGCTTCGGGGAATGCATTCCAGTTACGGTCAAGGAGTGGGGCCTGTAAACAACCATAAAAAGGGTTCTGTGTCCCCAACTTCCCTTGCTCTGCTTGTTTGTGAATTAAACGTAAGTAGCTGGTTTGAAAGGCGGTTTGTTTAGCAGGTACTTTTATGAACTTCGATAATCATTAACCGTTCCGACTGATTTCCCGGCACCTGTTTGATAATGGGTGGAGCCACTAACGTGTGAAAGAGGAACATGTCCAAACTCAACCGTTCGAAGGGTGGAAAAAAGCATAATCCCGAACCCCTTCCAGATTCAAATTCCCCGCCGAAAGAATCCCGGAGAACGCCTCTGTGGCAGGCTGTATTGTTATTCGTCGCTGCGCCCGTCGTCTTTTTCCTTTTGCTTGAGGGCTGCTTGGCCCTGTTTGGTCTGAAACCCGCCATCCAGAATGAAGACCCCTTTGTCGGCTTTGCCTCCAATGTGCCCCTGTTCGTGGCTTCCGCAGGGGGTGAAGACCGTCAGTTAATGACCACGGCGCCCAACAGAACAAATTTTTTCAACAAACAGCAATTTGCGCGGACAAAATCACCGGAGGCGTATCGAATTTTCTGTCTGGGGGGATCAACCACATACGGGCGTCCTTATGATGATTCCACCTCATTTCCAGGATATCTCCGCGAACTTCTGCCAGCCGTTGATCCGGGCAAAAAGTGGGAGGTCATCAACGCCGGGGGCATAAGCTATGCCAGCTACCGGGTGGCTCACCTGATGGAGGAACTCGTTAATTATCAGCCAGACCTGTTTATTATTTATACCGGGCACAATGAGTTCCTCGAAGAACGCACCTATAAAAAAATCAAGGAAATTCCCTCTGCAGTCAGGCAAGTCGCCGCTTTGCTGGCAAGGACACGAACCTGGTCCGCGATGCAAGCCTCTCTCCAGAAACTGGATATCTCCCCACGCTCGAGCGAAGCCAAGCCGAGCAATCTTGCCGGTGAGGTGAATGCCATATTGGATAACTCCATTGGTCTGGAGAGTTACACGCGTGATGAGTCATTAAAGACCAATATTCTGGAGCATTACCGCCTGAGTCTGCAACGTATGGTGGCGATGGCCCGGTCGGTTCATGCGCAGGTTCTCTTTGTTACGCCTGCTTCGAATCTTAAAGATTGTTCTCCTTTTAAAAGTGAGCACGGTTCAGGCCTTGATCAAAGGGAGCAGCAGCAGGTGAAAGAGCTGTTGACCAGGGCCATCAAGGAGTTCCAGCAGAATAATCTGAATGCCGCGCTGCAGCTGGTGGAATCGGCTGCCAGGTTGGACCCCCATCATGCCTCCCTGGAATTTTTACGGGGGAAGCTATTGTTCGAGCTGAAACGGTTCAATGACGCCGCAACGGCCTTTCGCCAGGCCAGGGATGAGGATATTGTCCCATTGCGCGCCTTGACTCCAATGCGTCATGTCGTCCTGCAGGTTGCCGAAAAGCAGCAGGTGGAGGTGGTCGATTATGTCGACCTGCTGAAACGCCTCATGCTTCAGGGAAAAGGTCATGCTATTCCTGGCAGGGAGTATTTCCTTGACCATGTCCACCCGACGATCGAAGGGCACAAAATCCTGGCTGTGGCGTTGATCAACAAAATGATCGAAAAGGAGATGGTTCCGCCTGGTGCAAGAGTGGATAATGCCATGATTGCAGCTGTCGACAGGAAAATCAGAAGCAGGATTGATGCTGCACGACATGGTTATGCCTTGGCAAACTTGGCGCGGGTCTTTTCATGGGCCGGGAAGACGAGTGATGCCGAGCGCCTTGCCCGTCAGGCGATAGAAGTAGCCGGCGACGATGGGCCGGTTGTGATTAATTCCACATCCATTCTGGTAACAGCGTCTTTGAAGAAGGGGCAACCTCAACGCGCATTGACGCAGATCTATTCAGCCCTGGAGAAGGTCCCCGATGCAACAGATCGTCGTTTAACCGGTGCCATTGATCTTCGTTTAAACCTGGGGAAAATTCTCCTGGGAGCCCCCTATCATGAACGGGAAAAGGCTGCCGCGAATTTTCTTCTGGCCAGCAGCTATCTGCCTGACGATGATCATATCCATGATCTTTTCGGTACCGTTATGGCCATGAGGGACCGCCACAGAATTGCCTATCCAAGCCTGCAGAAGGCATTGACCCTCAACCCTCAAAACACTCATGCTCAAAAGACGTTAGAAGAGCTTCGTCCGCAATTGAAAGAAAAACTTGACGAGGAACCGGCTGAAATTGTTCTCGACAGCTATGCGTCTTCAGCTCCGCGGAGAATAGTCCAAGTGCGCCCTGATGATCATGGCAGGCAATTACCTGACGGTATCGAGGTTGAATTCTACGAAAATGGCCGACTCAAACGTTTCCTGGATGTCGAGCGCGGCATACCCCATGGTCAACAGATCACATGGGACAAGGATGGGAAGATTGTTTCTCGGGTCGTATACCGTCAGGGTGTCCCCGTCAACAATGATGCTGGGACATAGCAGGCGTCAATTTAACAAACTCCGGGGGGAATCTGAGGACAATAGTCCTGTAATTCCAGGGCACACCGCTTTTTCTCGTCTTGAACAATATAACCCCCTTAGTAAGTCCCCCAGGCCTATGCCTCACAGTGCCCCAAAGTACCAAAACGCTTGCTGCTCATGTCGTCCTCCTAGGGTCTTTTTTTATAACTCAGGCGTGTCCCGACCCGCTGAGCGAAATCAGTAGCGGATTCTTCGTATGCGCACAGATTCCCTCTTAGACCTATTAAAACAACAGCAGCCATTCCAGAAAAAGTGACCGCTGTCAGCTTATATACTATGTGAAATTAAGTTGATCGGCTCGAAAATTTCTGTCATCAGTTCATCATGCCGACCTGCCCCATGGTCACACTCTATAGCTTAGCGAAAATTGATAGTAGCCTCATTGGTTTTTAACGTCAGGATGGCACCCAAAGCAGTCATCTATCGGAAGCGACTTTTAGATGACAAACCCCGCAGAATTGTTTCTCGAGGTTGTAGTCCATCGTAAAATGTTTAGTCGTTCTCTGGTTAACGTTGGATTTTAACATCGATTCATTCCTCATTTTCTATAATAAGAATCTCCCAAGCGGCTGAATAATCGCATATTTCCATATTAATGACCACATTAGTCATTTTTCGCTTGACTCCCTTTCCTGTTTTTGGGATTATATTCCCAAAAGGAGCAAGACATGCAGGACGCAATCTCTCGTGCTATCACCAAACTGCTTCGCCCGTTAATTCGTATGCTGCTGCGAAACGGTATCCCTTTCGGAACTTTTGCCGAATTGGCGCGCTGGCTTTATGTCGATCTGGCGATCAAGGAATTCGCTATTGAAGGGCGTAAGCCGAGTGACAGCCGTGCATCAATAATCACCGGTCTTTCCCGCAAGGAAGTACATCGCCTCCGCAACCTCGATTTTGATCAGGGACGCGATACGGGCTCACGCTACAATCGTGCGGCTCGGGTCATCTCCGCCTGGGTTCGCCGGGACCGGTTTCATGATAAATCAGGGCGACCACTTGAGCTGCCCATCGAGCATGGCCAGGTGACTTTCACTGATCTGGTCAAACACTTCAGCGGTGATGTCCCGACCCGTGCCATTCTTGATGAACTGGTGCGGGTCGGCGCCGTTGAACTTACCGAGCACGGCAGGGTGAAACTGTTGACCCGCGCCTACGTGCCTCAGGCCGATGTTCACGAGAAACTGGAGATCCTCGGGACGGACGTCGGTGATCTGATTCGAACGATTGACCGTAACCTGACAGCGGATCCGCAGGGTCCGCTCTACCAGCGCAAGGTCGCCTATGACAATCTGCCGTTTGAAGCGGTAGTAAAGTTCAAAAAAATGGCAGCCGAGAAAAACCAGCAGCTCCTTGAAGAGTTCGATCGATTCCTGTCCGGCTGCGACCGGGATCTGAATCCAGAGATGGATGGGGAAGGACGTTGGAGAGCCGGTGTGGGAATCTATTATTTTGACAATGATCTTGGCGAAGCCCAGAAACTCAATAAGGAAAGGAATTCATCATGATACGGAGATATTCAAGGTTGGGAATCTGGGCAGCAATGGCGGCTTTCCTGCTCGGATCTCTGTCAGCATGTGACGTTGGAGGGGGCGGTACCTCCCTCGCCGACGGCGGGATCGGCGGTACCGGTGTCATCGCAGCGGGGAGCGTCACTGCCAAGGGCAGTATTTTCGTCAACGGTGTCGAATACAGCGTTGCGGGGGCAACGTTCGAGCGCGATGGAGAGATAGAGGTCCTCAGCGAAGTCGAACAGTCGACCCGGGTCGGCATGGTCCTTGAGGTCAAGGGCAACCTGGATGAAGGTGGTCTGACCGGCCAGGCGAGTGAAATTGTTTTTCATGATCTCGTGGAAGGAACCATTGATTCCTCCACCTCAGAATCAGCCTCGATCAAGGTTCTGACCATTCTTGCCCAGCAGGTGGTTGTTGAAGATGGCCTGACGAAATTCGATGACACACTGACCTTTGCCAACATCGATTCGAGCAATGGTTTCGTTGAGATCAGCGGCTTCCGTCGGGCTGACGGGCAGATCGAAGCGACCTATGTCGAAGTGAAACCGGCCGGGATGTTCGAGGTCGTCGGAACCGTCAAGGTGGTTAATTCCAGCACCTTCACCATTGGGAACCTGACGGTAACCGGAAGCAGCATGCCAGCATTGCAGGATGGCGATACCGTAAAGGCTGAAGGGACCAGCTACAACTCTGGCAGCAAAACACTGAATGCCACTTCGGTCAACCTGGAAGCCGCCGGATTGAGTATCGACGCCGCCGATTATGCTGAGGTCGAGGGTTTCGTTTCGGCCGTGAGTGGTCCGATTACAGCCGGTGAGACGTTTCTGGTCAACGGCCAGACTGTTCAATACAGCGCGGCAACCAAGTTTTCTGGTGGGGCCGCGGAAGACCTGCTGAACGGGGTCAAGATCGAAGCCGAAGGGTCTTTGGTCGGCGGTATTATCTCGGCCGAAAAGATTGAGCTCAAAGAGAACCTGAAGTTGGAGGGTCCTGTGTCTGGCGTATCCGGCAGCAGTTTTACCATGACTTACCCGGACGACCTGAGTGGAACGACAACCGTCGAGGTCCGTGTCGACCCGGCAGTGACCGAAGAGGACACTCCCTTCGCCGATCTTCTCAGCGGAGATTATGTCAGGGTGGAAGGCCGGATACTCGCCGGTGCAGTTGGAAGTGTACTCGCGACCCGGTTCCGCGAAGAGACACCTGATGACAGAATGATTCTACAGGGGCCGGTGGAAAACACTAATGGAACAATTATCAACATTCTCGGAGTCAATATCGATGCCGTTGGTCCGGATCTGTCGAGAGAGGATGTCCAAATCACCCTGACCGAGTTTTTTGCCGAACTGCAGGCCAACAGCAGCACACTGGTCAAGGCTCGTCACAGAGACAACGAGTGGGATCAGTTAGATCTGGAAGACTGAAAATAACCACAGGATGTCATGTTCGTCATGACCAAGCGTGCGAAGAGCGCACATTGACATAGAAAGGAGTTCCATCATGAAAGCAGCATTATTTAGCAATTTGAGTCGATTGGTTCCCTTGTCTCTTATGACCCTTATCAGCGTCATGATAATCGGTCTGACCGGATGCGGGGGAGGCGGTTCTTCGGACGGGTCCACACCATCATCCCCTTCTGCCAGTGTTTCTGCCGGACAAATCACCGGTTTCGGTAGTATCATTGTCAACGGTGTGCGGTTCCATACCGGGGGGGCTACCCTTGAAATTGAAGACGGTACAGAGTTCGAACTGACCAACACCAACAACGAGGATCATCTCAGCCGGGGGATGGAAGTCGAAATCGAGGGTTCCATTGATGACAATGGCAACGGCACGGCAACAAGAGTTTTCGTTGACAGTACCTTGGACGGTCCCGTCGCCAACCTCAACCAGGCAGGTGAGGTTTATACTTTCACCGTCCTCGGACAGATGGTTATTGCCGCACCCGGCATGACGGTTGTTGACGACACGGTTCTCAATAGCAATCTCGGTACCCTGGCCAACGGCATGGTGATTGAAGTTCACGGACTGCCCGACGGCAATGGAAAGGTTCAGGCCAGCTATATCGAGTGGAAAGCCAACAGTGCTACCGGTCTGCCCGCCGATGCGTTTGAACTGACCGGCAAGGCGGTCAGCCTCTCCGCGCCTACCTTTATGATCGGCAGTCAACTGGTCGACTACAGCAACGTGACCCCGCGTGACGGTCTCCTCGTGGAAGGATCACTGGTAGAAGTTAAAGGCAACCTGAATGCGGCAGAAACTTTCGTCGCAACAGGTGTCGAGGTGAAAAGCGGTTTCGACGACCACCCTGAATTCGAAGTTGAAGGACTGATTGTCGACCTGGACACCAGCGCTAAAACTTTCAAGGTCAGGGGACAGCTGGTCAATTATGCAGCCGCACAGTTCCTGGGTGGTGATGAAACTGAGCTGATCAACGGCGTGAAAGTTGAAGCCGAAGGACCGATTTCCGGTGGCGTCCTGCTGGCTGAAAAAGTCAAATTCAAGAGTAGTTTTCGTTACGAGGGGCCGGGCAACAGAGTCGGCAATGAACTGACTATCGACAATCCGGATGGCCCGAACCTGACCATCATCATTGATAGTGCCCTGACCCGTGACGAGACCACAGGCGGAGAAGGTCCCGGAGAGTTCAAGGTACGAGCCCGCCAGCTCGCTGGAGCGAACCTGTTGGCAACCCGTGCCGAAGATGATGCGGGCGACCCTGACCGCCAGATCTTCCAGGCACCGGTGGTACGGATCGCCGCTCCATTGGTGGAAATCCTTGACCTGGATGGAGCCAACGGCGTGATTGTAGTTGATACTTCGACCATGAGCGACGCACCTGGTGACAGCGACTTCGAGATCGAGGACGCAGAGGTCACTCGCGCGAGCTTCTTTGCCAGCCTGAAGGTTGGGGACATCGTCAAGGCCCGTTACAGAGACAACGAGTGGGATCAGATCGAACTCGAACTGGCCGATTGACCAGGCAGTGCGCCAGACGCCTTAGCGTCTGGCGCACTGATATTAAAATATCTTCTAAGTCCCCTCTATTCATTACTGAATTGGTAATATATAGTTAATATAATTCTTGACTCCTGTAGTAGTATTTACTTGACAGTCACGGCTCCCTTTTGCGTATAATGAAAACGGTTTTCATAATCATCAAAATGGGAGAAGAAAAGACAATGTACAATCTGCGCAAAACTGTTCTGCTGGTAATTTTAATTTTTCTCACGGTTCCCCTTGGCCAGGCGCTTGCTGCTGAACTGGTCGTCTACTCAGCCCGCAAAGAGCATCTGATCAAGCCCCTGTTCGAAGCCTATAAGAAGGAAACCGGAACCGAAATAACCTTTGTCACCGACAAGGCCGGTCCCCTGCTGCAGCGATTGAAAGCAGAAGGTAAAAATACCCGTGCCGATCTGCTGATCACGGTCGATGCCGGCAACCTCTGGCATGCGGCCAATGAGGGGCTGCTGCTGCCGGTCACATCGGCAACTCTTGGGAATAATGTTCCCGAACATCTTCGCGACCCACAGAGCCGGTGGTTTGGACTTTCGTTAAGAGCAAGAACGATCGTCTACAGCACCGAGCGGGTCAATCCGCAGGAACTCTCCACGTATGAGTCCCTCGGCGACGCTCACTGGAACAACCGTCTTCTGCTGAGAACCTCGAAGAAGGTCTATAACCAGTCACTGGTCGCAATGCTGATTGCAGAACATGGCGAAAAACTGACCGAGCAACTGGTGCGATCCTGGGTCGCGAACCTGGCCGCTCCGCCTTTTTCCAACGATACCAAGGTCATGGAAGCCATCGTTGCCGGGCAGGGTGATGTCGGTATTGTCAATACCTACTATTTCGGTCGCCTGCTGCGCAAGAACCCGGATCTCAAGCTGGCCCTTTACTGGCCGAATCAGCAGAGCGGCGGCGTTCATGTCAATGTGTCAGGTGCTGGCGTCACAACACACGGCAAGAACCGTGCTGAAGCTATCAAATTCCTTGAGTGGCTCTCCTCCGAGAAAGCACAGAACCTGTATGCCGACGCCAATCTCGAGTATCCCGTCAACCCGCGCGTCGCCAACAATCCTGAAGTGGACGCCTGGGGCCACTTTCAGCAAAGCCAGTTCAACCTCTCCAGGGCTGGTGAATTGCAGACCGCTGCAATTCGCCTGATGGACCGCGCCGGTTACCGCTAATCCTGTAAAGGCGTCAACATGAACAAAGGATCGATCTTCCAGAGCGGGGCGGCTTCCTAATGGCCGCCCCGCAACTGTTAAAACCTTCTGGATGGCAACTGGTCACCGGTCTCGTCGCTATTCTGGTCATCGTTCCTTTGTCGGTCCTGCTGCTGGCCTGGCTTGATCCGGCCTGGGATATCTGGCAGCATCTGCAGCAGACCATGCTCAGCCTGTTGCTGCTGAACAGTCTGAAGCTTCTGCTGGGTGTCGGCACCGGGACCTTGCTGCTGGGGGTCAGCCTGGCCTGGCTGACCGGAGCCTGTGATTTTCCCGGGCGCAAGCTGTTCTCCTGGGCACTGTTGCTCCCTCTGGCGATGCCGACCTATGTTCTCGCCTTTGTCTTCCTCGGGCTGTTCGATTTTTCCGGACCGGTCCAGACCTTTCTGCGCGGATGGCTGGGGAGCGGATTTCGCCTGCCGGACATCCGCTCCGCCTGGGGTGTGATTCTGGTCATGTCGTTGGCGCTCTATCCCTATGTCTACCTGCTGGCCAGAAATGCCTTTCGGACCCAGGGTAAACGCGGCCTTGAGGCCGCGGAAATCCTCGGTTGCAGCCCACTCAGAGGGTTTTTCCGGGTCGTGTTCCCGATGGCCCGTCCCTGGATCGCCGGAGGCATGACCCTGGTGCTGATGGAGACCATGGCCGATTTTGGTGCGGTCTCCATTTTCAACTACGACACGTTCACCACCGCCATCTATAAGGCCTGGTTCGGTTTCTTCTCTCTTCCGGCTGCCGCACAACTCTCCTCCGTGCTGGTGCTGTTGGTCTTCGTCTTCATCATCGCCGAGCAACGAGTCAAATCGCGGATGCGATATACCCAGAGCAGGCTGACCGTCCGGGCCGAGCGGATCGTCCTGCACGGCTGGCCACGTTATCTGGCTTGCTGCTATGCCCTGGCGGTGCTGCTGATCGCTTTCCTGCTGCCGACACTGCAATTGTTCGCCTGGACTTTGGACATCTTTCGTGAGGAATTCGATCAGCGTTACCTGCAATTATTGGGTCATTCGCTCGGGCTTGGTGTTGCAGCAGCGCTACTGATCAGCACTGTTGCCCTGCTGCTGGCTTACGCCGGGCGCCGCCACCGGGACCGCCTGACCGGATTTCTGGTACGGATCGCGACCCTTGGCTATGCTCTGCCCGGGACGGTCCTGGCAGTCGGTATCTTTATCCCGCTAGCCGGGCTGGACAACATGCTGATCGATTTGAGCCGTGCGCAGTTCGGTATAGAAATGCCGCCTTTGTTACAGGGAACTATCGTCATCATGCTGCTGGCCTACATGATCCGTTTCATGGCGGCTGGATTCAAGCCGATCGACAGCGCCATGCACCGGGTGACAGGCAACATCGACGAAGCCTCACGACTGATGGGCCTGCGCGGCCCGAAGTTGTTATTCCGGGTTCACCTGCCGATGTTACGGGGTGGGATCTTCACCGCGCTGACCCTGACTTTCGTCGATGTCATGAAGGAGATGCCGATTACCCTGATGACTCGCCCCTTCGGTTGGGACACACTGGCGGTCAAGATTTTCGAACTGACCTCAGAGGGGGAATGGGAGCGGGCCGCGCTGCCGGCCCTGACCCTCCTGCTGACCGGACTGATCCCGATCATCCTGCTGATGCGGGGTGCAGAAAAATAGGAGCAACAAATGACCGAACATGCAGATACAGTTCTTGAACTGAAAGAGGTCTCACAGGCCTATGACCGGCAACTGGTGGTCCGCGAGCTGTCTCTCAGCCTCAGGCAGGGTGAAATCGGTTGCCTGCTCGGCGCCAGCGGCTGCGGCAAGACCACGGTGCTGAGGATTATTGCGGGGTTCGAACCCTTGCTGAAAGGGTGTGTACGGCTCAACGGCACAACGGTCAGCAGCCCACACATGTCATTGCCACCGGCCAAGCGGAAGATCGGCATGGTGTTCCAGGACTATGCCCTTTTTCCTCACCTCTCAATCATAGAAAATGTCGGGTTTGGTTTGCGGGGTCTTAGCCACAAGGAATGCAAGCAGAGAACCCATCAGGCTCTAGAACTGGTAGGGCTTCACGCCGAACATGACAAATATCCACATGAGATTTCCGGCGGTCAGCAGCAGCGCGTGGCTCTGGCCCGCGCCCTTGCGCCCCGGCCGCAATTGCTTTTGATGGACGAGCCATTTTCCAACCTCGATGTGGCCCTGCGGGAACGACTGTCAATGGAGGTTCGGGATATCCTCAAGGAGAACGGCACAACGGCACTGTTCGTGACCCATAATCAGCATGAGGCCTTTGCCGTGGCCGACCGGATAGGGGTCATGCAGAATGGTGAAATTCAGCAGTGGGACAGTGGGTACAATCTTTATCATCAGCCCCTTGACCAGCGCATCGCCGAGTTCATTGGCGAGGGAGCGCTGATCTCCGGGGTAGTCAAGGACCGGCAGCGGGTAGAGACCTGTCTCGGCTACCTGCATGGACATTTCAATACCATTTATCCCGCCGGCAGCAACGTCAAACTGCTGATCCGCCCCGAAGATATCGTCCATACCGAAGACAGCCCGATCACGGCAGAGGTCGTGCGCCGTAATTTCCGCGGGGCGAACGTCCTCTATAACCTCAGGCTGGATAACGGGGAGCGAGTTCAGGCCCTGGTGCCAAGCCACTGCGAACATCAGCCGGGGGAGCGGATTGGTATACAGCCTGACGTAAGACATCTGGTCTTGTTCGATAACAATTGAAGTAAAAAGTTTATTGTTTACAGCTATTGACACTTTTGGAAGTCGACTCAAAATATAGTACATATTAAAGCCGGGATAAAATCCCGGCTAATGATGGGTGCCTTTGTTCTTTTGGGTTATTTCCTTCTGGCCCTTGATACCAGTATTTATTCATCGTCACCACAATATACAGGGCCAATAACTTCATCGTCATTACCAAAAACTGGGGCAATGCCAAAGACTGGGGCAATGCCAAAGTACTCATCTAGAATGGTGCCAACCATGAGAGCTCTCAGGGTTTCTTCGTTGGGTTCTCCGGTGACGGCCAAGTTCTGATTCCTCTGGAAGTTCTCGATCGCGGCCATGGTTTCACGACCGATGCCGTCAGACTCGTAGCCGCTGACATAGTATCCACGCTGAGTCAGCAGAGCTTGCAACGTTCTGACCTGCTCAGTGGTGAGATATTGGACCTGTACCTGGTTATCTTGGGGGTGCATTTGAGCGAGATGCCATTGGCGGAGTTCTTCGCCGGTCAGGGCCGCAACCTGTAGAGTCTCTCCTGGTTGGTACTGGCCGACTGCCAAGGCCTGACTGGTCACCAGCAGGCCACCTAAAAACACCAGTGTAAGTATCAGAGTTAAGTATCTCATGATGATTCTCCTTTGCGGAAAAGGTTCCACAAGGCCACCCACATTCGCTCAGGGAGCGACAATCCCCCATCTCAGGCAGAGTCATCACTTAACTGTATTTTTCAGGCATTTTTTCTCTTGCCTTATAGTTTACTTATAGCACTCCCTAGAGGGCTGTCAACAAGAAAACAACTGTAAAACAGTAAGTTAATCGCTCTCGAAGAGAGTCGTAAGTAATCTTTGATCCTTAGAGAGGCTGTAGTTTTAAATCTTTTATTAAGGAGCTAATATAAATTGATATTTCATTTTTTGGGAGGTGTATTTGTATTCAGATCCGTTTGTTAAGAAGTGTTTTGGGACTGATGGCCGTGATGCTCAGTTGCACGCCCCACAGATCAAGGTTTGTCACAAATGTCAGGACCTTCTCGACAGTCACACCTCCGAATTGTCAGCTTATAAGCTATTTCATCAAATAGTCCTCTCTGAGCAACTCGCTCATTTTAATATCGTTCTGAAATCATAGGGTTATCTCTACTCAGCCCATCTCAAAAGTCCGTACTGAAATGACTTTATCTCTAACCAACCGAAATTACAGCGGTGCGGAAGAGTTGATTTTGATGTTTTAAAATGAAGGAGTGAGATTTAATTCGGGCTGGCCTTTCTATGTTTTGTTCTGATGGTGATAAAATATATATATGACAGCTCCCCCTATGGCGGTGTTCAGCGGGAATCTTCTTACCCCTATTGTTCCCGAGAAAGAGAGGTCATAATGAGACAAGCAGTCAGCATAGAACGCTCCCTGCTTGCAGGGAGCAAAACAGAAGACGATGTTGGTAGCAAGCTAACATCCCTGGGTAATAGGCTTTGGAGAATGTCTCTGGGAGCCCTACAAATAATTGGCTTTGGGTTTCTGTCGACATTTGGGTTTTGGCCTGCCCTGGCTTTTCTGGTCTACTTATCCATGACTTAGTGATTGACCGTAGGTAAACAATCACCGCATGTTGGGTGGAGTTGTCGTTCTGACTCTCTTGAGAAAGAGGTCAGTTTTTTATGCAACCTGAGGACAACGATCTTCTGCTTTTCCTTCGATGAGTCACCCATTCTCAGAATACAGGAGTTTTAAAAGGCAAAACCCAACAGGGTTTGCCTAAAAGGCATTTCTTTTTACCACCCATAGTAAACCCCTCATCCGAATAGTTTTTTGCTGGGAGCGATCACCAGGGCTGTGCCAGAGACAGGAACCTCGGAGATATAACCTGCCACCTGTCACCAGAAAAACGAGTTTGAAAATTGGCTAAATTATGTCTGTCGGATGGGACCCAATATGAAAAAAAGGGCGCTCGTTCTAGCAGGTGTGGGGGTACGGGGGGGATTCGTGTTGTGCCGTCAGCCTCCACTCCCAACCAGAACAAGATGCTGCTTCTCCGTTCGACTAAAGAGAAAACTTGTTACCAGTTGCCCGCAAACAAAAAAACGGTTACAAGCAAAAGCCCGTAACCGTTTGTTTTTTATGGCGCGCCGCGGAAGATTCGAACTCCCGACCTTCTGATCCGTAGTCAGACGCTCTATCCAGCTGAGCTAGCGGCGCAAAGACGAGCTTTATCGCCCATTTGTAGGGTGTTTGTCAACCTTTTTTTGCTGTTTTAAGGGATCTTGTTATATCCGGCCAGATTAAAGCTGTAGCGTGGATTTTTAACTGCGCAGGCATCTGGAAAGAGGCTGAACAGCCAACCTGAGAAAACATCTTCTCCATTCTCTTCGATAACCACATATGCGGCTGGATTTTTGGGCTCGTTGGACGCCGAGGTCATCTGGCTCCCTTTCATGATGAAAGCGGGCAGAAAGGTGTCGACTCTCAGCTTCAGGGTTGAGCCCGGAACCTGGAATGTTTCGCCGATGTTGATGGTGTAGGTTGTTTCGGAGCTGATTTCCTGATCAAGAATGGAAATCTCGACAGATTTCCACTGACCTTTGACCTCGCCTGGAATCACGACTCTGAGGGGGTCGCGGGATGGTGGTGTTTTGGCATGCGCAACTGTTGCGAGACTCATCTGCCCGACGCAGCAGGGATAATGCTCCGTCGCCAGCAGACCGATCATCAGAAACAGAAGAACTTTGGCCATACGCAAACCTTTAAATGAAAAAAAACAAAATGGCGGAGAGGGAGGGATTCGAACCCTCGGTACGCTTCCACGTACACTCGCTTAGCAGGCGAGCACCATCGGCCTCTCGGTCACCTCTCCGTATATTTTGTTTTTGTCAGTCCCGGTTTGTTCTGTTTTCTAATGGCGGAGGAGGTAGGATTCGAACCCACGGAACTTTCGTTCAACGGTTTTCAAGACCGCCGCCTTAAGCCACTCGGCCACTCCTCCGTAATTATCTATTGTGCTGCGATCCGTTCCAGGCCACCCATGTAGGGTTTGAGGACCTCTGGAATCTGTACTGTGCCGTCAGCCTGCTGGTAGTTCTCAAGAATTGCCACCAGGGTTCTGCCGACCGCAAGCCCCGAGCCGTTCAGGGTGTGCACCAGTTCGGCTTTGCCGCCACCTTCACGGCGGAATTTTATTCCGGCTCTGCGGGCCTGGAAATCTCCAAAATTGGAGCAGGAGGAGATCTCGCGGTACGTATTCTGTCCCGGCAGCCAGACCTCTATATCGAAGGTGCGGGCGGCGGAAAAACCGATATCCCCAGTGCACAGATCGACGATCCGGTAGGGGAGTTTCAGCAGTTGCAGGACTGTTTCGGCATCCTGCAGCAGAGTCTCCAGTTCGGCGTCGGAATTCTCCGGCTGGGAAAATTTGACCAGCTCAACTTTGTTGAACTGGTGCTGGCGGATCAGGCCGCGGGTGTCCCGCCCATGCGATCCGGCTTCCTTGCGGAAGCAGGGCGTGTACGCCGTGTACCTGATCGGCAGATCGGTTTCAGAGAGGATTTCGTCCCGGTGAATGTTGGTGACCGGAACCTCCGCAGTCGGAATCAGAAACAGATCGACGTCTTCAGTATGGAAAAGATCAGCTTCGAATTTGGGGAGCTGTCCGGTCCCCGTCATCGACGCTCTGTTTACCATAAACGGCGGCAGTATTTCAACATAATTGTGCTGGCCGGTATGTAGGTCGAGCATCAGGTTTATCAGCGCTCGCTCCAGTCTGGCACCGGCTCCGCGGGACAGGCAGAAGCGTGCTCCGGAGAGCTTGCTACCTCGTTCGAAGTCGAGGATTCCAAGTTGTTCGCCGATGTCCCAATGGGCTTTCGGCTCGAAGTCGAAACGGGGGATCTTGCCCCATACTTTGACCTCGACATTCTCCTCTTCGGAGGCCCCGACCGGACACTTCTCATGGGGAATATTGGGGATGGTCATCAGCAGTCCCTGCAGGGCCTCCTCGACCTCGCGCAGCTGCTCGTCGAGGTCCTTGACCCGGGCAGAGACTTCTTTCATCCGGGCGATTTCATCCTGGACCTGGCTTTTATCCTTGGTCTTGCCGATCAGTGCCGACACTTTGTTGCGCTCAGCTTTGAGGGCTTCCACCTCGTTAAGCAGCTCGCGGCGCTGTTCGTCCCGCTGAGTGAAGCCCGACAGGTCAAGATTGTCCCCCCGGTTGGCGAGGGCCTGTTTTACCTGTTCCAGGTTGTCACGTAAGTATTTGATATCGAGCATGATTTCATTCTCCAGAAGGTCGTGGTCTTGTCGCCGAATGTGTTGATAGCACTTCTGTCTGTGAGCGTCAAGGGGTGCAAAGATTCTCCCTGCCTCCGCGGCGTTCTGTTCGGCAGCTCAGGCGACTGTCGGCAGAGCTGGCCGGTTATCTTTTCCCCTTGATCCACCACTCGGCATCGCCGTCAAACCACCAGCGGGTCGAATCGGTCTCCCAGATGGTGGTCGCCAGCTGCTTGGCGACATCCGTTTGCAGTCGTTCAAAGGCAAAAGGATACCATTGGTCGGCATAGCGGTTGCCCAGGTCTTTGTACTCTTTCAGTGCCAGAATCATCTCCAGCTGGTCGGCATCGTGGGAGAGTTGCGCTTCGCGGCTCTGCTCGGCGGCAAACTCATTCAGTGTCTCGCGGTAGTCCTCTCCGAAAGGGAGCTGCCTGGCCAGGTCGTCGACCGCCCTTTGTTCGTCCGCCTGAAGATACTTCTTGTTGACATAGTTCAGATCGCCCATCCGCGCTTCGGGGATATCGTGGAACAGGCAGAGTTGCAGCACGCGGCCGACGTCTGCCGAGCCGTCCATCTGGGCCAGGGTATAACCGATGATTGCCGTGCGGAAACTGTGCTCGGCGACCGATTCTGCACCGGACCCGAGGAATTGAAAACCGGTCCGCGGCGTGCGCTTGAGCATGCCGACTTCAAAGAGAAAATTAGCCAGATTCTTCATGTTCAGCCCCAAAAGAGAATATGAGTTGCAGAGCAGCGCGTTAGCGCTGGTTAGATTTTCTCGTCAGAGATCCAGGGATCGCTTAGCTCGGTCAGCCATGCCAAACAAGCAGTACGCCGCCCAGGATCAAGCCCGCCGAGGCGAGCCTGATCCGCCCGAAGCTTTCGCCGAGCCAGAAAATCCCGATCAGTACCCCGATCACCAGGCTCACCTGGCGGACCGGAACCGCGTAACTCACCGGCGCCATCTGCAGCCCGTAGCGGAAGGACAGGTAGGAGGCCAGGATCACCGGACCGGACCAGAGAACCAGCTTGCGACTGTTGCGCCATTCGGCCAGCACCCGGCCGCGATAGCAGGGTCGCAGCAGGTTGAGGCTCATGATACAGAGCATGCAGAAGACCAGCACGTAAGTAAAGTGGAAGGCCGAATAGGTGTTGACGCCCACCTTGTCGATCAGCGCCCCCACCGAGTAGATAAAACCGGCGCACAGCGCCGACTGGACCGAGCGATTATTCAGATTTCTGAACGGCCGGAAAATTTCGTCACTGCTGAGCCTTTTCAGCTGGATGGAGTACGCGCCCGCGATGATCAGCATGATACCGGAGAGACCGATCAATGTCAGGCTTTCATTGAGGAATAATACCCCCCAGAGCGGCACGTAGAGCATCGCGGTCTGGGCCAGCGGATAGGTCATCGACAGGTCCCCGTCCCGGTAGGCCCGACCGGTGAGCCAATGGTAGAGAACAAAGCAGCAGGCCGCCGAGCTGGCCAGCAGCAGGTAGCGCAGCGACAGAGGGGGCAGAACCTGACCGGTGGCCAGCCCCATCAGGCTCATCATCGAGAAGGAACTGGCGAACATCCACCAGATAAAGATGGTCTTGTCGCGACTCTGCTTGACCAGCAGGTTCCACAAGGCATGCATGAACGCCGAAAAAATGATAAGCAGCAGGGCGATGGTTTCCATGCCGGGCATTCTAGCCCATGCCCAGCGCGAATGAAAGGCTCAAAGGCTTTCCATTGACAGTTGTCAAGTGTCTGATATTATTGATCTATCTTTGAGCGATAATTCCCCCGGAGGAGAAGCGATGAACATATATCGAACTGAACAGGATTCCCTCGGCCCGATGCAGGTCCCGGACGACGCTCTGTATGGTGCCCAGACCGCCCGTGCCCTGGCCAATTTCCCCATCTCCGGGCGCCCCTTGTCGCGACCGATGCTGCGTGCTCTGGGTCTGGTCAAGCAGTATGCGGCACGGGCCAACCGGGAACTCGGCCTGCTGCCGGTGGCGATCGCCGGGGCGATTATTGCCGCGGCCCAGGAGGTCGTTGCCGGTGAACTGGACAGTCATTTTCCGGTCGATGTTTTCCAGACCGGCTCGGGGACCAGCAGCAACATGAACATGAACGAGGTGATTGCCAACCGCGCGGCGCAGCTGCTCGGTGAACAGATCGGCGGCAAGGCGGTACACCCCAATGACCAGGTCAATCTCGGCCAGTCGAGCAACGATGTCTTCCCTACCGCCATCCATATCGCCTGCGTCGAGCAGCTGCATAACCATCTGTTGCCGGCATTAAAAGGGATGGAAGTGCATCTGCGGCTGAAGGCCGAAGAATTCGCCGATGTTCTCAAGATCGGGCGAACCCACCTGCAGGATGCGACCCCGGTGCGGTTGGGGCAGGTGTTCAACGGTTATGCCCGGCAGCTGGAGCTGACCCGGGAACGTCTGCTGTTCGCCGCCGACGGACTCAGTGAGCTCGCCCTTGGCGGCACTGCCGTGGGGACCGGGATCAATACCCATCCGCAGTTTGCCGAACTGGCGATTGCCGGCATCGCCGAAGAGACCGGCATAGAGTTTCGTGAGGCGGAGGATCACTTCGAGGCGCAGAGCGCCAAGGACGGGTTGGTGGCTCTCAGCGGCGCATTGAAAGGCTGTGCCGTGAGTCTGTTCAAGGTCGCTAACGATATCCGTTTTCTGGCCAGCGGGCCGCGCTGCGGCATCGGCGAATTGAAACTGCCGGCCCTGCAGCCGGGCAGCTCGATCATGCCTGGCAAGGTCAACCCGGTTCTGGCCGAATCGATGATGCAGGTCTGCGCCCAGGTTTCCGGCAACGATGCCACCGTAACCCTGTGCGGATTATCGGGCAATTTTGAGCTGAATGTGATGATGCCGGTGATGGCGGAGAACCTGCTGCAGGGTATCGACCTGCTCGGCAACGTGGTTGACCTGTTCAGCGAGCGCTATCTCAAGGAGCTGGAGGCCGACCGGGACCGCTGTGATGATCTGCTCGATCGCAGCCTGGCGCTGGTGACCGCGCTGGTGCCGGTGATCGGCTACGACAAGTCGGCGGAGCTGGCCAAGCGCGCCTATGCAGAAGGGAAGACCATCCGTGAACTGCTGCTGGCGGAGGATATCTTGCCGGAAAGCGAAGTCAATCGGCTGCTCGATGCGGAGCGGATGACCGAACCCACCGAAGACTAGCGTTCTTGTGTCTTTACCCGGAGATGGAAGCGCCAACAGCCCTCTCGACTGTGGCGCTTAAGCGGGAGAGAACGACACGCTGTAAAAGCATCTCCCTCGAGATTTCCGCTTTTTCAGGTGATCTTTGCCTTCTCAGCGCTGCAGGGCCGCCAGGATTCCTCCACCGAGCACCTCAAACTGCCAGTTTTTCAGGATGCCGCTGGCGGAGAGCTCCTCGGGCGTTTTCGGCCGACAGCGGGAGAGCTCCTCCAGCGCTGCATTGTTGATCAACACTCCCGGATCGAGGCCCAGATCTGCGGCGGCCTCTTTGCGCCACTCCTTGAGCAGCAGCATGCGCTTTTCCGCTTCCGGGTCCTTGCTCCGCCGTTCGCCCCGGGGGAAGATTGGCAGTTGGTCCTCTGGCAGCTGTTCGCCCCTGCGGATAGCTTTGAGCAGCGCACTGCCGAACCGATCGACCAGTCGTGGTGAGACCCCCTCGATCCCCAGCAATCCCTGCCGCCCCTGCGGGCGGATCGTCGCGATGGCCAGCAGCGGCTTGTTGCCGATCACCTTGTAAAGGGGGCGGTCACGCCGTCGTGCCTCACTGTCACGCCATTGCAGCAACTCTTCCAGGACCGCCAGCTGCCTCGGGTTGAGCCGGCCAGCGCCCTTGCAGCGCAGAAACAGAGGTCCGTCGTTCGGAGCAAAACGGGCTTTTTCCAGCAGGGAAAATTCCTCCAGCACCCAGTCGAGGCGTCCCTTCTTCAGCAGCTGGTCTTCCAGCAGTGCCACCAGTTTGTGCAGATGGGCGGTGTCCGCCGCCGCATAACGGATCATCCCTTCACTCAACGGCCGTTCCGACCAGTCTGCGCGCTGGTACTGCTTGTCTAGTTCAACACCGAAATATTTGTGTAGCACGTCGGCCAGGCCGACCTTCTCTTCGCCGAGGAACTGGCAGGTGATCATGGTGTCGAACAGACCGTTGATCTCGATTCCGAAATCGCGGGCCAGGCAGCGGATATCATAGTCTGCGGCATGGAAAATCTTGCGGATCTGCGGATTTGCCAGCACCGGCTTGAGCGGTGAAAGGTCGATTTCTTCAGCCAGCGGGTCGATGAGCAGGGTTCGCTCCGGGGTCGAAAACTGCAGCAGGCAGACCTTCTCCTGGTAGCAGTGCATCGAGTCGGCTTCCAGGTCAACGGCGATCACCGGGAATTGCTGCAGCTCTGCGGAAAAGGCGGCGACAGCCTGGCTGTCGGTCAGAATCGGTGCTAAAGACATCTATCCTCCAAGGAGCGTCAGCCCCTTCTTATGGGCTCCGTGTAGAGCCAGATTTTCCAGTTCATCTGCCGGGCACCAGTCTCCGCTCTCTTCATTGACCAGCTGCGGCTCGGCAAGGTTAGCATGAAACAGATGTAATTCCAGCCTAAAGTGACTGTAGAGATGCTCGATCTTCCCGAGGGATTTCAGCCGGCCGGAGACTCCCTGGTCCCTCAGCAGTTGGGCCGCCTGTTGTTCCGGCGGTTTCCCTTCAGGGACGCTGATCGTGGGAAATTCCCACAGCCCTCCGAGCAGGCCGCTGGCCTGCCGCCGCCGCACGAAATAGCTGCCATCCCGACAGATCAGCAAGGCGGCCTCGGTGCGGACCGGGACTTTCTTGCGCTTCGGCTTCAGTGGCAACTCCTGTTCAATGCCCTGGCGGCGTGCCTGACAAAAACTGCTGAGAGGGCAGGATTCACAGTCAGGAGATCGGGGCGTGCAGACGGTTGCCCCCAGGTCCATAATTGCCTGGGTATAGTCGTGAACCTGCTGCCCGGGGGTCAGCAGGTCAGCCCAGAGCCAGAGCTGCTTTTCCGCACGGCTGGAACGCGGAGCGTCCTGCCAGGCAAACAGACGGCAGAGGATCCGGCGAACATTGCCGTCGAGGATCGGTGCCCGCCTCTCGAAGGCCAGTGATGAAATGGCCCCGGCTGTGGAACGTCCGACCCCGGGTAAGCTCATCAGCTCATCTATCTCTGCAGGGAAAGAGCCTGCAAAATCTTCCACAACCCTCTGCGCGGCGGCATGCAGGTTCCGTGCTCGAGCATAATAGCCGAGCCCGGCCCACAGATCGATCACCGCTTCCTGTGGCGCAGCGGCGAGATGTTCCACCGTGGGAAAATTCTCCAGAAAACGCTGGTAGTAACCGATCACTGCAGCGACGGTGGTCTGCTGCAGCATGATCTCCGACAGCCAGATGCGGTAAGGATCACGGGTCTGCCGCCAGGGCAGATCGCGACCCGCTTGTCCGTACCAGTCGAGCAAAGCCCTGGAAAGCTGCTGTGGATCGAAGGGGGCAGATGCGTGGCTTGAGGGGTTTACGTCAGGCTTCAAGCTTCCGCCTCAACCAATCTCGGTCATTGCCGCCAGGGTGGCCTGCATCTCTTCGCGGGTGCCGATGGAGATGCGCAGGCCGTGAGCGAGCAGCGGGTCGGAAAAATAGCGGACCAGGATCTTGCGCTCGAACAGGCCGTCATAGACCCGTTTGCCGTTGCGATCCCGGGGAGCGGCAAAAATATAATTGGCGTGCGACGGAATGATCTGGTAGCCGATGCTGCGCAGTTCGCTGCTGAACCAGTCGCGGGTGGCGCGGACCCGCGTGACGGTCGATTGCAGGTAGTCCTGATCGCTCAAGGCCGCAGATGCGGCCACCAGGGCCAGCCGGTCTAGGTGATAGTGGTCGCGGATCTTGTCCAGTGCGACAATCACCTCCGGAGGCGCCACGGCCACTCCCAGGCGCATCCCGGCCAATGAATAGCTTTTGGAGAAGGTCCGGGTGACGATGATGTTCCGGTGATTTTTCACCAGCTGCATGGCGTTCTCGTCGGTGAAGTCGACATAGGCCTCGTCGACCACCAGCATTCCGGCACAGCGCTGTGCCAGCTCCTCGATATAGGCGTTGTCGAAGGCACAGCCCAGCGGCGCGTTGGGGCTGGTGAGAAAGAACAGCTTCCCCTCATAGCGCGCGGGGAAATCGGCGATACGGAAATCGTCGGTCAGGCCGAAGGTGCGGATCCGCGCCCCCTGGATTTCGGCCAGGGTCGCATAGTAGGAGTAGGAAGGGTGGATGTAGCCGACCTCTTCACCCTGATCGACAAAGGCACGGATCAGGTTGTTGAGCAGTTCGTCGGAGCCGTTGGCCATGATCACCCAGGCGGGGTCGAAGCCGTACAGCTCAGCCGCGACCTTGCGGGCGTCACGGCTGGCGGCATCCGGGTATTTGCGCAGGTTGTCCCCGTCGGCCCCTAACTCACGGGTGATCGCCTCGACGACCTTGGGAGACGGCGGGAAGGGGTTTTCGTTGGTGTTGAGCTTGATCCAGCCTTCTTCCTGCGGTTGGAAGCCGGGGACGTAGCCTGCCATCTCGGCGATGTTTTTTCTCAAGGGAAGCATGGGGTCTCCATTGTGCCTATTTAAGAATAAGACCGTCGGTTCCCGGACCGACAACCGGCGTCATTTTCTTTGATCGCAAAGAAAACGAAGCAAAAGAAACTCTTTTTATTTCTGTCGCGTGATGTCTGATCTTTGCACGACCGCTTGTAGTCAGATACACCTGAAACAGATTCTGACCCTGTAGCAGCGAAAATCGAAAAGTCCCGGCTCGCTTTGCTCACACGGGTTAAACGGTATCGACGTTCCTCCATAGTATCCGACAACACATGGATCAATCAGGGGTGGTACTTAAGACCGTTTGGTCTGTATGGTGTGTTTCCATTGTGCCTACGGAAGAACCGTTTAACCCATTCGAGCAACTCGTTGCTCGTTGGGGCAGTCAAGCTTTCTTTTCCATCTATAGGCCAAAGGTTGTTGAGGTTTTCGGCTTGAATGTCCCCAACGAAGTTGAGAGCCTATGTAACAGAAATAATGAAGCTTTTTTCTGCTTACTCTTTTGTCGCTTAACAAAAGAGTAAGGCGTCTGGCGGGACGCAACCCGACGGTCTTAGAGTTTAAATGCTCAGTACTCTTCCAAAATCTCATATTCTGTGGTCCGCCGCGCCGGCACAAATCCCGCCCCGCGCGCCAGCTCAATCACCTCGTTTTTTGACATGCGGAACGAACAGCCTGCCGCAGCGACGACATTCTCTTCGAGCATGGTGCCGCCCAGATCGTTGGCGCCGAAAAACAGTGCGACCTGGGCCATCCGCGACCCCTGGGTCACCCAGCTGGCCTGGATATTCTCTACGTTGTCGAGGACGATGCGCGACAGGGCCAGAACTTTCAGGTACTCCACGCCGCTGGCGGTTTCGCCACCCAGTTCGGTGTTGTCCGGCTGGAAGGTCCAGGGGATAAAGGCGGTAAAACCACCGGTCTTCTTCTGGATGTTGCGTACGCGAAACAGGTGCTCGACGATATCCCCGGGAGATTCCTTGGAACCGAACATCATGGTGGCCGTGGTGCGCATCCCCAGCTTGTGTGCCTGCTCCATCACTGCGGCCCAATCCTTCCAGCCGATCTTGTTTGGCGAGATCTCCTGGCGCACGTCGTCGACCAGCACTTCGGCGCCGCCGCCGGGCACCGAATCGAGCCCCGCCGCCTGCAGACGCTGCAGGCATTTCTTCATCGACAGCCCGGACAGCTTGGCCACATGGATCACTTCGGCAGGGGAGAGGGAGTGGATCTGGACCCGGGGGAAGCGTTGTTTGAGCTGACGGAACAGCTCCTCGAACCATTCGACCTTCAGCGTCGGATGCAGTCCGCCTTGCATCAGCAGCTGGGTCCCGTCGTGTTCGACCAGTTCCTGGACCTTGCTGAAAATCGTCTGATAATCGAGCAGGTATGCGTCACCGTCTTCGGCAGTGCGATAGAAAGCGCAGAACTTGCACTGTGATTCGCAGACGTTGGTGTAGTTGACGTTGCGGTCGACGACAAAGGTGACCCGGTTGCCGGGATGTTTGTCCCGGCGGATGTTGTCCGCCAGTCGGGCGACTGCAAGCAACTCCGCTTCGGTGAGCAAAAACAGTGCGTCCTTGCGGGTCAGCGGTTTCCCGTGCTCAATTTTCTTCGCTATTTTTTCAAACATAAACGCTCAATAGGTGCGTATTTCGTTATACAGCGTGTCCCGTTCCACGGGGATGCGCCCCGCCTTGCGGATCATCTCGATGATCTGCTGCTTGCTCAGTGCCTGCGGCGAGTCGGCCCCGGCGTCGTGGCCGATCTGCTCCTCCACCACGGTGCCGTCGAGATCGTTGACGCCGAAGGCCAGGGCAACCTGGGCGATCTTCAGCCCGAGCATCACCCAGTAGGCTTTGACATGCTGGAAGTTGTCGAGATAGAGACGGCTGATGGCCAGGGTTTTCAGGGCATCGACGCCGCCGACGCCGGTGGCTCCCTGGATGCGGGTGTTCTCCGGCTGGAAGGCCAGCGGAATGAAGGTCTGGAATCCTCCGGTGCGGTCCTGCAGTTCGCGCAGGCGACGCAGGTGATCAACCCGGTCGCTGTACTGCTCGATATGGCCGAAGAGCATGGTGGCGTTGCTTCTGAGTCCGGCGCCGTGCACCAGCTCGGTGACTTCCAGCCAGCGGTCGCCGGAAATCTTCTCCGAACAGAGCCTGTCGCGAACCTTCTGCCTGAGAATCTCCGCGCCCCCGCCGGGCATTGAGTCGAGGCCGGCCTGCTTCAAAAGCTCCACCACCCGTTCGATACTCAGCTCGGCAACCTCGGAAAAATAATCGATCTCGACCGCCGTGAAGGCCTTGATGTGCAGCTGCGGACGAACTTGCTTGATCGCTTCGAGCATCTCCAGGTAGAACTCGAAGGGCAGGTCGGGATGCAGTCCCCCGACCATATGGATTTCCGTAGCCCCGGCATCGGCGGCCTCCATTGCCCGGGTGCGGATGTCCTTGAGCGCCAGGGTGTAGCCGCCCTTTTCGCCATCCTCCTTGGAGAAGGCGCAGAAGGCGCAGCGGTTGACGCAGACGTTGGTGTAGTTGATGTGACGGTTGACGTTGAAGAAGACTTTATCGTCGTTCTTGTTGCGATTGGCCAGGGCCGCCAGTTCACCAATGCCGAGCAGGTCGTTCGATTCGAACAGGGCCTGCGCCTCGTCCTCGCTGATCCGGGTTTCGCTTTCGATTTTACTCCGAAGTTTTTTCAACAGGTCTGACATCAAGCTACCTTCTGTTAGCGCAATGAAAAGTTGCAGTCTCAGGTTAGGGTGTTCAGCAGTCTTCGCCCCAACGTTGGAACAGTTGGTGGCCAACCCCCAGGCTGTCGAGGGCTTTGCCGACCACGAAGTTGACCAGGTCATCGATCGTCTGCGGGTGCTGGTAGAAGGCCGGCATCGCCGGCAGAATCTGGGCTCCAGCCCGGGAGAGGCGCAGCAGGTTTTCCAGGTGGATCTGGTTGAACGGGGTTTCGCGGGGGACCAGCAGCAGCGTCTTCTGTTCCTTGAGGGCGACGTCCGCAACACGTTCCAGCAGGTTGTCGGACAGTCCCGCGGCGATCCGGCCTGCGGTGCCCATGGAGCAGGGGCAGATGATGACCCCATCCGGCGCGCTGGATCCGCTGGCCACCGGTGCGAAAAAATCGTTGATCGCGAAGTGTTGAAGCTCCTCTCCGGCGGAGAAGTGCCGGCGCAGCTGGTCCAGGCACTCCCGCGGGGTTTCCGCCAGTTTCAGCCCGGTTTCATAGGCCAGTACCTGGCGGCCGGCATTGCTCAGCAGGACGCTAATCCGGTGGCCGCTCTTCAGCAGTTCCTCGATCAGCTGCAGGCCGTAGATCGAACCGGACGCGCCGGTTATGCCGACAACGAAATTCTTCATAGCTTCAGGTTACCGCATCTATCAGGGTGAAGACAAAGATCGTTACGCTGATGTAGCCGTTCATGTTGAAAAAGGCGGCATCCAGTTTCGACAGGTCGTCCGGTTTGACCAGCCGGTGCTCATAGTAAAGCATCGCGGCAACAACGATGACGCCAGCAAAATAGATCCAGCCGAGACCGCTGCCTGGCAGCACCAGCAGCAGAAAAAACAACATCAGGCAGTGGAAGATGCGGACCAGCTGCAACGAGCGCTCCACGCCGAGTTTCGACGGGATCGAGTGCAACCCCTTGGCCTGATCATAGTCGACATCCTGCAGGGCGTAGAAGATATCGAAGCCGGCCACCCAGAACAGTACTGCGAGGCCGAGAAAAATCACCGACAGGCCGAGGTCGCCGCGCAGGGCGATCCAGGCGCCGATCGGTGCGGCGGCGAGACAGAGCCCCAGCACCACATGGGCAATGGCGGTGAAGCGTTTGCAGTAGGCGTAGAGCACGAACAGGCCAATGGCTAGCGGAGCCAGCTGGAAGCAGAGCGGGTTGAGCATCCAGGCCGCCAGCAGGAACACCGCCAGCGAAACCAGGACAAAGAGCCACGCTTCCCGCAGGCCGATCTTGCCGGCTGGAATATGCCGTTCTGCGGTGCGCGGGTTCTCGGCGTCGATCCGCGCATCGATCAGCCGGTTGAGCCCCATGGCCCCGCTACGGGCACCGACCATGGCAATGCAGATCCAGAAAACATCACCGAAGCCCGGCAGCGCCTGGTTAGCCAGCGATGCCAGCACTACACCCATCAGGGCGAAAGGGAAAGCAAAGACCGTGTGAGAGAATTTGATCATCTCCAGCAACGATCTGGTCTTGTCGAAAAAGTCGGTCGCGACCATGATCTTCTAATCTGCTCCTCGATGAAAACGTAAAAGTTCAGACTGAACTCAATAATTTACACCCTGGCACTCCGTGGGACAAGGGTTTTGGCGGGGAATTCCCGCTTATTTTCTTCTGTCCCGCCGGCAGCTCTGCTATGATGCCGGACCATGCCCGAACTGCTCACCGATCACGGCCTTCTCTCGCTTTTTCTGCTCAGCCTGTGTGCCTCGACGCTGATTCCGCTCGGCTCGGAGTGGCTGCTGGTCGCTTTGCTGCTGCAGGGGACGGACGTCACCGCGGCGGTCCTGGTCGCGACGGCGGGCAACAGCCTGGGCGGGGCGAGCACCTATCTGATCGGTCGGCTCGGCAGCAACTGGCTGGCCGACAAGGTGTTGCGGATCACCACTGCCCGGCGTGAACGAGCCGAACAGCTTTTCCGCCAATACGGCAGCTGGTCCCTGTTTTTTTCCTGGCTGCCACTCATAGGTGATCCTCTCTGCCTGGTCGGAGGCCTGCTGAAGATTCACTTCGGCCGTTTCTGCCTGCTGGTGGCCGGCGGCAAAGGGTTGCGTTATCTGGTTGTCGCTCTATTGACTTTGCAGGGAGCCGCACTCGCTTCATGAGCCACCGTCCGTCCCTCTATACGCCCGCATTTATCGCGCTGTTTTTGGCCAACCTGTGCATGGTCTCCAGTTTTACCACGTTTTTTCTTTTTCCCCTGTTTATCACTGAGCGTGGCGGAGGCGAGCGGGAAATCGGCATCATCATGGGGATTTTCGCCATGGCGTCCGCTGGTTGCCGGCCCTGGATATCGGAGATGATCGACCGGCTGGGACGCAAGCGCTGCTTCACCATCGGCAGCGTCGTCATGACCCTGATGCCGCTGCTCCATCTGCTGCTGAGCGGATCGTTGGAGCGCTTTTACTACCCGTTGCTGTTGATGAGGATCGTTCATGGTGTCGGCCTGGCGATCTGCTTCACCGCCGTCTTCACCTTTGTCGCCGATATCATTCCGGAAGGGCGCCTCAACGAGGGAATCGGCATGTTCGGGGTCTCCGGTCTGATCGGTATGGCGATCGGCCCGGCGCTGGCCGAGCCGATCATGGAAAAGTTCGGGTTCAGCGCTTTTTTCCTGACGGCAGCAGCCCTGGCAGCCAGTGCTTTCCTTTTGCACCTGCCACTCAAGGTGACGGACCATCCTGATCAGCACCTGGTGAAAGGAGCCCCCTCCTTTTTTGCCCTGCTCAAACAGCGTAAGTTCATGATCGTCGGCGGGCTGTCGATGGTCTTCGGTTTCGGACTGGCCGCCACCGGGAACTTTGTAGCGCCACTCGCTCAAGAGCGGAGCCTGAGACATATCTCGCTCTACTATATGACCTATTCGGGCGCGGCGGTGGCTGTCCGGTTCTTTGCCGGAAAACTGGCGGACCGGGTCGGGGAAAGGCAGATTCTGCCCTGGGGTTTGGGGCTGGCAGTCGCTGGCTTGCTGTTGCTGCCCCTGGTGACCGGCAATCTCCTGCTGATGACTGCCGGCTTGCTGTTCGGTACCGGCCACGGGCTAATTTTTCCGACCTTGAATGCCATGGCGATCCGTAATGAACCCTACGCGGTGCGCGGCAAGATCACCGGGATTTTTACCGGCGGGATAGACAGTGGAATCTTCAGCGGATCGCTGATTCTCGGGCTGGTGGGGGAGTGGCTCGGGCTGAGCGGCTTGTTTCTTTGTGCCGGTTTTCTGGTGTTGCTGGGGTTGTGGCTGGCGCGGGTGTCGCTGGCGACCGGCGAGACAACTTGAGGCGGCAGGATTATGCTAAACTGTGCGGGGATTGAATTGCTCTGCGCAGGCTAAAATCGGCGGGTCGCGTCCCGCCAGACGCCTTACTCTTTTGTTGAGCGACAAAAGAGTGAGCAGAAAAGCGCTTTTTCTATTTCTGTCTCAAGCGTTCGTCACTTCGTCAGGGCCGATAGTTGTTCGATGAAGCAAAAACCAGTCATCCGCTGATGGAAAAGCAAGCTGAACGGCCCCAACGAGCAACAAGTTGCTCGAATGGGTTAAACGCTTCTTCCATGAGCGCAATGGAAAAATACTACACGGATTAGATGGCTAGAGGTTCACTTCCGATTGATCCACTTGCCTCTAATCCCTAAGAAAAAACGGCGGCACCGTTTAGCCCGTGTGAGCGGAGCGAGCCGGGGCCTTTTCGGTTTGTTCTGCCACGGAGACGCATTCTGGTTTGTTTGATCTGACCAGAGGTTTTCCTACAGGGAACCAGCATCACGCGACAGTAATAAAAAGAGTTTCTTTTGCTTCGTTTTCTTTGCGATCAAAGAAAATGATGGCGATTGTCGGTTCGCGAACCGACGATCTTGATGTTAAGATTTCGATTTTTCCACACGAATGAAACATATGACCACAGACATTCACCAAACCCTCCAATCCACCTTCGGCTACAGCACCTTCCGCCCCCATCAGAAAGAGGTGATCAACGGCCTCATCAACGGCGAGGACGCTTTCGTGCTGATGCCCACCGGGGGTGGCAAGTCGCTCTGCTTCCAGATTCCGGCCCTGCATCGTCCGGGCGTGGCGATCGTGGTCTCTCCCTTGATCTCGCTGATGAAGGACCAGGTCGATGCCCTGTGTGCCAACGGGGTGCGGGCCGCCTGTTTCAATTCCTCTCTGACTGCTGAAGAATCGCGGCAGGTGTTGGCCCGCCTGCATGGTGATGAACTGGACCTGCTTTACGTTGCCCCCGAACGCCTGCTCAGTGAGTCGTTTCTTGACCGCTTGAAACAGCTGCCGCTGGCCCTGTTTGCCATCGACGAGGCCCACTGTATCTCGCAGTGGGGACATGATTTCCGCCCGGAATACGTCCAACTCGGACAGTTGCGTGATCAGTTCCCGCAGGTGCAGATTATCGCCCTCACCGCCACGGCGGAAAAGCAGACACGGCAGGATATCCTTCAGCGACTTGATCTGCAGCAGGCCCGCTGTGTGGTCGCCGGATTTGATCGGCCGAATATCCGCTACACGGTGATGGACAAGCAGAAACCGTTTTTGCAACTGCAGGCTTTCCTCGATAACCGCCGGGACGAGGCGGGCATCGTCTACTGTTTGAGCCGCAAGCGGGTCGAGGAGGTGGCGCAGAAGCTCGCTCAGGATGGGGTGAAGGCGGCAGCCTACCATGCCGGAATGGGCGCGGAGGAGCGTAAACGAGTTCAGGACGCCTTCCTGCGTGACGACCTGCAGGTGGTGGTGGCGACGGTCGCCTTCGGTATGGGCATCGACAAGTCGAACGTGCGTTTTGTGGTCCATTATGATCTGCCGAAAAATATCGAAAGCTACTACCAGGAGACCGGCCGGGCGGGCCGCGACGGCCTGCCCGCCGAGGCCCTGTTGTTGTTCGGCTATGGAGACATCGCCATTTCGCGCGGACTGATCGAAAAGGGGGGCAACCCGGAACAGAACCGGATTGAAATCCACAAGCTGAATTCGATGGTCGGTTTTGCTGAATCGACCTCCTGCCGTCGCCGGGTGCTGCTCGGCTATTTTGGCGAACGGCTTGAGGGCGACTGTGGCAACTGCGACATCTGCCTGAATCCGCCGGACACCTATGATGCTACCGAGGAGGCGCGCAAGGCCCTCTCCTGTGTCTACCGGGTCGGCCAGCGCTTCGGTATCGGCCATGTGATCGACGTGCTGCGCGGCGCAAAAACCCAGCGGCTGCTCGATCTGCAGCACGATCAGCTGTCAACCTACGGGATCGGCAGGGGCCAGAGCCAGGATCAGTGGAGCCACCTGCTGCGCCAGCTGGTCCATCTCGGTTACCTGGAGCAGGATATTGCCAACTTCTCTGTGCTACGGCTCACGGAAAGCGCCCGACCGCTGCTGCGTGGCGAAGCCGAATTGACCCTGTCAAGACCGCGGCTCAAGCCGGTCGCGGCGGGCAAGAGAACCCGCAAGCAGATCGTCGGCCTCGACTATGATGAGGAGCTGTTCGGTCTGCTGCGCGGCCGGCGCAAGCGGATCGCCGATCGGGCCGGCGTCCCTCCCTTTGTGGTCTTCGGTGATGCCAGCCTGGCCGAGATGGCGGCGATTCTACCGACCGATGCGAAGACCATGCTGGAGATCAATGGCGTCGGCGAACACAAGCTGGAGAAGTACGGGGCGGAGTTCATTGAGGAGATCCAGGCGTATCTTTGTCGTTAAGCTCAACAGATAATAGCGATATCACAACAGAGGCCCGGAGAGTCCGGAGAACATAAATGCAAAGGACAAGATCTTTTTCTGCGGTCCCTGCGCCTCAAGGGAGAGAAGCGAACGGGGGTTTCATTCTCGCGTTGCTGCGGGTTATTTAAATTTGGAGTTTTAGCTATGAAAATCATCTCCTTTAACGTCAACGGCCTGCGCGCCCGGCTGCATCAGCTGGAAGCACTGATCGATGCTCATCAGCCAGATATTATCGGTCTGCAGGAAACCAAGGTGCATGACAGCGAGTTTCCGCTGGACGCGATTGAGGCCCTTGGCTATCAGGTTGCCTATCACGGCGGAAAGGCGCACTACGGTGTGGCGCTGTTGTCGAAAACGACCCCGCTTGAGATCGAGAAGGGGTTTCCCGGGGAGGACGAAGATGCCCAACGGCGACTGCTGATTGGTCGCTATCCCCTGGGTGACGGGCGTAGCCTGCGGGTGCTTAACGGGTATTTCCCGCAGGGCGAAAATCGCGACCATCCGACCAAGTTTCCCAACAAGCAGCAGTTCTATGCCAACCTGCAAGACTGGCTGCAGCGGACGGCGGATCCTCAGGACCTGTTGGCCGTCATCGGAGACATGAACGTGGCGCCGCTCGATACAGATATCGGTATCGGTGCTGACAATGCCAAGCGCTGGCTGAAGACGGGCAAGTGCTGCTTTCTCCCCGAGGAACGGGAGATGTTGAAGCGGGTCACCGATTGGGGCTTGCGCGATACCTACCGGGAGCGATTTCCTGAGGTGGATGATCGCTTCAGCTGGTTCGATTATCGTTCGCGGGGCTTCGTCCAGGAGCCGAAGCGGGGCTTGCGGATCGACCTGGTGCTGGCGACGGAGCCTCTGGCGAACTGTTGTGTTGCGGCCGGCATCGACTATGAGATACGTGCGATGGAAAAACCCTCCGACCACTGCCCGGTGTGGGCCGAGTTCGCTCTTTAGCTTGGACGCGTTTGTTGGTTGAGCACATGATTATCGGGCAGGTAGACGGTGAATTCTCATGCTCTTGACAGCAGTGACAGGTTGTCTTAGTCTCAGAAAGAACGTTCTTTCTTTTTTGTAGCAACTATCTTTCCTGTGACTTGGAGAAATCGATGCATAAGATCAGCTGTTGTGTTTCCGTCTTTGTTACCCTCCAACTGGTTCTTTGTCTGTTGGCGACAAGTGGTTCGGCCTCAGCAGTGCCGAATGACCATGACGCGCTTGCCGGGTTTAATAAGCCGGGCCGTGCCTTCTTTGATGTCAATATCGGAGTTACTCCGGAAACATTTGAAGCGTCTATGGGTAAACTGGCTCTCTACCTTGACGTGATCGGGCAGACCCACGATAGTTTGCGGGCGCAGGCGATTGTGCCTGAAATTGTAGTTGTCTTTCGTGGATCGGCTGTTATGTTGGTGACCAAGAAGGCATCGGATGCAGTAAAGGGACTGATTTCAGGTCTCGCGGAGAAAAGGGTGAAATTTGAAGCCTGTAACGTTGCCACGACACTCATGGGGACGTCCAACGATTCGATCCTTCCGGAGATTAAAGTGGTTGGCAATACTTTTATTTCCGCAATCGGATATCAGTCGAGTGGCTACAGCTATATTCTCATTCAATAAGACGTCAACAGCTTTGTGCCGCTATTGTACGGTCTGGCAGCGCAGAAAGTGATGTGATAGGATGTCGAATCAGGCGAGGGGTTATCCATTTGATGCAGGAAAGATATGAAACAGCGCAAGATAGATCCCCAGGATAAAATGGAGAGGGTCATTGAGGTGGCGCGGGGGTTGTTTGTAGAAAAAGGCTTCCACAATGTGTCGATACCGGACATTGTCAAGGTTTCCGGGGTGAGTACCGGTGCCATTTATCACCATTTTTCGAACAAGGAAACCCTGGCCCGCTACATTCATGATCGGACCCTGTCAGAATTCAACGACATGTTGGTATCCCGGCTGGCGGGGACTTCGACAACATATCAGAAATTGAGAGCTTTTGCCCATTTGGTTCTTGATATTGCAGAGAATAACCCGGTCTTAATGCAGTACATGCTTTTCATTCGTCACGACGAATTTATGACCGATCATAAGCCGATCTGTTATTCTGAACCCTTTGTCTGGGTCCAGGAGACTGTTGCTGAGGGGATCGCCAATGGTGATCTGCGAAAGGGGGATCGGTTGATTTCCGCAGCAGCATTCACCGGGGTTCTTACCAGGAACATAGAAATCAGGTTGACAGGGGTTCTGCAGAAGACATTGCAGGAAAAATCGGAAGAGGTGATTACGGCGGCCTGGAATGCGATAAAGGCCGATAGTTGATCGTAGTTGTTCTTGAACTTATCAGGCCGGGCAGAAATGCCCGGCCTTTTTTGTTGCCATGTTGAGCCTTCAAGCAAAGGGATAGGGTGAAATGACCAACAAGGGGGTGAAATTACCCAGAACATAGAAAGAAAGGTCGTTCTAGTAAAAGATTAACGCGAAGCTTTTTTCTTAAAGAGATATTTATTTACGGATGTGGTAAATTCGTAACTCCTTGTAAATTAGAGAAATGATGGTTAGTTCCAGGAGAGAATAACAGCATTATATTCTCTTTTCCGAGTGCCCATGGCATGTTCATTGCTTTTGATTTACAGAAAGAACATTCTATCTATGGTGAAAATGTGACACAGCGAATTATCGATCCACAAGGGAAAAGGGGCATGGTTCTTCGGGCCGCTCGGAAGCTATTTGTCGAAAAGGGATATTACGCCGTCTCAATACCGGCCATCGTCAAGGCTTCAGGAGTGAGTACGGGGGCGATCTACAGCTATTTTTCGAACAAAGAGGACCTGGCCCGCCAACTTTATGAAGAAACCCTGGATCATTTTCAGGACCTGTTTTTTGCGCGGGTCCCCCAGGACTCAAATACCTATGGGAAGTTGCGTGCCGTGGCTGAGCTGTCTTTTGCAATTGCCGAAAACGAACCGGAAACCATGCGGTACATGCTGACCATCCGTCATGATGAATTTATCTCAGATTCGGTGCCGATCTGTTATTCCGAACCGTTTCGCTGGATACAACAGATCGTTGCCGACGGGATTGCCAAGGGGGAGCTGAAGGCCGGTGACTACTTTCTGTCGGCGGTCTCATTCACCGGGGTGATCATCCGGGCCGTTGAGCTGCGGCTTTCCGGGGTCATCAAGGACTCCCTGCTGGATGTCAGTGATGAGTTGATCAACAACGCCTGGGCCACAATCAGGGTTTAACAGGTCAGGAGTTTGGAGGACCACACCCAGCTATGCGTGAGAAAAGGTTGCTTCTACCGAGAGCGGCGGGACATGTGGCCATGATTTGCTCTGGCGAGTCAGGCTTTGATTTAGGGGTAGTCCAAATTTGTAGGCACTATATTCAGTTGAACAACACAACCACAGGGGGGTGGAGCGGTCAGAACGAAATAGTTATAAGTTCCTGCCCGAATTCACCAAATTTACTCAAGGGAGGTAACATGAAACAGGAAAGAAGGACAAACAGGTTAAAGATTTTTCTGCAGTTGCTCTGTGTAGCGACCCTGATGCTGATGCTTTGGGGTTGCGGTGGTTCAGACAATTATGATGAGCCGGTCAGTGCCGTCAGCGCTCCGGTCACCGGTGCCGCCACCAATGTCCTGATTGAGCCTGCCACGCTCAAAAGCTGGATGGACCAGGGATTGGTGAACGGGGGCGGAACCTTCGATCAGAAAGTCGTCGTATTCGATTACGGTTCTTACACGATGAACCCAGAGACTGATGCCGAGCGTATCGCTGGTGCCTGCCGGGTCAACAACCCCAACCTCGCCTCACGGCGTGTTGAAGGTGTTGCGACTGCGTTTCCGCTGGTTGCGACCGGCGAGCAGATGGACGCCGTCCTGCAGCGCCTGGGCATCGATGAAGAGACGGTCATCGTCTTTACCACCAGCGGTCCGATGTATTTCCCGACCCGCGCTTACTGGATGTTCCGCTACTGGGGCTTCCCCCAGGAGAACCTCAGGTTGCTGAACGGCGGTAATGCCGCTTTTGCCGCAACTTATCCCGAGCTGATGACCCGCGAAGTGCCGGTTCCTGTCGGCAACGACTTCAGTGTCAAGGATCTTGAAGGCGAACTCAATGCCGACCTGCGTCTCTCCATTGGCGAGATGCTCGACTTCGTCAGCTCATTCGATCCTGAAACCGACGTTATCCTCGATGCCCGTGGCCCGAAATGGTACTCGGGTGAATCTTCCAGCCCCGGTTATGTCACTTGCAAAGTCGACCTGACAGTGTACGACGGCCATCCTCAGGGTGGTCAGTATCTGGCATGGGTCGACCTGTTTGGCGAAGGGAACAAGTTCAAGACCAAGGAAGAGATCGAGGCCCTGTTCGCTGCCAAAGGCTGGAGCAAAGACAAGACCACCACGGTTTATTGTCTCTCCGGTTACTCCGCGACCCCTCTGTTCTTTGCTGCGGATGCGATCCTCGGTGCCCCGGTTCGCCTCTATGATGGGTCCTGGAGTCAGTTCGGTCAGTATTCCGACAATGGTGCTGCTCTGGGCGAAATCCCCGCCGGTTCCGTCTGGTCCTCCGACCAGTATCTGGCTGCTGACGAAGGTTATCGCTACAACATCAACCACCTGGTTGAGAAGCCTCTGGCTGTAGAGACTCTCGTGGTTGACGCTGCGGCTCAGGCTGAGCCTTTCACTGGTGACAATGCAGCGGATGATTCCGATGTTGTGAGCAGTCAGATGGAAGTCGCTGACCTTGCTGCAAGTGCTGATGCAAGCAGTCTGGTTGTTGCTCCGTCCGCCACCCAAACCGACGGTGTCCTGATCGATGCAGATACTCTGCAAGGCTGGATGGACGCAGGTCTGGTCAACGCCACCGAAGGTGAGCGGGTCGTTATTCTGGATGCCTCTTCTAAGGGCAGCTACCTGGAAGCTCACATCCCCGGTGCCCGTTGGTTGGATGTCGCTACCGAAAACGGGATGACTCGTCTGGATGGCGTTGTGCAGACCAAGAACATGATTCTGACCGGCGAGAAGATGGATGCCCTGCTGGCAAATCATGGCATCGATGCAAACACCACAGTTGTGATTACCACCTCTGCGGCAAACTATTACCCGAGTCGGGTATACGTCAATCTGCGTTACTGGGGTTTCCCCAAAGAGCGGATCAAGGTTCTTGATGGCTACAATGCCGCCTACGGCATGCTGACCAGCGATTCGCAACCTGAAGCGGGCGCGAACGCTCTGACGGTTATGGATCTGGCTGGTGCCCAGGTTGATATGCGTGCCACCCTGTCCGAGGTGATGGATGCTGCACGGGACGATCGTGGCATTGCGATCGACTTTCGTGGCGATAAGGTTGCCGCCGGCTCCACTCCTGGCCTGAACGAGCCTGGTACGAATGTCGTGTTTGAAGGGCGCCTGAACAACGGTTCCTTCTATGGCTTCAAAGGCGCCTTCGAAGCTGACGGCACCTTTAAAGATGCTGCAACGATTCAGGCTGAAATGCTTGCCAATGGTATCGATACGACGGCATTCAATGCGGCCGCTCCTGCAATCACCTACTGCACCAGCGGTTATGTTGCATCGACCGGTTTCTTCATCATGGATGCCATCCTCGATTTGCCGGCGATGATCTATGACGGGTCCTGGAGTCAGTGGGGCATGATGTCCGACAACGCAGACAAGGGTGGAAACCTGGGCACCTTCTCCGCCTGGGCTGTCGACAGCGATACCTACATGAGCATTATCAACTACAACAAGGATGAACTGCGTGAGAACTCCATTGAGTCGCTCAATCCGGATGTGGAACTCCTGGACCTGTCCACGAGCGATGAAGCTGCCAATCAGGTGGAAGGCGCTGACGCTGATTACAAAGCAGAGACGGATGGTGGAAGCGCACCTGTCACACCGCCGACCGCTAATGGCGGCGACGCTATCGTCGGCTGTTAATGTCTTGAGAATGATCGCTCTCCCGTCTGCTTGACGGGAGAGCCTGACCTGAATAAAGGAGTTCAATCTATGCTGATTGGCAATAAAAAAAGTATCTTCGTGGGTCTTCTGTTGACCCTTACCCTGCTGGCAGGCAGTGCTTTTGCCGGCCCGACCTGGAAATTCGGACCTGAAGAGCAGGGCATGCTCAAGCTCGATTACAAAGGTCAATTCCAGCTGACCGTTGATGACACCGAGGAGAAAACTCAGGAGTTCAACTTCCGTCGCAACCGTCTGGCCCTGATGGGAGCTTATGGCCCCAACTTCGGGCTCTATGTGCAGACCGAGTACAACGAAAGCACCGACAGCGATGCTTCAAGGTTCCAGATGCTCGATGCGGTCCTGCGTTTCAAGCCGAACAAGGATCTCAATATCTGGGTTGGTAAGTTCAAGTACAGCTTTACCCGTGAAAACCTTGAGGCATGCGAAAAGCCGCTGACCCTCGACCGCTCTCTGTTCATCCGTTCCCCGTTCGTTTCCACTCGCGACAAGGGTGTTGCGGTCTGGGGCAACATGTTTGACAACAAGTTCCAGCTGCGGGCCGATGTCATGAACGGTCGTACCGGAGCCGCCGACCTGGAGTCAAACGTTCGCTACAGTGTCCGTGCGCACCTGACCCTGCTCGATCCGGAAAAAGGGTACGGTTACCGGGGGACCTACATGGGACAGAAAAAGATCGTCACTCTGGGCGCCGCATACCAGATGGAGCAGGATGTCGCCCTCGCCGGGACTGATACCGTCGATCTCAATGCCTGGACCGCTGATATCTTCGTCGAGTATCCAACTGAGGAGCTCGGCACCTTCACGGCGTCGGCTGCCTATGTCGATTACGACATGGACGACGCTTACCAGCAGGGGGCTGTCGACACCTCCGGGATCAATGGCGAGAAGAATGGATCTTATGCCAAAGTTGGCTACCTTCTGGCGGATCTGCCGCTGCAGCTGTTTGTCCGTTCCGAGAACTGGTCCTTTGCGGAGTTGAACGGGATTGCTGCTCAGGAGTTGGATTTCATGGCAGCAGGTTTCAACTACTATATCAACGGGCAGAATCTCAAACTGACCGTCGAATACAGCGATACCGATTACGACAAGGAGGACGTCGACACAGAGGACTTCTCGAAGGTCATCGCTCAAATGCAGGTCGTTTTTTAATCGAGCGGAAACAGAAGACGTGTGAACTGAACTTACTTAAAAAAGGAAAAGACAATGAAAAAACTATTGGTACTGACGGTTGCTGTTGCTCTGGTCTCGACCGGCGTCGCTTTTGCCGCCGAGATGAAGGGTAAAGTGACCGACATTGACGGCAACAAAGTCACGATTGAGCTGAAGGAAGGAAAGGCCGATAAGCTTTCAGTCGGAGATAAGGTTGAGCTGGAAGTGAAAAAGAAGGCCAAGAAGAAGGACGCTGCACCGGCTGCAGGGAACGACATGCTGCAAGGCTGCTAGTTGATAAAGCGCTGCCGGAACCCCTCCAGTCAGCGGGGTGCCGGCAGCGATTGAATGAAATCAGAACTTAAGGATTGAGAGTATGAATAAATTGAAGTTCACCTGGGCGAAAGCCCTGTACCTCATGGCGGCGGTGTTGCTGGCTGCGACCAGCGCAAGTGCCGCAGGTGTCGGCAAGGATGGCCAGATCTCCGCCAAGCGAGGCAAGGCAACAACGATCGCCGAGCTGGTCGCCATGTACGATTCCAGTTCCTGTATCGAGTGTCACGAAGACACTCATGACGAGTGGGCCAACTCCCCTCACTCCAAACCTCTGTTCGGCACTGGCCGGACTGCTGCAACCTTCAAGACAGCGATCAAGAACGGCATGATGTCCTGGGCCTTCTCGGGGGTGGAATCTCCCGATGATGTGACCGTTGAACATCTGCAGGGCTGCACCAAGTGCCACCTGCCGCAGCTGGCTGACGCCACCGACGATGTCGCTAAAGAGATTGTCACCAGTATCAACAGCTGGTACGACGCGGTCCGCGGCGGTGATGCGGAAACCCGCGCGCTGGAGGAAGAGAAACTTCTGAGCCTCAATATCAACTGCCTGATCTGCCACAACCGCAATGCTATCACCCACAAATGGACCGACGGCTACCCCCAGGACGGCGTGGTTTACGGCTCCATGGACGGTGAGCACCCGGCGGATGATTTTCCGGTCATGAAGGAAAGTCCGATCATGAGCGCTTCGATCCTCTGCGGCCAGTGCCACGGTCTCGGCCCCAACCTGGAGCTGGACAATCCGACCCAGTGTGCCACCGCCTACGGCAGCTACCTGTGGGCCTACAAGGCCGAAGGCGGCCAGGAAACCTGCCAGGAATGCCACATGGAAAAGAGCGGCCTTGGGCATAATATCCTCAGCTACCGGGATGAAGGGATGGCCCAGGCGGCTGTAGCTTTCGACGTCGAGGCGTTCGGGTCCAACTGGCGGGACGGCAGTCTCTACACGCCTAAAGCCGTTGTTAAGGTGTCGATGACCAATAAATCGGGTCACTCGATACCGGATGGCTGACCGACTCCCAACCGACTGGTTCTGTCGGTCAGCGCCACCACTGATGATGGCGAAGAAGTCTACAACGAAGAAAAGATCTACATGCCGACCCCGCAGCAGTTTGCCCGGGGGGACTAGATGGGCCGTGGGCCTTATGAAAAGAGTGGAATTATCGAAGACGGCGGCTTGCCGCCGCACAAAACGGTGGAAGAGCGCTTTGACATTTTCTTCCCCACCGAAGATACCATCAACGGCAATGGTCGTGTTACCGAGCGTGAGATTCTGGAAAAAAAGCTCAACATCAATGTGAAACTCTGGTATCTGCCTTTCTGCAACAAGAGAACGACCCCCTTTATCTGGCAGGATGTTGATAAAGTCGTCACAATTGACTAAAAGGTTAAATACATCAGGTGCCCCCTGATGATCTGCGGTTGGTGGGCAAGTTGGGGCCCATCAACCGTTTTTTTTAAGGCGTCTTTTGATCAATGGCGAGGTCGATATGAATGATTTGTCAGCAGAAGAATTGAACCGGGCGTTTGCTTATTTGGCTGAAGCCAGGGAAATTCTTTTTAAGCAGCTCCATGAGCGGGGAGAGAGGAGCATCGGGCTTGTGGCGGGGGTAGACAAGCTGGCCGCGGCGTTTGAACTGGCTGAAAATCCGAGACTATTGAGTTATCTCTGTCCGACCTGTGAAAGTCTAGCCACCGAAAAAAGAGCGGACGTGACATATCACTGTTTCAGCTGCGATGAAACCTGGACGTAATCGTCAATTTAGTGGTGGACAAAGTGATGCATAAAAATAAAAATCTTCAAGCCGTGAAATTGATGAGAAAAGGGCACGATATCCTGAAAAAGTCGAATCAGGAGCATCTCGTGAAGTCGGCTCATTTTCTGCTTGAGGCGATTGAAAAGATAAAAACAGCCTGATAATGGCATCAACACTTTCCCGGCGCTCTGGTCTTTTGCTGTTCGTATGGACTTGTGATGAAGGTTGGTCTGATATTTTTCATATGTGTGTTTGGCAGCGCCCTGCTGTTTGGAGGGTGTGCCGAGACGCCAGTCCGGTCGACCTGTGAATCCTGTCATCAGGGGCTGGAGCGGGCATCGGACACGCACGCTGACTGTGTCAGCTGTCACGGTGGGGACCCCGGGACCGAGAACAAGGATCGATCACATAAAACCATGTACGGACCGAAAAACCCGGCGTCCCCGGAGCACTGGGAGCAGACCTGCGGGATGTGTCACGCTTACCATCTCGGCCGGGTCAAGTCCAACCTGATGTACACCAATACCGGTATGATCAAGAATACCCAGGCGACCTGGGAGGGCGAGGATGGCCGTCTTTATGCGACCAGTGCCGGCGAGGTCCACGATGCCGCGGGAGAACCTCTCCAGCTCAGGGATGTCAGGGCGCTGAACAACCTGTCGGGTGAGCTCTACCGTAAATTCTGTTCGCTCTGCCACATCGGCCAGGAATCGAATCAGTCCTGGGCCGGCAGCCATGCATCAGGGTGTGCGGCATGCCACTTCCCCTACAACGACAATGGAACCTACCAGGGCGGGGACGCGACCATGAATGGGAAGTGGCCCCACTCAGCTGACCACAAGTTACGCGCTCTGCCGGATAATATGGCCTGTTTCCGCTGTCACAATCGCAGCGGTCGGATTGCCCTCTCCTATCAGGGCCTGAACGACGGCAACAATTCCCTGGTGCCGACCAAGGGTGGTGAGCCGGGTCCGATGATGATCAGCGGCGCGCGCAATGCCACCAGCATTGCTCCTGATATCCATTTTTCCAAGGGCATGGACTGTATCGATTGCCATACCTCGCGGGATGTGATGGGCGACGGCTATGCCTACGAAAACATGTACCTGCAGACGGAAGTCAGCTGTCAGGACTGCCACGGCAGCGCTACAAAAAGGCCGATGACGGCAACAATCGAAAGAGAGAATGACGAGGCGTTGCGCGAGTCCAACAACTATCAGCGGCAGATGCAGCAGGGAGAGCAGATGGTGCTGACCGCCAAGGGGCGCAAGTATTCCAATGTGTTCTATGAGAACGGCAAGATTTGGTTGCAGGGGAAGCGTAGCGGCAAGCTGCACGAATCGAAAGTGATCACCGGCACACCGGAGCACAGTATCGTCGGTCACGAGCGGATGGAGTGCTATTCCTGCCACTCCCGCACCGTGGTCCAGTGTTATGGCTGTCACACCGAGTATGATCAATCGAAACAGGGGATGGATTTCGTCAAAGGGAGGGAAACGCCCGGTCGCTTCAGCGAGACCGAGGATTACCGGATGCTTTATCCGTTCCCGCTGGCTCTCAACCAGCGGGGGATGATCTCGCCGGTGACCCCCGGTTGTCAGACCTTCGTCACCGTCAAGGATCGAAATGGTCGAAAGGTGAGGGATGAATACATTGCCAACTTCAAGGGCCGCCAGCAGTTACGTTTTGCCCCCTTCTATTCTCACAATACAGGCACCAGGGCGATCGGCTGTCGCGAATGCCACGGTAATCCGGCATTTCTCGGGTTCGGTCAGCACTCGTTGGAAGGAAGCAGTATCGAAGCGACCCTGATCTGTGAAAAGTCTGAAGGTAAACCCCTCGACGGCTACCTGACCATGGATTATGGTCGGGTCAGAGCCTATTCGGCGATCACCCGCGAGAACTCCCGCCCGCTCAACGGCGGTGAGGTGAAGAAAGCTCTGGCCGTCAATCTCTGCCTGGCCTGTCACGAGGATCCCAAGGATCCCATTTATCAGAAGGAACTCGATTATCGTGCGCTGGATACTTGTCTCGGCCGCCCTCTGTCTGCTGCTCACTAGCGCAGCCTGGGGCGTCAACAATCAATCCCGAACGGCTGACGGCATTTCCATTTCAGGGGTCCATGCTCAGTTGCCTTGTGCCGCCTGCCACCAAGCGCAGGGGCATGAACTGAAGCAACCGTCCTCGGCCATGAACCGGGCCGCCGGGTGTGTCGGTTGTCACCAGGGCTACGCAGCGATCTTCGATCAGTCGATGGCAACCCGCACCAATGAGAAACAGTTCGTCGCCCAGAGTTTCAATAAGGTCGATCCTCATTTTTTTGAAAAGAACTGCCAGTCCTGTCATGTCAGTGATTGTCTCGACTGCCATGGAGGTGACGGGCACCAGATTGAGAGAGCCCGACAGGAGGACTGCCTGAGTTGTCACCGGGACTACTTTGTCGGCCGTGAATATTTGGGGATGGCACCGCGCGAGGATGCCAATCGCTATCAGCGCGGGGCATTGTATCAGGGGGAACCGTATCTGAAGATGCGGCCCGACCTGCACGCCGAACTGCAGATGGAATGCCGTGACTGCCACACGATGCAGAGCCTGATCGCCGGACGTAAGGCGGCCAAAGACTGTACCGATTGTCACCAGGCAGAAACGCGTCCGGTCGAGCATCGCATTGAAGCCCATATGAACAAGCTGGAGTGCTACGCCTGTCACTCCGCTTGGGCGCCACAGGAGTACGGCACCTTTTTCCTGCGTTTGGGGGAGAGTGAAAAAAGGACATATTTTCGCCTCAAGGGTGATGCCGATGACGAGTATCTGAAGAGCAGTTACCTGAAGAGACAGGATGCTCCGCCCCTCGGTATCAACAGCAAAGGCAAGGTCAGTCCGATCCGACCTCAGTTCATCGTCTTCTACTCCGACCTGCGGGAAGAGGGCGACGGAACTGAAAACCAACTAACCGCGGCGCGCTGGCAGGCGTTCTTCCCGCATACCGTGCGGAGCGGCAGCGGTATGTGCGACAGTTGCCACGGCAATGCGCGACGGTTTCTGCTGGAAAACGAGCAGGACAGAATCTATTTTCTGGAACGGGACGGACTGCCGCTGGCTTCGTTCTGGAGCCAGGAAGGGCAGGTTGTCGGTAACGGCGCTTTCTTCAGCCGGGAACGGTATGCGGCGATCAATGAAAAGAGCCCGGAATTTATCAGGACCTATGTGGAAAAATGGAAAAAACTTGTAGAGAGCGTCGAAGGCTCCTTAAAAGATTAGCCCTGTTTGCCGGTGGTGGCCTGCTGCTGTGGAAATATCTGGTTCCGAGTAACAACGGCAAGGCGAAGCGAGAGCTGTTGCGGGTCAATAAGGCCGACCTGCCGCATCAGGGAGCGTTGGTATTTCGCGAGTCGCGGGTGGCGATCGTGCACGAGGGAGAAGAGATGTATGCTCTCAGTCTGGTTTGCTCTCACCTGGGCTGCACGGTGAACGTGACATCGAAGGATCTGGTCTGCCCCTGTCATGGCAGTGTCTTCAACCGGCAAGGCGAGCCGCTCAAAGGTCCTGCGAAAGGACCTTTACAGCGCCTTGTGTTGCAAGATCAGGGCGGAACCGTAGCGGTGCTGGCATGAATAATGACGGTCCGATCAAAGAATTTATCAGACACCTGTTTCCCCGCGTGGTGCTGCGCCGTAATCTCAAAATCAGCTACACCTTCTGCCTTGGGGGGCTGGCCTTTACCTCTTTTCTGGTCCTGCTGCTGACCGGTGGGTTGCTGTTGTTCCACTATCAGCCTTCCGCCGATCGGGCCTTCCAATCGATTCTCTACCTGGAGTCCTCGGTTCCGGGCGGCTGGTACCTGCGCAACCTGCATCGTCTGGCGTCCAACGCTTTTCTGGTCCTGCTCTTCCTACACACCCTGCGGGTCATCCTCACCGGCGCCTACCGTAAACCGCGGGAGCTGAACTGGGTGATCGGATTTGCCATTCTCTGTCTGGCCCTCTTTGAAGGTTACACCGGCTACCTGTTGCCGATGGACCAACTGGCTCTCTGGGCAACCCAGACCGGGATGAAACTGCTTGCCTCGGTGCCGGGGGGGGGATTGCTGAAGAGTTTCATGGTTCCGGATGATATCGGCCAACCGATGTCCCTGGTCCGCTTCTATATTCTCCATATCGCTCTGATTCCGATAACAATTCTGGGGCTCTCTTTCCTCCATTTCTATCGGATTCGCAAGGACAAGGGGGCGCTGCCGTACCTATGAGAGACTATGTTCCGAGTTCTCCCTATTTTTTCCGCCGGGTCAAGATCGCGCTGGTGCTGCTGGTCCTGTTGCTAATGGGCCTGGCGATTTTTATCCCGGCTCCTTTGCAGACTCCGGCGGATATTGGCCGGGTTCCTAACCCGTCCAAGTCGGCCTGGTTTCTGCTCTGGACCCAGGAACTTGTCAGCTATTCCGGCTCCCTGATCTACCTGATTCTGGGGATTGGAATATTCTTCTGTGTTTTGCCCTGGTTGCCGCTCAGTCCGCCCGCTGACCGGGCCAACTGGTTCCCAGGGGAGCAGAAATGGGTGAGCCTGATTGCGATTCTGACCTTTCTGACGATCCTGATTCTGACTGTTATCGCTAAATTCTTCCGAGGTGCAAATTGGGAACTGGTTTTCGGATTATAACGATTACCTGTTGGTTGATTCTGGGCTGCTGCGGCTTGATTCATGCCGAGGAGCAGGCTTGCCTGGAATGTCACCCGGGGCATTATTCAGAATCTGGTAGTTGTACAGATTGCCATTTGGGGCGGGCCGACACAATTCGCAAAGAGATCGCCCATGACCGGATACTTACGGCCAGGTTTTCCGCTTTCACTCTTCCTGACAGTCCGGTTGTGAAGCGCGGGAAAAAGCTGATGGAACAGATGGCTTGCCGCCGCTGTCATATCTCAGGAGGAAAGGGGAACAAATATGCCGCCAACCTGGACTGGTCACCGCAGAATTCTACTGCGGAAGAACTCTTAAATGCCGTCAGGGAGCCGGCTCTCTTCATGCCGGATTTTCACTTTTCCGAGGCGCAAGTCGTTCAACTGGTCAACGTCATTTATGCCAACAGCCGCGAAACTGGCCAGCCTGAAGAAGAGATTCCGGTGCTGATCCACTTTGAAGCTCCGCAGCCCGGAGAAAAGTCCGTTTTCGAAAAAGAGTGTGGCTCATGCCACCGGATGTTGACGAAGCACAAGGGAGGACTGGGAGGCAGTTATATGGGGCCGAATCTGTCTGGACTGCTGACGGAATTTTATCCGAAAACCTATCCTGAAGAGAAAGCCTGGACAGTACAAAGACTCAAGGATTGGCTGACAAATCCCAGAAAGCCGTTGAAAAATGCCAGAATGGCCCCGGTGAATTTAAACGATAAAGATTGGCAGCAATTACAGGTCGGTTTTATTGACGGGGAACCCCCGGAACGTCTTACCTGCCAGGAAACTTGTCGTCTCTAGCTGAACGCTACCCCAGTCCGTACTCGGACCAGCGGCGGGAGATCAGCTCCAATGTTACCCGCTCATGTTCGACCAGCCGAGTGGTATCGATGCCAGTGGCATCGATGCTGATCCGGCCCTGCTCGATGAAAACCCGGGATTCGTCCAGCTGGTTGATAGCCCGCCAGTAGCTGAGCGAGGGGTTGCGAATGTCGATATCGCTGTCTAGCAGGATCAGCAGCTTGGCTCTCTGCAGCGGCCCGGAACTGCGGAGCGCCTGCAACAGCTCAATCCCTTGTCCCTCTTTACTATCCTCCACGCCAATCAGGGCGCAGCCGTGGAAGATCGTCTCCAACGGCATGTGCAGATCCCGGACCGGCGGATGGGCGATCTTCAGCATCGCCAGCAGGAGTTGTTCGCTGGCCTTGGCCAGGTAGCAGTCCTCCTTCGGCGGCGTGCCGACCAGGGTCGCCGGGCAGATGGGGTCTGCGCGGTGGCTGATGGAGGTGATCCGGAACAGGGGGGCAGCAGGATTGGCGACATAGCCGCCGGTGTGGTTACCGAACAGGCCTTCGGCCCGGGTTTCCCCCGGATGGATAACCCCTTCGATGACGATTTCGGCTTCAGCGGGAACCAGCAGCGGCTGACTCAGGCCACAGGTGACGGTCTGGATTCTGCCGCTCACCCAGGCGGCCATGTGCAGTTCATCGCACTCTTGTGGCAGCGGCGCACCGGCTGCCCAGATCAGGGCCGGGTCACCGCCGAGGGCGATGGCGACCGGCATCGGCAGATTTTTCTCCCGCCATGCCTGCAGGTGTCTTCCTCCCCCCGACTGTCCAGAGAAATTGATGGTGGCGGAATCGGAATCGTGAATCTGGACCCGGTACATGCCGCAGTTCTGCTGCCCGGTGTCAGGGTCGGTGGTGAAAACCAGCGGTAGGGTGAGGCTGGGAACGGTTTCCTGCGGCCAGAACGTCAGCGCCGGGATGACCGACAGGTCGGGCGGGGCGATAATCTCCCGGCAGGGTGGTCGATGATTCACGACGGGTTGCAGTGTGTCAGCCGCCAGCAGGGCCCGCAGGCGCTCATCGGCGCTTTGACCTGTGACTGCCAGAAGACTGGCATGGATCCGCTTGCCGAATGCTCTGAGCGATGATTCGCCGAGGGCCAGCGCGGTGCGCTCCTCTGTGCCGAACAGGTTGGTGACAACGCAGAAACGGTGGCCGGCTCCCTGCTCGAAGAGCAGCGCCGGACCGCCATCGCTCGCTTTGCCGCTGCGCTCGGTGATCGCTGCCAGCTCCAGCTCGGGGCTGACCCGGGCGGCAATTCTCCGCAGCTTGTGATCGGTTTCCAGTTCGTTAATCAGGGTTCGCAGCGGCATCGAGGCTCCTTCGGTCTGCTTCGAGTTTAGCGGAAAACCGGTCAGGCGAACAGCTGCTTTTCCGCTTGCCCGGAGGTGATTGCTGGGCTATCTTGTCGGTTCCGGGGCTCACGCCGTTCTGCGGTGCCCCGATCTGACATCAAGAGGAGATCAAAATGAAGCGACTATTGGCCGTTCTGGTCTTATGCGGAATTCTCGCTCTGGCCCTGCCGGCCGCCGGCTTCAAGGGGATCGAGCTTGAAGGTTTGCAGCAGAAAGCCGAGCAGGGTGATGCTGAGGCTCAAGCGCAGCTGGGCGTGCTCTATTCGACCGGCATCCAGACGCCCAAGAACCTGGAAGAAGCGGTCAAGTGGTATCAGAAGTCTGCTGACCAGGGCCACTCTCTTGGCCAATATAACTTGGCATTCATGTATATCCGTGGTGAAGGGGTCAAGGAAGACCTGGCCAGAGGGCGTGAACTGCTTAAACTGGCGGCGGATCAGGGCTTCGACAAGGCCAAGTTCGACCTGGGCTACATGTACCTGCAGGGCCTCGGCGGTGAGCAGAACCAGGATCTCGGCATGAAGATGATCCGGGAGGCTGCTTACGCCGGTAACCGCGATGCGCGGGATTACCTTCAGGAGATGGGCGTGCCGCTGGAATAGGCGGTCTGGTTTTGAACGAAATAAAGGGCGGGACCAATCGGTTCCGCCCTTTATTTTTCGGAACTATAACCCAAACGAAGGGAAGATTTCATAGATGTTGTATTAGCGTCTCGAAATTCCCTAGATAAATGAGATTGGTTTCCCCCCCGTGTCAGGATAGTTGTCGCCTCTAGCCGATTGTCAGGTGAAGATGCTTAGAAGTGATAGAGCACTGCCAGCTCTACTTCCGCCGCAAAGTCTTCGCGGGCAATGGGGCTATCTCGCACATCGCTGCTGTAATACTCAAGTTCCAGGCCGGAAACGATTTGAATATGCTCGCTGGCAAAGCGTCGATCGATGAGGCGAAGGCCGGTAGAGCGGTGTCCACCGTATAAATCCGTCTCTGCAAGTCCGGATGTTGTTGCTTCTGATGGGCTAACGCCAAAATCCCTATTCAGGTTGCTGCTGTCACTAAATGTGGCATAGAGAAAAGCTTCTGTTCCACCGCCATCCTGGCGGGAACCGAACCGGTGCCCGGCAAAGATAAACCCCTTTGTACCGAAATCGCTATCCCCCACAGAAATCCGAGTACCGACATAATTCCGCCAGTCGCCATCAAAGGCATACCTGACCTCACCAGTGGCCGCAAACTCATCATCCCTCTCATCAAGGCCGTCCAGCCTGCCGTCATCAGAATCACCTTCCTCACGTTCACCATCTAAACCCAAATCGACCTGGATGTACCATCGATCCTTCTGGCGAGTCGTCCATGACAGTTCCAGCCCTTCCCAAGAGAACAGGTGGTTTCCCTTTCTCCATTGGATGGCCCCGGCCGGATCGAGTTCAAATTCATATTCGTCCGAACCAGCGTAGGCGGTTTCGTATTCAACCCCCAAGCCAAGAGCAACTCCCCAGCCAGAGCCTCGGGTGAAGTCCGGGGTAAATGGCAGAGGAAACAGAGGTGCCACCTCCTCAGCGTGAGCCGCTGTTAGACTGAGGGCAGTCATCGTCGTTACAATAATTGCCATCAGTTTAAGTTTTCTCATTTAGTTCCTCCTCTCCGGTTCTCCGCTTATATGCTCGTATTGTCAGTGTTGACAGCATCTCTCTCCGACCTAATGTGCTGGATAGATCGTGTTCCATTTTTAAAGAATAAATGTACCACCGATACCGTCTCTTTCAAGCCCAGTCATGGTTTAAAAGCAAGGGACAACCCAGCACACCTAGCTAGCGCCATCTTTAATATTTTATATCCATTCAGGCAGTGCAGCAGTTAGTCTGACCCACGAATTAAATGGGTGGGTGCATTGAATTGCAGAACTTCTAAAGTATAATTTTTGCGTAAGTAATTACTTTAATCTTTCGCGAAAAAATGGGGCAAGGAGCTTGTTCAATGTCAAAACAACTGCACGAAGATAAAGGATGGAATCCCTATTTAGCCGGAGCCCTCTCAGGACTAGTGTCGGTGTTATCGGTTTGGATTGCAGGACAGTTCCTTGGAGCATCGACCACATTTGTTCGATCGGTCGGCTTGCTGGAGCAGATCATCTCACCTGAGCGCGTTGCACAAATGGAGTATTTCATCAAAACAACTCCTAAGATCGACTGGCAGTGGATGTTTGTTGTCGGCATATTTATTGGTGCGTTAATAGCTGCGACAACTTCGAAATCCTTTCGCTGGCAAGGGCTGCCGGATTTGTGGCAGCAACGCTTCGGCCCAGAGAGCAAAAACAAGAGGGCAGTTTTCGCCTTCTTTGGAGGAGCCATAGCGATGTACGGGGCACGACTGGCAGATGGCTGACCGAGCGGTCACGGGCTGAGCGGTTCGCTCCAGCTAGCAGTAAGCGGTTTCATTTCTCTGGCTTGCTTCTTTGTCGGCGGAATTATTGTGGCACGTGTCATTTATGGGGGGAGGCCATCATGAAGATGCTGATCTATGGTCTGATTACAGGGATTGCGTTTGGGTTCCTGCTGCAAAAAGGTCGAGTGCTACGCTACGACAAGCAACTTGGGGCGTTGCTGTTTAAGGATATGACGATCATCAAATTTATGCTCTCCAGTGTCCTGGTTGGAATGGTGGGGGTCTATCTGTTGGTCGACCTGGAGCTTGCAAAACTCAGTCTTAAAGCAACCGTCCTTGGCGGGAACATTGTTGGAGGATTGATCTTCGGTATCGGCTGGGGACTCCTTGGCTATTGTCCAGGCACTTCAGCCGGAGCACTGGCTGAAGGTCGTTGGGATGCCCTCTGGGGGATATTGGGAATGCTGGCGGGGGCAGCGGTATTTGCTGAAACTTTTTCGTTTATGAAAAAAACGATCCTGACCTGGGGGGACTTCGGAAAAATCTCACTGCCTGGGGTGTTTGGGATAAATCACTGGATCATTATTGTAATCGCGATTCTTGGCGGACTTGCTCTCTTTAGATATTTTGAGAGAAAAGGGTTGTAGCCAGTCGTCTGAACTGTGCTGGATCATAGGAGAATTTAAACCAGGCTCAGAACCAACATCAGGGCGATATTTTTGATAGTGACCATGATCGCCTCTTTAAGCATTGGATCGTTAAACAAACCCAAAAGTCATTTCAATGCTAGCCTATTTCTGAGGGGTTTCCGCTTCCGGCTGAGAGTTTTTGAGTTTTTCGAGGATACTTAGCTCAAAAAAAGGGCTCTCACCCCGGTAAATGGTCCGATGTGGGAAGGGAACCTCGATCCCCTGTTGATCGAAAGCGTATTTGATGCGTCACTGGAATTTTCGGCCGACCGCCCCCTGCTCGATCGGCCGGATCTTACCGCATTTCGCGGCCGACCTGTTTAGTCACGTCGACCACCCGGGCCGTTTCCTACTTGTACGTGACATCGAGACCAAAGATCCTGGCTGACCAAATGAAGCCCTGGCTATGACCGGCCGGGGCTTCTTCGTTTCCATGTCTCGAATGTAGTGATATTTGAAGCTAAGCAGCTAAGTTTTGGCGGGAGTCAACCTAGGTCCATGAAAAAACATTTCTACATAATCGAAAATGTCGATAAATTTTACATAAAAACTTTGCAAACCTAACCCCTTGTAAATATTGTCATAGTTTGCAGGCGTATTTATTGCATTAAGATACTTGAGATTGCCCTTAATCATTTTTGAGGTGTTTTGTCGAGTTAGGTATGCCTTAGTGGGAACCTTGAACATTTGGAATGCACTAAAATAGGAAAGGTGGTTTGAGATGAGGACAAAATTGTTGGTGAACGCCCTGGCTGGATTTGTATTGTTGTCCGTTATCGTTTTCTGCCCAGCGACAAGTCAATCTGAAACAATTGAAGGATCTGAGGGAACAATAGGTTTTGAAGCTATTGCAGATCCTGTTGCTCTTCCCTCTTTTGAGTTTTACTTTCCACAATTTCAAATAGATCCTATATTTCCTGGCGCGATATTTTCGATTGATCTTTCTCAGCAAAACTATTTATTCACAGGTCTGACAATAGACAATAGCCTACTAGAAGGGTTCAGTGTTGTCTCGGGCTTTGAACCTACAATTGGTCTCGACCTCATCGATAATGAATCTGTACAACCAGGCTTCCTTCTTCTCGATGGGACCTTGGCCATTGATATTTATACCGCTGGAGAAACAGACATCAGAAAGATCGACGGGCGCAGAGGGCTGTTGACGACTTATAGAATATCTGCCCCTCAGGGTCTACGATCTGCTATCAGGTGGGATGGTGCGAGAACAGAGGGTCGCATCGGTCTTAGAGCTGATGGGCTCCGCTGGAATGGACTTCGCTGGAATGGGCTCCGCTGGGACGGTCTCCGTTTATCCGGGGCCAGAACCAGTGATCTGTCGGATGCACGCGTTTTTCGCTTAAATGAATCAACGGGCGAATGGAAACGGGCCGTACGAGCCATCCGGGCACAAGCAAGAGCTGACATTCGTTTCAGGGGTGACGCCAGTCCTGATGGGGTTCTTGGTCACTATGGTTACAATTCAACAAACAATTAT
>PKUD01000087.1 GCA_002869695.1 Desulfuromonas sp. | reverse complement strand
GAACCGGAGCTACGGCAACGGCCCGGCGTCCTGTCATGACTGCCATACCGGAGCCTCTCACCCGGTGGGGGAAGCCTGGCTGGACAAGGCCAGCGCGACCTTCCATGGCGACGCCGCAAGCCAGGATGTGACCGCCTGTGCAGTTTGCCACGGGGCTGACTACCAGGGCGGGTTCAGCGGCGTCAGCTGCTCCCAGTGTCACTTCGGCGAGACCGGCAGCAAGGTTCCCGCGGGTGAAAGCTGGACCCACGGCAGCACACCACATGACGGCCTGACGCCGTACATTGCCGTGTGTAACCAGTGTCACACGGTGAACCGCAGCTACGGCAACGGTCCGGAGACCTGTCATGACTGCCATACCGGAGCCTCTCACCCGGTGGGAGAAACCTGGCTGGACAAGACCAGCGCGACCTTCCATGGTCTGTCGGCGGTTCAGGATGTGACCGCCTGTGCAGTCTGCCACGGATCTGACTACCAGGGCGGATTGACCGGTGTCAGCTGCTTCCAGTGCCATTTCGGTGAGACCGGCAGCAAGGTTCCCGCGGGTGAAAGCTGGACTCACGGCAGCACGCCGCACGACGGTCTGTCGTTGTACATTGCCGTGTGCAACCAGTGTCACACGGTGAACCGCAGCTACGGCAACGGCCCGGCGTCCTGTCATGATTGTCACGGGTCTGGAGCTTCACACGACACAGGTGCAGACTGGCTCTTGCCGAACAACCATGCGCAAGCCTCGATTGATGATCGTTCGACATGCCTGACGTGTCACGATCTTAATTCCGGCGGTAGCGGAACCAATCCGTCATGTGAGAGTTGCCATACAAGTGGCGATCCTCCTCTGGTACTCGGGGCCTGTGTCTCTTGTCACAGTAGTTCTCCTTCGACGGGCGAGCACGGGCAACATACCTCCGTCTCCTGTTCAACATGCCATGATGGGTTCGGAACGGCTTCCTTGCAGCATTACTTGCCGGACCCTTTGCCCCCAGCGGATGTGATGTTTAAATTTACCAACAGTGCAGACAACCTCACATATTTTGATGGCAGATGTTCCGGTTCTTGCCATATGGGAAGTGACGAAAAAAATCATGAAAACTACAGCTGGTAAATATCATGTTCTCAGGGAGGCCGACTATATTTGAGAAGGTATTTCCTTGCTCAATCTTGGTTAAGTTAACGAATAGGAAAAGACATATGTTTATTTTTATTATTAAATTATTTGCCTTGAGATAGGATTTCTGTTTATATAGCCGAGCGTAAAGATAAAATAGTTTGGATAGACGATAATACTTAACCACTCGCGAGAGTGGGGCGGAAAGCCTACTGGGTCTCTTGGAGATAGCCGGGTTGCCGAAATATCTAAGGGTATGAGGCACTCGGCTTTTTTGTGTCTTATAAACCTGGATAGACGAAAATACTTAACCACTCGCGAGGGTGGGGCGGAAAGCCCATAGGGTCTCACGAAGACAGCCGGGTTGCCGAAATATCATTTGATATGTGGCAACCCGGCTTTTTTATTTGGCTGTGCTGACGGACAGAATCCCGCTCAAGGGTCCATTCTGTACGGCATGCACAAAAACAAAATGCACAGGAAAGGAGTTATTGCAATGAAGAGGGCGGTATTTTTATTAGGAATTTTGTTTATGGTTATGTGTATCGGGATTTTGCCAGCTGTTGCCGGAAAGCCAATCGGCAAGGGCGAAGGAAAGGACAAAGATGGTGACGGGTATTCGAAACCACAGGACTGTGATGATCGCGATCCGGCCATTAACCCGGCTGCAACCGAGATTCTCTATAACCTGATCGATGAAAACTGTAATGGCATGGCCGATGACATTATCGATGCCGATGGTGACGGATATACCTCGGACATCGATTGCGATGATGCCGATGCGTCAATTAACCCAGGTGCAGCGGAGATCTGTGGTGACGCGGTCGATCAGGACTGTAGCGGTGCAGATCTCAACTGTTCGTCAGACCCTGACGATATCGACGATGATGGTGACGGATTCACCGAGAACCAGGGGGACTGCAACGACAGCGATCCGCTCATCAATCCTGCCGCGACTGAGATCCCCTATAACCTGATCGACGAAAACTGCAACGGTATGGCCGATGACATTATCGACGTCGATGGTGACGGATATACCTCTGAAGTCGATTGCGACGATACAGATACATCAATTAACCCCGGTGCCGCCGAAATCTGCGATGACGGGATCGACCAGGACTGTAATGGTGAAGATCTCGTCTGTCCGATCGACCCTAACGACGTCGATAATGATGGTGACGGGTTTACCGAAAACCATGGGGACTGCAACGACAGCAATCCGCTGATTAATCCTGATGCGACCGAAATTACCGACAATGGTATCGATGAAAACTGCAACGGGATGGCGGATGACACGCAAACCTACTCCGACAACCACTTTAACAACCCGAACTGCCTGCAATGCCACACCTCTGAGGCCAAAGACGTTCATGCTTCAGTGCATTATCAGTGGCAGGGTGATACCCCCTATATGACCAACGGAGGGAGTCCGCAAGGCAAATTCACCGACGCTGTCAACAGTTACTGCATCAACATCATGGGCAACTGGGGCGGGTGCAGCAGCTGCCATGTCGGTAAAGGCGCGATGCCGGAACCGGTTGCGACCCAGGCTCAGCTGGAAAATATTGATTGCCTCAAGTGCCACAGTGAGCCTGGAGTCCTGCCTACGCGTGTCGACTGTCTGACCTGTCATGCCAAAGCCGGCGGCGGCGATGCGGTAAAACGGGGTGATCTGGCCCTGGCGACCGGCAGTACCAGCGATCGTAACTACGATGTTCACATGGCAACCACCGGTGCCGACCTGCAGTGCCGTTCCTGCCATACCACCCAGAACCACCGGATTGCAGGCAAAGGTTCTGATCTGCGTCCGACCGATCTGGATGTCGCGGTGGAGTGCAGTAATTGCCACACCGATACCCCGCACTCCTCGAGTACGACCAACCGCCATACTGCCCGGGTGGCCTGCCAGACCTGCCATATCCCGGTCTATGCGAAAAATGCTGCAGACACAACCGCCAGCGAAGCGACAGAAACCCATCGGACCTGGCTGTCGTCACATGCAACCGCTCCGCCGTTCCATCCCGCGGCTGACAAGGCCAACGACCTGATCCCGGCCTACCGCTTCTGGAACGGGTACAGCGACAACTACCTGCTTGGTGATGTGGCCGTGATGGATATGGCAACCGGAGCCTATCCGACCTCAAGGCCGGAAGGTGCAGTCAGCGATTCCGGAAGCAAACTCTACCCGTTCAAGTACAAGACTGCTGAACAGCCGATGATGATCGGCACGCAGCAACTGATTGCTCTCGACACCAGTGTCTACTTCATGAGTGCTGACGCGGCAACCGCAACGGCTTCAGGCCTCGCCAATATGGGCTTTGCCGAGAGCACGCCCTACGAGTGGGTTATGACCGACACCTATCAGCTGTTGAATCATCAGGTCAGCCCCAGGGAGCAGGCCCTGCAGTGTTCCAGTTGCCACCTCACCACCGGCAGGATGGATCTGCAGGGAGGTCTTGGTTATGCTCCCAGTCGCCCTCAGTCCACCTGCGCCTCGGCATGTCATTCAGGTTCGAAGGCGGCAGAGTGGCAATATGGAAACTGGGGAGAGTTTACTTCTCGTCACGATAAACATATCAATGAAAAAGGGGCAGAATGCGTAGACTGCCATGATTTTAACCGGTAACAACAACTGAACATTCATGTGAACAGAGTAAAGGCCCTGCTGAAAAGCAGGGCTTTTACTTTTTTAGGTGAAGTCTTCAGTCGCGGGTCAATTGATAGAAGTATAGAAAATTATTTAGGAAGAGAGGGTTTTTCTGAAATGGTTTAATATTCCACTTTGACCCGTATCACGTTAAGATGCAGGTTCTGTATTTAAAGGAGCGGATGCCTCGATTCTTGTTTATTCCTATTCATGTCTTTTTTAAAAATTCCTCGACTGGATACCAGCCATGGCAGAGTTCAATTACAAAACAATAACGGGAGATATCTTTGGCGGAGTGACCGCGAGCGTGATCGCTCTGCCTCTCGCTCTGGCATTTGGGGTGGCCAGTGGGGTAGGCGCACAAGCAGGGATTTACGGCGCGATCATTCTCGGTTTTGTTGCCGCCCTTGCAGGAGGAACCAAGGTTCAGATATCCGGCCCGACCGGACCGATGACTATTGTCGCAGCGTCCACCCTGGTTCTTTTCCAGGGGAATGTGTCGCTATTGATGGCCGCCATCCTTTTAACCGGGCTTTTTCAGATATTGCTCGGCGTACTAAAGGTCGGCAAGTTTGTAAAATATGTCCCTTATCCGGTAATCTCCGGCTTTATGAGCGGTATCGGAATAATTATCATTCTGTTGCAGATAAACCCTCTCCTTGGCATTGAAGGGGTGAGTTCACCACTGCAGGCAGTCGGTGCTTTCACGCAAATCTGGACCCTGTTTCAACTTGACGCGGTATATGTCAGCCTAATTGCTTTATTGATTGTCTTCTTTACCCCCAGAAAGATCGCCAGAATCATACCGACTCCCTTGCTGGCACTTGTCGTGGTCACTGCAATTGCGCAACTTGCCGGCCTGAACGTGACGACTATTGGTTCAATCCCCTCGGGCCTGCCGGAATTTGCCTGGCCCGGATTCGCTCTTGAACAGGTCCCGATTATTGTCACGGCGGCAATGAGCCTTGCCGTTCTCGGGGCGATTGATAGCCTGCTTACCTCATTGGTTGCTGATTCCCTGACGAAGACAGAGCACAACTCCAACAGGGAATTGATAGGACAGGGACTTGGTAATGCATTGACGGCTTTTGCCGGAGGAATCCCGGGCGCCGGGGCTACGATGCGGACGGTCGTCAATGTCAAATCTGGTGGGTCAACAAGATTATCGGGGATTTTGCACGCGTTGATCCTGCTGGGGGTTCTCCTTGGGTTAGGCAGATATGCCGCGATTGTTCCAATGCCTGTTCTGGCCGCGATCCTGATAAAAGTCGGAATAGATATTGTTGACTACAGGTTTGTAAAAATCATCAGGAAAGCGCCAAAGCATGATCTTGTCATCATGTTTGTCGTCCTGTTACTTACTGTGTTTGTTGATCTGATTGTCGCGGTCGGGGTTGGTGTCGTCCTCGCCGCAGTTCTTCTTACGGTCCGGGTGACACAGCAAGTACAGTCCTCAGTCAGTGATTTTGAAATTTCGGTTAGGGATGTCGAAGGCTGCGAAAAATTTAACTTTGAAAAGAGTTTCAATGTCAGGGTCGTCGATATCGACGGACCATTCTTTTTCGGTTCAACATCCCGCCTCGTGGGGCAAGTCGGTGCAATGCTGGGCACAAAAATAGTGATTTTTAACTGCCTTAAAGTCCCTTTTATTGACTTGTCCGCGTTCTTTGCGCTCTGTGAAATTATTTTGAAGCTCAAGGAAAAAAAGATCATGCCCTTTATTGTTGTCAGTGAAGAGATAAGGGCGAAACTTATCAGGCTGGGGATTTCCTCTATTCTTCGTGAACAGCACATTTACCTGTCGTTTGATCAGGCAGTAGACCATGCACGTGATCACGTATGTGACAACCGGGATTGATCAAAAAACAGCGGCGTCTTCGAAGATGATTCGGTCCGAATCTTCGCTAGACAGTTGCCTTTACATAGCCGCCCTGGTTTTTTCACCATGAGAGAATCGACGGCGACTTTCCGGAGATGATGCAATCCTGCCGGATCACGCGCAGGTCCTGGATTTTTCCAGCTGACCGGCCAGGGCATGAGCGACCCTGGAGCCTGAGGGCCGGCCGAGAGACTCGGTAATAAAGCGACCTGCTGCAGCGACCCCCTGGAGATCGACTCCGGTTTCGATGCCGAGTCCCTTAAGCATATAGAGCAGGTCCTCAGTGGCGACATTGCCCGTGGCTCCAGGTGCGAAGGGGCAGCCGCCAAGGCCTGAAACCGAGCTGTCGATGACGGTGATACCGCGCTCCATCACCGCGAGAATATTGGCCAAGGCCTGACCGTAGGTGTCATGAAAGTGGGCAGCAAGTCGCTCGTGCTGAACCTTTTCCGCAACGCAGTCGACCATCTCCTGGGCCTTGCCCGGAGTGCCGACGCCTATGGTGTCGCCGAGAGAGACTTCGTAACAGCCTAGTTCGACCAGCCGACCCGCCAGCCAGGCGACATTCTGCGGGTCGACCGTTCCTTCATAGGGGCAGCCGAGGGTGCAGGAGATGTACGCGCGCACCCGCAGATTGAGCTTTTGGGCCTCGCTGCAGACTTCCGCATAGCGATCAAGGCTCTGGGCTATGGAACAGTTGATATTCTTGCGCGAAAAAGATTCCGAAGCCGAGGCGAAGATCGAGACCTCATCGATGTCGGCCTGCAGGGCAGCGTGCAACCCCTGCAGGTTCGGCACCAGCACCGGGTAGCAGACCCCGGGATGACGTTTGATCCCATGCATCACCTGCAGGCTGTCGGCCATCTGCGGCATCCATTTAGGCGAAACAAAACTGCCCCCCTCAATCGCCGCCAGCCCGGTTTTGGATAGTCGGTTGATCAGTTCGATCTTGACCTGGGTCGGGACGATTTCGGCTTCATTCTGGAGGCCGTCCCGTGGGCCGACTTCGACGATTTTTACCCGTTTCGGTAACAGCATATCAGCCTCCCTCGCTGACGATTGAAATCAACTCAACCCCCTCCTCGACCATCTGTCCCGTCTGGAAGTGGATCTCGCTGACAATCCCTTCCAACGGTGCGTTGATGGTATGTTCCATCTTCATCGCTTCCAGGGTCAGAAGCGGTGTGCCGGCCTCGACTTTGTTGCCAGGGCTGGTATGGATGGCGATAATCTTACCCGGCATCGGGGCATTGAGGCTGCCTGTTCCCGCTTGCAGGTCGAGGACGCTGTATAAGGGATCGTCCAGCTGCAGGGTGTGGGTGAAGCCGTTGTGCAGCAGGGTCAAATCCAGTCCGTTCTGGAGGACCCTGGCCCGGCAGCGGTGACCGTTGATGATTGCCCGCAGGCTGCCGTCGTCACAGAGTTCACCGCTCGCTTCGATGTTGCCGCCGGGCAGTTCCACGAGAAACCCATGCGGTCGATAGTGGAGCATGATGCTATGTTGCTGATCCTCATTTCGCAGCAGCAGCCGATGATGATTGTCACTGTTGAGTCGCCATCCGGTTGTGGAATGCCAGGGGGAGTCCGGTTCGCTCGAACTGAGTGCCGCCTGGCGAGCCTGCTGGCGACGCTGCAGCAACAGGTAGAGGGCGGTCAGGGCCAACTGCTCATCGCTGATCGGTGGTGGCGGGGCAAGCAGCGTCTTCTGATTGCGGTCAATGAAGCCGGTATCGAATTCACCACTGCTGAATGTCGGGTTGTCGCAAACCCTGCGCAGAAAATCGCGATTACAGGTCAGCCCGACCACTTCCATCCCGTCGAGCGCGCGCCGTAAGCGTTGTAGTGCGCTTGGTCGGTCCTCTGCGTGGACGATCAGCTTGGCGAGCAGCGGGTCATAGTGAATACCGATCCGGTCTCCCTGCTGTACGCCGCTGTCGATGCGGACCCGGGGGGTAGGTTCGGGCAACAGCCAGTGCTTCAGGGTCCCGCTTGCCGGGAGGAAATCGCGCTGCGGGTCTTCGGCGTATAGCCGGACTTCGATGGCGTGTCCGCTGATCTGCAGCTGGTTCTGAGAGCAGGGGAGAGGCTGTCCGCTCGCCACAAGTAACTGCCATTCGACCAGATCCTGTCCCGTGATCATTTCGGTGACCGGATGTTCCACCTGCAGCCGGGTATTCATCTCCATAAAATAAAAGCTGTCGTCACTGCCGAGCAGAAATTCGACCGTGCCGGCCCCGACGTAGTTGATCGCCCTGGCCGCGGCGATCGCCGCAGCGCTCATTTGCTGGCGAAGCTTTTCTGACATCCCCGGTGCCGGGGCTTCCTCAATCACCTTCTGATGCCGGCGCTGTACAGAGCAGTCACGCTCGAACAGGTGCAGAACATTTCCCTGACTGTCGGCGAAAACCTGGATTTCAACATGCCTCGGCTGGCGCAGATAGCGCTCCAGCAACATCCGCTGATCGCCAAAGGCGGACATGGCTTCACGCCGGGCCGCGGCAAGGGCGGTCAGGAACTCCTCTTTACTTTCAACCACCCTCATCCCTTTGCCGCCACCGCCGGCGCTCGCCTTGAGCAGCAGCGGGTAACCGATCTTGTCCGCCTCCTGCAACAGGAGGTCGGGATCCTGATCCTCGCCGTGATAGCCGGGCACCAGTGGAACCCCGGCGCTGGCCATCAACTGCTTGGCGCGCGCTTTGTCGCCCATTGCGTCGATGGCGCAGGCGGGGGGGCCGATAAAGGTGATGCGGGCGTTTTCGCAGCTGCGGGCAAAGTCGGCGTTTTCGGCGAGGAAGCCGTAGCCCGGGTGAATTGCCTGGACGCCACTGCGTTGAGCAGCAGCGATGAGTCTGTCCGCGCGCAGGTAGCTGTCACCGGCAGGTGCCGGACCGACCAGCAGCGCTTCGTCGGCTAGTTGCACGTGCAGGCTGTCGGTATCCGCCTCTGAATAGACTGCGACACTGCGAATCCCCAGACGGCGAGCAGTGGTAATGATCCGGCAGGCGATTTCGCCGCGATTGGCGATCAGGATACTGTCAAACATGCTCACTCCTTGAACCAGCTCGGTTGCTGTTTGGCGAGGAAGGCGCTCAGTCCATCGCGGCCTTCAGCGCTGGCGCGAATAGCGGCGATCCGTGCGGCGGTCAACTCAATCAGCTCTGCATCGACGCTTCGACCGGAAACTTCGCGGATCAGCCGTTTTGCTTCGCTGAGTGCCTGTGGACCGTTTTGCAGCAGCTGGCGGCACAGCACTGTCGCGGTCTCGACAAGTTCCGCTTCCGCACAGAGTTGGTGGACCAGACCGATACGTAACGCTTCTGCAGCGGAAAACCGCTCGGCCGTCAGGAAATATCGACGAGCCTGGCGTTGCCCGATCGCCATGAGTACGTAGGGGGAGATTACCGCCGGGATCAGGCCGAGCCTGACCTCTGACAGGCAGAAGCTGGACCGCTCGCTGGCGATGGCGATGTCGCAGGCCGCGATCAGGCCCACTCCGCCACCGAACGCCGCTCCCTGTACCAGGGCGATGGTCGGTTGAGGCATCTCATTCAACGTTCTCATCAGCTCTGCCAGCGCAACGGCATCCTGAATATTTTCCTGCTGCGAATAGTCAGCCATACGGCGCATCCAGTTGAGGTCTGCGCCGGCGGAAAAGCTTCTGCCGTTCGCGGCGAGCAGGATCACCCTGACCTGCGGATTCTCCCTGAGCTTCAGCAGGGCCGTCGTCAGTTCGGTAATCATCTGGTCATCAAACGCGTTGTGCTGCTCCGGATTGTTGAGGGTCAGGGTGGCGCAGCCGAGCTTATCCATGTCGATCAACAGACGGTTCATGATTACATCCTGAAAACACCGAAAGTGGTTGGTTCGATTGGGGCGTTAAGGGTGGCCGAGAGGCTTAAACCGAGCACCATGCGGCTGTCGGCGGGATCGATGATGCCGTCGTCCCAGAGCCGTGCGCTGGCATAGTAGGGGTGCCCCTGGTGTTCGTACTGGTCGCGGATTGGCGCCTTGAACTGCTCTTCCTCCTGCTCACTCCAACTTTTACCCCTCGCTTCTATCCCGTCTCGGCGTACCTGGGCCAGTACCGATGCGGCCTGCTCGCCACCCATCACCGAGATCCGTGCGTTGGGCCACATGAACATCAGGCGCGGGCTGTAGGCACGTCCACACATGCCATAGTTGCCGGCGCCGAAACTGCCGCCGATCAGCAGGGTCAACTTGGGGACCTTCGCGCAGGCGACTGCGGTCACCATCTTGGCGCCATCCTTGGCAATCCCGCCGGCTTCGTATTTGCTGCCGACCATGAAGCCGGTGATGTTCTGCAGAAACAGCAGCGGGATGCCGCGCTGACTGCAGAGCTGGATGAAATGTGTTCCTTTGAGAGCCGACTCGGAAAAGAGGATACCGTTGTTGGCGACGATACCGACCGGGATGCCATGCAGATGAGCGAAGCCACAGATCAGCGTGGTGCCATAGAGTTGCTTGAACTCGTCGAACTCGCTGCCGTCGACGAGACGTGCTATGACCTCGCGCACATCGAAAGGTTTGCGCGTGTCCCTCGGGATCAAACCGTAAATTTCAGCGGGGTCGTAAAGCGGTTCACGGCTGTCACGCAGGCTGATATCCGGTCGCTTGGCATAGTTGAGATTGCTCACGATGCGCCTTGTCAGGGCCAGGGCATGGGGGTCGTTTTCGGCGTAGTGATCGGTGACTCCGGAGGTGCGGCAGTGGGTGTCGGCACCGCCAAGCTGCTCGGCGCTGACCACCTCACCGGTCGCTGCCTTGACCAGTGGCGGTCCTCCGAGAAAGATAGTTCCCTGCTGCTTGACGATGATACTTTCATCGGCCATCGCCGGCACATAGGCACCGCCGGCGGTGCAGGAACCCATCACCACGGCGATCTGCGGAATCCCCTGCGCAGACATCTGCGCCTGGTTATAGAAAATCCGTCCGAAATGGTCACGGTCGGGGAATACTTCGTCCTGTTTCGGCAGGAAAGCGCCGCCGGAATCGACCAGGTAGATGCACGGCAGTCTGTTCTGCACGGCGATCTCCTGGGCGCGGAGGTGTTTTTTTACCGTCAGCGGGAAGTAGGTCCCCCCTTTGACGGTGGCGTCATTGACAACGAGCATGCACTCGCGCCCCTCAATGCGTCCGATGCCGGTGATCAACCCGGCGGCCGGCACCTGGCTGTCATAAACCTTGTAGGCGGCGAATTGCGACAGCTCCAGAAACGGCGAACCGACATCAAGCAGCTGTCGGATCCGTTCGCGCGGCAGTAATTTCCCGCGATCGACATGCTTCTGTCGGGCCTTGTCGTCGCCGCCGAGTTTGATCTGGTCAACCTTGCTGCGCAGATCCTCAACCTGGGTGGCCAGATTGGCCGCATTCTGCTTGAATTCTTCGCTGCCGGGTTTCAGTTGGCTCTTCAGGACAGACATATCCAAACCTTTCAGCTTGTCAATTCGAACAGTTCGCGGCCGATCAGCATGCGCCGGATTTCACTGGTACCAGCACCGATCTCGTATAGCTTGGCATCGCGCAGCAGACGGCCGGTGGGAAACTCGTTGATGTAGCCGTTGCCGCCAAGGCACTGGATACTATCGAGAGCAAGCTGGGTCGCTTTTTCAGCCGAGTAAAGAATCACTCCGGCAGCGTCTTTGCGCAGTTTTCGGCCGCTGCCGCGCTGTGCCTCGGCTGCGACCGCATAGACGTAAGCGCGGCAGGCGTTCATGCTGGTGTACATATCGGCCAATTTCCCCTGCATGAGCTGGAACTGGCCGATCGGTCGTCCGAACTGTTTCCTCTCGTGCAGGTAGGGGAGAACTGCATCGAGGCAGGCGCTCATGATACCCAGCGGACCACCGGAAAGAACGATCCGCTCGTAATCGAGACCGCTCATCAGCACTTTGACGCCCTGGTTCAATTCACCAAGGATATTTTCCGCCGGGATCGGGCAATTTTCAAAAACCAACTCACAGGTGTTGGACCCGCGCATGCCGAGTTTATCGAGCTTCTGTGCCGTGGTGAAGCCGGGAGTTCCCTTTTCGACCAGAAACGCGGTGATTCCCCGCGGTCCGCCAGCCAGGTCGGTCTTGGCGTAGACCACCAGCACATCGGCATCCGGACCGTTGGTGATCCACATCTTGGTGCCGTTGAACAGGTAGACGTCGCCTTCGCGATCGGCTCGCAGGCGCATACCGACGACGTCGGAACCCGCGCCTGATTCACTCATGGCGAGAGCGCCGACATGCTCCCCGCTGATCAGTTTCGGCAGGTACCTGCTTTTCTGCTCCGCGCTGCCGTTACGGTAGATCTGGTTGACGCATAGATTGGAATGAGCTCCGTAGGAGAGGGCGACCGATGCCGATGCGCGGCTGATTTCCTCCATGGCGACGACATGGTCGAGATAAGTCATCCCGGCTCCCCCATAGTCTTCGCTGACGGTGATACCGAGCAGACCGAGCTCTCCCATTTTCCGCCAGAGATCGGCCGGAAACAGGTTTTCGCGATCGATGTCGGCCGCCCTGGGAGCTATTTCAGCAGCAGCAAAGTCCCTGACAGTTTCGCGTAAAAGCTTCGTGGTGTCGTCAAGGCCGTATTCAAGTCCGGGAATATGGATTGCTGTCATCTCGTCTCTCCTGCTATGGGTTCAGGTTATATCCTGATGAATTTGCAAGGCAGGTGCCAGACTTTCGGGGCCGATCTTTTATTTTTATGATTTGCTAACCTACTGATCTGTAAGGTGTTAACTGGTGCGTTGTGATATGTTTCGGAACGTCCTGCGGCGGTGTCAACGGATGGAGACGACTGCTTGCTAACAGTTGTCTCCGTCCGTTAACCCTGATTCATTGCGCGGTTGTCAGTCTCTGGTCAGCGCAGCGCTGATAACGACCCGTTGCACCTCGTTGGTCCCTTCGTAGATCTGGGTGATTTTGGCATCGCGCATCATCCGTTCGACAGGGAATTCACGGGTATATCCGTAACCGCCAAACACCTGGATCGCCTCAGTGGTGACCTTCATGGCGACATCTGAAGCGTACAGTTTGGCCATTGCTGAATCCTTACTGTAGGGGATGCCGGCACTTGCCTTGTAAGCCGCCTGGTAAACCAGAAGCCGGGCAGCCTCGATCTCGGTCGCCATATCAGCCAACTTGAATTGAACCGCCTGGAAGGAGCTGATCGGCTGGTTGAACTGTTTGCGTTCCTTGGCATAGTTCAGTGCCGCTTCGAACGCTCCCTGAGCTATGCCGAGGGCCTGGGCTGCGATTCCGATACGACCTCCGTCAAGCGTTTTCATCGCGATCTTGAACCCTTCGCCCTCTGCGCCAAGCAGGTTCTCCGCCGGAATCCGACAATTTTCATAAACCAGTTCCATGGTCGGCGAAGAGCGGATGCCGAGCTTTTTCTCTTTTTTGCCGAAACTGAAACCCGGAGTGTCCTTTTCGACAATAAAGGCGCTGATACCGTGATGTTTCTGGGCCTCCTTGTCGGTACGGGCGAAAATAATATAGATCTCAGCGTCACCGCCGTTGGTGCAGAAAATCTTGCTGCCGTTCAACACCCAGTCGTCACCGTCACGCACCGCGGTGGTCTTGGTGCCACCGGCATCTGAACCGGCTGAATTTTCGGTCAGACCAAATGCGCCCATTTTGCTCCCTTCTGCGAGCGGTTTGAGAAATTTCTTCATCTGCGCTTCGGTGCCGAACAGGAAGATCGGATTGGCCCCGAGGGAGAGGTGGGCCGAGAGGGTGACGCCGGTCGAAGCACAGACACGAGACAGCTCTTCAACAGCGATTGCATAACTGATGTAATCGGCATCGGCCCCGCCATATTGTTCAGGAAAGACGATTCCGGTCAGTCCCAGTTCGCCGAGTTTGTCGTACATCAGTTCACGATCGAACCTCTCCTCCTCATCACGCTGCTCGATACCGGGCGCAATTTCCGCCTCGGCAAAATCCCGAACCATCTGGCGCATCAATTTGTGTTCATCGGTCAGTTCGAAAATCATGAGTCCACTCCCTTGTTTAGAATTGTCATAAGAATCATGAAAAGCTGCGCAGGATGTCGCGGGCGATGATCAACCGCTGGATTTCGCTGGTCCCTTCATAAATACTGGTGATGCGCGCATCCCGGGCATAGCGTTCAATCGGGAAGTCGCTGGTATAACCGTAACCGCCGAACATCTGCATCGCTTCGTAACAGGCGCGGTTGGCGGCTTCACTGGCGAACAGTTTGGCCATCGAGGCCTCCTTGCCGAAACTGCGGCCCTGTTCTTTTTTGAAAGCCGCGTTCATCAGCAGGAGTCGTGCGGCGTCGAGCTCGGTATAACTGTCAGCAATCTTCCACTGAATCGCCTGAAATTCGGAGATCTTCTGCTCGAACTGTTTTCGCTGGAGAGAATAACTGGTCGCTGCGTCCATGGCTGCCAGACCAACACCCAATGCCAGGGAGCCGATACCAATGCGGCCACCAGCCAGTTCGCCGACTGCGACGCGGAAACCGTCGTTTAGTTTTCCCAACAGCGCGTCTCCGGGAATACGGCAATCCTGGAAAAGCAGTTCATTGGTCGCTGATGCGTGTTGCCCGAGTTTTTCCTCTTTTTTGCCGATTATCAGTCCCGGGCTATGCTGCTCAACCAGGAAACAGCTGATCCCCTTCCCTTTCGGAGCCTTCTTGTCGGTGACTGCCCAGACGACAAAAACCCCTGCATAAGGTGCACTGGTGATGAACACCTTGTTGCCGTTGAGTATCCAGTGTTCGCCATCGCGGGTTGCGCTTGTGGACATTCCGGCAGGATCTGATCCGGCGCCGGTTTCGGTCAGGGCAAAGGCTCCGGCGAGGTATTCTCCGGAGCAGATTTTCGGGATATACTGCTGACACTGATCTTGGTTGCCGACCGCCTGAATGATTTCGCAGACCATGTTGTTGACCGACAAGGTCACGGCGGTTGAGGCGCAGGCCCGGGAAATTTCGGTCAACGCGACGGAAAAGGCGACAACGCCGGCTTCCGTGCCGCCATATTCTTCGCGGACATTCAAACCCATGAATCCGAGTTCAGCCAGTTTCGCCAGATTGTTAAAGAAGACCTGCTCATTTTCCCCGTGATCGAGTGCGGCGGCAACGGGGAATAGCTCTGCGTTGGCGAACTCGCGGGCCGTTTCCTGAATCAGTTTTTGTTCTTCGGTTAAATCTAGGTACATCTGATACTCCTGAACGATGTCGCAGGAAATGCGCTCAGATCGCTATTCTCCGCTAAAGTTTGCCGGGCGCTTTTCCAGAAACGCCAGCATCCCTTCCTTCTGCTCTTTGCTGGCGAAGCAGAGCCCGAACAGTTCAGCTTCGTACTGGTTGGCCTTGTCAAGGTCCATCTCCAGCCCGTTGCGGATCGCTTCTTTTGCCAGTCTGACTGCAAGCGGGCCCTTACTGATGATTTTGGCCGCCATTGCCTTTGCCGCGTCGAGCAGATCGGCCTGGACAATGACCTTGTTGGCCAAGCCGATTCTGTAGGCTTCACCTGCATCAATCATGTCGCCGGTGAGAACCAGTTCCATCGCCAGACCTTTTCCGACCAGTCGCGATAAACGCTGGGTCCCGCCGAAACCGGGGATCACACCGAGGTTGACCTCGGGCTGACCGAAACGTGCGTTGTCAGAGACCAGGCGGATATCGCAGCCCAGTGCCAGCTCACAGCCGCCACCAAGGGCGAAACCGTTGACTGCAGCGATGACCGGTTTGGGACAGGCTTCGATGTGGCGCATCACCTGGTGACCCAGTTTGGCAAAGGTTCTCGCCTGCAGGGCAGACAATGGCTGCATTGCTGCAATATCGGCTCCTGCGACGAAGGCCTTTTCGCCACTGCCGGTGATGATGATCACCTGAACCGCATCATCTTCGGCAAAATGGCTGAAAGCGCTTTGCAGTTCACCCAGGGTTTGTTCGTTCAGTGCATTCAGAGCCTTGGGACGATTGATGGTCACAGTTGCGATGCCATCGACGATTTCAACCAGCAGGTTTTCAAAATTCATCATTTGTGCTCCTCGATCGTGTAACTTCAGACCCATAGCAGTGAATTAGCTCGACATCAGGACCGGCACGGTCATCTGCTGCAGAAGGTGATATGCCAATGGCCCCAGTTGGGATGCAACCATGCCGCCGCAAACCAGCAGATCGATTCCTTCCTCTGCCGCACGGTTGAGCAGGGCATCGCCAAGGCTGATGTTGGAGATCAGGCGATTTTCAAGTTTGGCCTTAATCCCGTGAAGTGACAGGTGGTGCTCGATCTTCTGCAGTGAACGCTCATTTTTTTTGCGTTCTTCATCGTTAGCGCAAAAGCTGATCAGTATGACTTCATCGGCCTGCAGCATGAAGGGCATCGCATCGGCGAGCGCCCGGGCGGACGCCCTTCCGGCTCTCCATGCGATCATCACCCTGCTGCCGAGGGACTTGAAGTGGCCGGCAAAGGGGATCGTGATAACCGGGTGCCCGGACGCCAGAATGAGCCGTTCGGGAAGATCGCGGGGAGGCGGGGGCTGTTTGCCCGGTTGGCCGATAATGCACAGGTCGGCATAGGTCGACTGGTAGATGATCCGGCTGGTCAGAGGCATGATTGCTTCTGCTTCATCTGCTTCGGCCCAGATGAATTTGACCCCTGACTGGGCGGCCTTTTCGGCGTAGTCGGCATGTGCCGCTTTCCGCTGCGGCATTTCTGCACCCTGCGAGAAGTAGGGGGACGCGGTTGAGTAAAAGGCGGTCAGGCACGCCTGTTGTCGCTGGGCCAGTTGCAGCGCCAAGTCGTAACGCAGGGGACTCCGCGGGGTGTCGTCCAGGTGGACCAGAATATTTTTCAGGACCATGCTTCTCTCCTTTGGGGTCGGCTCAATGACTGTCTCATCGCGCACCGAAGCAACCGACCGAAGATGGCGTTCTATAGATAACTGAAAAAACCTCGACCGCTCTTCTTGCCTAACCAGCCGGCCTTGACCATCTTGCGCAGCAGAGGGCAGGGGCGGTACTTGCTGTCGGCGAATCCGGCGTAGAGGACTTCCATGATCGCCAGGCAGGTATCCAGGCCGATAAAATCTGCCAGGGTCAGCGGCCCCATCGGATGGTTCATTCCCAGTTTCATCACCGTATCGATTGCTTCCGGCTCGGCCACTCCTTCGTAGACGCAGTAAATCGCTTCGTTGATCATCGGCATCAGTACCCGGTTGGAGATAAAGCCGGGATAATCGTTGACCTCGACGGGTGTTTTGCCCATCTGCTCAGCAAGTGCTTTGACCGAGGCGTAAGTTGCGTCACTTGTGGCGATACCACGGATCACCTCAACCAGCTCCATGACCGGGACCGGATTCATGAAATGCATTCCGATCACCTGCTCCGGGCGCTTGGTCACGGCAGCGATTTCGGTAATCGGCAGGGAGGAGGTGTTCGTGGCGAGGATCGTGTCCGGCTTGGCACATTCATCCAGGGCGCGAAATATTTTCTCCTTGAGCGCCATATTTTCCGTCGCCGCTTCAACGATGAAGTCAACCCCGGCGCCGTCATCAAGGCTGGTCGAGGGGGTGAGCCGGGACAGGATGTCAGCCTTTTCGGCCGCGGTTATCCGCTCTTTCTCGATACTCTTCAGCAGCAGTTTGTCGATAAAGGCCAACCGCTTTTCGATTAACCCCTGGTCGATATCGTTCAGGACCACCTGCAGACCGGCCTGGGCTGCGACCTGGGCGATACCGCCACCCATCTGGCCGGCGCCGATGACCATGATTCGTCTAATTGTCATTCCGTTCCTCCCTGAGAGAAATATGAATACTCTCTACGCTGCTCTTCGGTGAGCACCTCTACAGTTTCTCAAACACTGCCGCAACCGCCTCGCCGCCACCGATGCAGAGGGTTGCCAGTCCGTAGCGGCCGCCGCTTTCAGCAAGGCCGTTCAGCAGGGTAGCGACCAGCCGGCCGCCGCTCGCGCCGACCGGATGGCCGATAGAGACCGCTCCGCCGTTGACATTGACCTTCTCTCGATCGAGCTGCAGACGGTTGATCGCCATCAGCGCGACCGCGGAGAACGCTTCGTTAATTTCAAAGCGGTCGATCTGCTCTAGGGTTAAACCGGCTTTTGCGCAGACCCGCTCTATGGCCCCGATCGGCGCGACCGGAAACTGATCCGGGTGCAGACTGTTGGTGGCGTAGGCGACCATTCTGGCCTTTGGGGTTAACGAGTACCGGTCACAGGCCGCCTTGCCGGCCAGGAGAGCGAAGGCGGCGCCGTCATTGATGGTTGACGCGTTGCCGGCGGTCAAGGTGCCCTCTTTCTTGAATACCGGACGTAGCGAGGTGAACTTGGAAAAGTCGACCCGTGAGGGTTCCTCGTCATTTTCGATGATCTTCTCTCCCTTACGGTCGATTTTGACCACAGGGACGATTTCCCGCGTAAAGAAACCACGTTCAGCTGCCTGCTGCGCCCTTTTATATGAGCTGAGCGCATACTCGTCCTGCGCCTCCCGCCCAATCTCCTGTTCTGCGATTGCGACCTCGGTGACCTCGCCCATGTGCCGCCCGCTGTAGGGATCGAGCAGCGCATCATGAATCAGCAGGTCAACCGCTTGAGCGTTTCCCATGCGCATGCCGTAGCGTGCCGCCGGCAGAGAGTATGGGGCCAACGACATGTTCTCCATGCCCCCGGCGACAGACAGCTGGTCATCGCCGAGGCGTATTGCATCCGCCGCCAGCATCATTGCCTTGAGTCCGCTGCCACAGACCTTGTTGATGGTCATCGCCGCTACGCCATCAGGAACTCCGGCGCCGCGCATCGCCTGCCGGGCCGGGGCCTGACCACTGCCGGCGGTAAGCACCTGCCCGGCGATGAACTGATCAAGAGCGGCCGGGTCGAGCTTGTGTCGTTCAAGCAGCGCCCTGGTCACGGTGGCTGCCAGTTGCGGGGCAGGAACATCAGCCAGGGAACCGCCGAAACTGCCGAAAGGTGTGCGTAACGCATCGATGACAAAGACTTCGTTCATGTTCTGTCCTTTGCAAATAATTGGAACGGTTAAGCTGAGAGTTTCTCGGTCAGAATCGGCACCAGTTGCTTCAGGTCCACGACCGCCAATACATCGGCCACTTCGCCGATCGGTGCATCTTTGTCGGTGTTGATCGCGACAATGAATTCCGACTTCTTCATCCCCGCCAGGTGCTGGATTGCGCCGGAGATACCGCAGGCAACGTAGAGCTTGGGGCTGACCGTCTGGCCGGTGGTGCCGACCTGGCGGCTGTGCTCGGCCCATTCGGCATCGACGACCGGGCGGCTGGCGCCGAATTCGCCTTTGAGCGCTTTGGCCAGTGCCGCGATCATTTCCAGATTTTCCGGTTTGCCGATGCCGCGCCCGGCACTGACGACAACCTCGGCTTTAGACAGATCGACGCCGGTCTCTTCTGCTGCCTCGTATCCCTGGAACAGGATATTCCCTTCGCCATCGGCGGTGAGCTTGACCACCACCGGGGTGCCCGTTAACTCTTCACTCGGGGTAAACGCGCCGGCCTGCAGGGTCACCACGCAGATCTCGGTGTCTGGTTTGACCTGGCGCCGCAGCTTGGCATTGCAGACGGGCACCAGCAGCCCGTCCTGCTTGACCTCCACCACCTCGGAGATCTGCGCTGCGTTCAGGGCGACCGCCAGCCGCGGGGCCAGATCCCAGCCATAGCTGGAATGAGACAGGACGATCATGTCCGGTTGCTCTTTGGCGACAACCTCCAGCACCAGTTGTTTGTGGACAGCCGGGTTGAACTCTCCTGCCTGGGCTGGATCGGCAAGGTAGAGAGTACCGTTGTAGGCAGGCAGGTCGTTGTCGTTGCCGACCAGCAGCATGACGCTGTCGGCATTCATCTGTTTGGCGAAACAGGTCAGTTCGGAGCTGCTGCCAAGCAGCTTTCCTTCACGGGATTCCGCAATCAGGAGAAGTTTCATCATTGCCTCCTAGGCCAGCACAGTAGTTTTTTCTTTAAGGATGCGGATCAGCTGATCGGCTATCTCGGCGGGCTCTCCTTCAAGGATCAGGCCGCTTCCTTTCTTCTCCGGCGGGGCCAGTTTGAGGGACTGGCTGCGCGAGTCGGAAGCACCCAAGTCGCTGGCCGGGATTGAAATCAGCTCTTTTTTCTTTGCCTTCATGATGTTCGGCAGGGTGGGGTAGCGAGGCGTGTTGAGACCGAGTTGGCAGGTCACCAGGGCCGGGGTCTTGCAGCTGACCTTGCCTCTTGTTCCCCCTTCCAGTTCGCGCTTGCCGTTGATGGTGCCATTGTCGTAGGCAAATTCAACCAGAGTTGTCAGAGCCGGCAGTCCTAAAAGCTCTGCGACCATCACTCCGACCTGGGCGCTGCCCCGATCCTGCGACTGCAGACCGGTGAAGATCACATCGAAGTCCTTGTCCCGCGCAAAACTGGCGATCAGTGAGGCGATCGCGAAGGGGTCCCGCTGATAACTCTGTTCATCGAGGATATGCACGCCGCGGTCACAGCCCATGGCCAACGCCTTTTTCATCGTTTCCTTGACCTGCTCGCCGCCGATACAGAGGACCGTCAGATCAGCATCACCGACTTGCCCCTTAAGCTGTATCGCCTGCTCGACGGAGTACTCGTCATATTCGTTCATCCTCCAGGCCAGATCAGAACTGTCGAACCAGTCCCCGGCCGCGTTGGCCTTGAATTTCGATTCCATGTCGGGAACCTGTTTAATGCAGACCAGAATTTTCATCGATTACCTCCATAATTGAAAGTTCGCTGAATATAACTAGAGCAAGGAGGATACCAACGGTAAAACCCCAGTGAATAAAGGCATTGCCAGGGTTGGCCGTGGTAACTTCCGTGACAGAGTCTCCAGATGTTTACAGCGGCTGTGTCTGTTTTTCCTCTGCACCTCGTTCTTTAAGCCCGTTTAAGAGCAGGCTGAAATACTGCTCGGCTATCTCGTCAATGCTGAACTTGTCGTTGGGTTTGTACCAACGGGTGACTCCGGCGCACATCTGGATGATGGCACGGGCTAACAGTTTGACGTCGCTTACCTGCCAGTTGAGACAGGCTTTTCCTTCAGCGATGATCTCTTCAAAAATTTGCTGATAGTGGTCTCGCTGAACGATGATCCGGCGGTAGTTTTCGCTCTCGAGATTGCGCAGCTCATCCTCGGTGATATAAGTCTCGTCGGGGCCGATGATGTGGTACTCGATGTGCAATCGAATCGCATGGCGCAATCGCGCGAGCGGAGAGTCGAGTTCGGCGATGGAGGTTGAGAGACGCTCGATCATGTCGTTCATGGTGTTGTCCATCAGCACAAAGAGAATTTCCTGCTTGGAGCTGAAATGGTGATATATACTTCCCCCCTGAACGCCTGCCCGCCTGGCAAGCTCGCGCAGGGTTGATGCCAGATAGCCCTTTTCGCGAAACAGCCTGGCCGCTTCCTTGAGGATAATCTGTTTTCTCGAGCGACCGGTTACGGACATCATTTATCCATGGCAAATCTAACGTTTGTTAGGTTAGCGAACCAACTAAATGCCCTCGTTTGAGGGGGTGTGGCTGCCTTTAGTCGAGATTGAACCCGAAGAGCCATGATGGTTGTTCAATGGCGATCGGTTCTGGATTGCTGCACCTGTAAAAACAGTATAGCAATTAAAAAATCAGCATTTCCTTCCTGGCATAAATTACCGCAAAGAGTTTAGCCGGCTGGTCTCCGTGACAGGAGACTATATGGGGCAGATTAGAGTCGTAATAGATAGAATCGCCCGGATTCAGGACGTCTGCATGGCCGGCAAGGCTGACTTCAACCTGGCCCTCCAAAACAAAAAGGATTTCTTCACCAACGTGCTGGTTCGGTTCAGCTGGATTTTCGCCCGGGTTGAGAGTGACCAGAAACGGTTCCATCTGCCGGTTCTGTTTTTTGTAGCCGAGTGATTCATAGCTGTAATGGCTCGCTTGTCCGGCGGTTGAATCGAAGCGTGAGACGCTGGTTCTGTCATCGTGCCTGACGATGCAGAAAGGGGAGTCGGCGCTGTCGCCGAAGAGTTCACCGACCGTAATTCGGAAGCTGTTGGCCAGTCTGACAAGCTGCCCCAGGGGGGGGGAGATCGACTGGTCTTCAATCCCGCTGATGGTGGCCGTGCTCAGGCCGGTTTTTTCAGCAACTTCTTCAATAGACATGCTGTTTTTGATGCGCAGCTTGTGTATTTTTTCGCCAATATTAAGTTTTGTGTCGGACATTGCTGACCTCCTGGTGATTGTCTGAGCGTTGAGACGAGCAACTTGCCGGGTATTGCTCCCTGTTCATGTGCCGCTGAATATCGGCGGCCGTTTTTCCAAGAAGGCGTTCACCGCCTCTATATGATCTTCAGTGTGGTGTGCCATCCCCTGGAAGCAGGCACATAAGTCGAGAAATTCCGCCAGTTCCGTTTTCTGTCCCAGTTTCAGCAGGCGTTTACTCAATCGCAGGGCCTGCGGAGGTTGCGCGGCGATCCGACCCGCCAGCCCGCGTGCCTGTGGCAAAAGCTCGTCGGCAGGGACCACATCGAGCAGCAGACCGAGTTCTCTGGCCTCATCGGCCTGAATCTTTCGACCGGTAAAGATCAATTCAGCGGCGCGTTGCGCTCCGACCAGACGCGGCAGGAACCAGGCCCCGCCATCGCCAGGGATGATGCCCAGGTTGAGAAAAGTTTCGCCGAGCAGAGCCTGTTCTGATCCGAGGCGCAGATCGCACATGCAGGCAAGGTCCATCCCGGCACCGATCGCCGGACCGTTGACTGCGGCAATTATCGGGATTTCCGTTTTATGCATCGCCAGCGGCAGTTGCTGGATTCCCCGTCGGTACTGGTCCTGCACATCCAGGACTGACCCGCCGAACAACCCCTCTCTGTCCCGCATCTGTTTGACGTTCCCTCCGGCGGAAAATGCTGATCCAGCACCGGTCAGAATCAGCACTGAAACCTCTGGGGTTCGGTTGCACCAGTCGAGCGTAGTCAGGAGGTCCTCGACCAGCGCCGTGCCGGTCAGGGCATTGCGCACGTCGTCGCGCAGGAAGGTTAATTCAGCCACCCGTTCCCGCAGACTCAGTCGCGCATCTGTCACGTTGGGCAGCTCAATCATTGTTGGTTCCTTTCACACAGCCCGTTGGCTTCAGCTCCCTCAGGGGCTGTCGGTGGAGAGGCGGATTGTCATCGACCCAGACTGGGAACAGCGTATCATAATTCACCACATTTGGTCGCTGCTGAAGCAGTTTTCGCTGCCGCACATGCGGATGTGCGGCAACTTCGGCATGCTCGAGAATCGCCTCAAGGCAGCAGTCGATTCCGCTGAACCGTTGCTGCCAGTCGGCCAGCGTTGCGCCGGCAAAAAGTTCGCTGAGTTCCGCAATCAGCTCTTTCTGGGGAAGAGGTTCCTGCTGTCGCTCAATCCAGTCAGTTCGTTCGACGGTGGAACAGAAGGTTCTCCAGAATTTTTCCTCGATGGCACCGAGGGCGATAAACCGGTTATCAGCGGTGCGGTAAATCTGGTAGCAGGCCGCCCCACCGGTGAGCAGATCGCGGCCGCGGGCAAACTGCTGACCGGGTCGGCTGGCTGCGGTCAGGGCAAAAGACTGCCAGGAGAGTGCCATTTCGAAGAGGCTGACATCGATGAACGCGCCTTGCCCGGTTTTGCCCCGCCGCAACAGGGCGGCGAGAATTGCCGTCACCGCCTGCTTCCCTGCGGCATAATCACAGATTGGCGGGAAGGGGATGACCGGCGTTTCCGGCGTCCCGGTCAGACTGAGCATGCCGCTCATCGCAAGATACGTCAGGTCGTGGCCGGCGCGGTCGCGACAGGGGCCGGTCTGCCCGAAGCCGGAAAGGGCGCAGTGGATCAGCCGCGGATTCAGCTGCCGCAACCGTTCCCGGTCAAAACCGAGCCGCGTCATCACGCCCGGCCGGTAGGATTCGAGCAGGATGTCCGCGTCACGCAGCAGTTCGGCCAGTATTTTCTGGTCACTTTCCGTCTTCAGGTCGAGCCGCCGCACTGTTTTGCCGGCGTTGACCTGCTTATACCAGGGTGACAGCCCATCTTCATCCTGCAGGATGAAAGTTCGCATCGGGTCGCCCTGCGGCGGTTCAATTTTCAGTACCTCCGCACCCAGGTCGGCGAGGACCTGGGTGGCGTAGGGACCTGGCAGATACTGGCTGAGATCGAGCACCTGGATGCCGGTGAGGGCTTCGGCGAGCATCAGTCCTCCAGTGTGAATTCCCAGGCGCACCAGAATTCGTCCGGGTGTTCATCGGGCGGGCAGGCCAGGCAGTTGGTCCTGATGCGCGGGTCGACAGTACGGGCAAACTCGCTGTATTCGACGATGCCGACCGACTTACAGGGGAAGTCGGGCAACCCTTTGCGTTTGCGCGCAGACTGTACCCGGCAGTCGACCATACGGAAGACCACCCGCTTGTCACTCATCTCAAGGCACTCCTGCAGGTTCAGTCGTGCGTAGAGTCGGTGCTTGACGCATTCAACCAAAGCAGGAATACCGCCGCCCGGTTCGATTCCGAGGCGGGCCATGATCCGCTTCGCCTCGATGACGGTGAACTTTTCCCAGGCAGCCCGGTCTGCGTCGATTGCTGCATCCATGCCGTGACCGGCTTCCACTGCCTGAAACCAAAGCCCGTCATGAGCCAGCCAGTTCTTCGCATCGTCGATAATAATCTCGATTAGTTGCTCCTTGCTCAGGCTGCGGAGCAAATGTATTCCTTCATCGAGCTGTGGTCGAACGGTATTCTCGGTCATGTTATCTTCTCCGTAGTGATGTCGTGATGACCCGATGGCCGTCAATGCCTTGTTTACTATTCAATCGGGCGTTGATCGTCGATCACCTTGCCGTCGTTCGGCAGGCTGTCGGGCGGTACCAGCTCGATTTCGCCGCGAAGCTTGCAGATGTCGCGGAGCGCATCCTTCAACTTTTCCTCGATCTCCTTCCCGGTGGCTGACGATTCGCAGCGTAAAACCAAACGGTCGAGATCGTTTTCGCGGCTGACCACCAGGCGGGCGTTGCTGATTTCCGGATAGCGTTTGAGCAACATCGCAACCTGTGACGGGTGGATGAACAGGCCGCGGACCTTGGTGGTCTGATCAGCGCGCCCCATCCAGCCCTTGATGCGCTGATTTGTGCGCCCGCATGAACTCTCCCCCGGCAGGACAGCCGAGAGGTCGCCGGTGGCGAAGCGGATCAGGGGATAGTCGTGATTCAGGCTGGTGACCACCAGTTCCCCGACATCTCCATCCGGCACCGGGTCCCCGGTACCGGGACGGACGATCTCGAGGATGATCCGCTCATCGACGATCATCCCTTCTCCGGCTGTTGATTCGTAGGCGATCAGACCGAGATCCGCTGTGGCATAGCATTGTAAGCAATCGATGCCGCGCTGTTTGAAGCCGTCGCGCAATGCCGGTGGCAGATACTCGCCGCTGACCAGGGCCTTGTTCAAACTCGACAGGTCGGCCCCCAGCTGGTCTCCCTTATCAAGGATGATCTTTAAAAAAGAAGGGGTGCCGACATAGCCTGTCGGAAGCAGGTCAGCGATGGTCGAAACCTGCAGTTCAGTGTTACCGGTCCCGGCCGGGATCACTGTGCAACCCAGGGCGCTTGCCCCCGATTCAACCATTGCTCCGGCGGGGGTGAAGTGGTAGGAGAAGCAGTTTTGTAATAGCTCACCGCGGCGAAATCCTGCGGCAAAAAGGGCTCGACCGAAACTCCAGAAATCGCGCCGTGCAGTTCCCGGTTCGTAGATCGGCCCCGGGGAAACGAAGATGTGGGTCAGCTCGGCGCCGGACAGTCCGGATAAACCACCAAAGGGTAACTTCTTCTGCTGCGAGGCTGTGAGTTCGCTCTTGCGGGTCAACGGCAACCGGGCTAGCCGTTCGCGACTGTTGACCGGCCCAGTGACGTCCTTCAGCAGGCTGGCATAGGCAGGTGCCGTTGCCATCGCGTGATCAACCTGACCCGCCAATGCCTGCAGCTGTTCGATCTCGCGCTCTTTTATGCTGCGGATCTCAAGGCTGTCAAAATAATCGTCGCGCATTGCAGGCCTCCCTTACATCCAGCGCTTGCGGCGCTTGTACGATTTGAGATTTTTAAACGATTTGCGTTCCGAGTCACCGCCGGCCAGATAGAATTCCTTCATGTCCTCATTGTTGAGCAGTTCCTCTGCGGTGCCATCAAGCACGATTTTTCCGGACTCCATGACGTAGCCATAGGTAGCGCTGTGCAATGCCATGTTTGCATTCTGCTCAACCAGCAGCATGGTAATGCCCTGCTCCTGGTTAATGTTGCGAATGATCTCAAAGACCTCCTTGACCAGCAGTGGCGAGAGGCCCATGGACGGTTCGTCAAGCAGGATCATCTCGGGGCGGGCCATAATAGCCCGGCCGATGGCGAGCATCTGTTGTTCTCCCCCCGAAAGGTAGCCGGCCATTCCGGTCCGCTCCTTCAACCGCGGGAAGTAATGGAAAACCTTTTCGATATCATCCTTGATCTTCTTGTCCCTGCGGGTGAATGCACCAAGCCGCAGGTTTTCTATGACTGTCATGTCTTCAATGATCCGTCGGCCTTCCATGACCTGAAAAATTCCCTTGCGGACGATTTCATCAGGGGCGCTGTTGGCAATGCTCTCGCCGTTGAACGTTATGCTGCCGCGGGAGACTTCGCCATCTTCGGTCTTCAGTAGCCCGGAGATCGCTTTCAAGGTGGTTGATTTTCCGGCGCCGTTGGGCCCGAGGAGGGTGACCAGCTCTCCTTTCGGGATATCTAGACTGATCCCGCGCAGCACCAGGATCACCTCATCGTAGACCACCTCGATGTTGTTCACAGAGAGGATGATCTCTTTTTCGCCAGGGGTTTCTACAGTTGCGATGGCCGGTTCTACCATGGAAACGCTCCGATCTCGGGCTGGAAGGTTGTCAGCTCAATATTCCAGCTACAGGGTCCAGCGGCAGACCACGTAGCCGGAGCATCGAACTGTGCGGGGGTGCGAACACCCCCGCACGGAAGCTCAGTTTACCAACCGAGCCAATCGTCGCGCCGAGGCACGTTAACGGTCGACTGTGGGTTGAATTTGAAATCGCCGCCATTGTAGCTCGTCGTGTAGACCGAGATCTCGGTCGTGCCGCGGTGATCTTCGCTGGTCCAGGTCGAGGCTTTACAGACCCCTTCAAGCCCGGCGGGAACATGCTCTTTCATCTGCTCCATGGCGTTCTTGATGTTCGGTCCGGTGATGCCACCCTGCTTGTCGGCGACTTCCATGGCGTCCTTCATGAAAAAGACCGCACAGACCCCACGCATGTAGTGCAGGTTGCGATAGGTTTCACCGGAAGGGTCTGACATTTTGGAGATAGCACGTACGGTGGCCATCCCGGGAGCGGAATCTTTCCAGGAAGGGGCCCCGAGGGGTACGGCAACGCCATCACCCGACTCCTGCGCAGCTTTTATCGAATTTTCGTCCCACCCCCAGACATTAGCCAGGAATTGAGGTTTGGCGCCGACGGTCCCGCAGGAGTTGAGAAGCGAGATATTGGAGCCTGCTGTGTTCCCCATGTAGGCATAATTCGCCCCGGAGTCCTTGAGCGTCAGGCATTGGGCCTTGGCATCACCCGGCTTGAGATCATAGACAATCGGGTTCAGGACTTCAAAACCGAGTTCCTCTGCATAGGCGGCACAGGCTTCCTTGGGTGCGTTGGGGTAGGGATGGTTTGCGCCCATGTGGATGAATTTGGGTGCACCATTACCACCTTTTGACTTCCAGTCTTCAGCGGCCCACTGGACCAGACCGCGACAGGTATCCGAGTAAGACGGGCCGTAGAAAAAGTTGTAGGGTGCAGGAGCCTTGGTTCTCGGCGATTTTCCGGTCGGGTCGGTCAGGTGCCCCGAGTAGGAGGCGGAGTAGTAGGGAATCTTATCTTTGGCAATGAACTGAACCAGCGCTTCGGTGTCAGCAGTACCCCATCCCTGGATAGCGACCGGCTTGAGGTCCGAAACCCATCTTTTGTAGGTAGCGATGGCTTGCGGAGCCTTGTAGGAGTAGTCAACCGTCTCGTATTCCAATTGTTTGCCGTTTACCCCGCCGTTGCTGTTGATGTAGTTCATGGCGTCGGCGACTCCGTTACCATAGGGGACGCCGACATCGGAGGTCGGGCCGGTGTAGCAGGCTAGATGCCCAACCGGAATAGAGTCAGCTGCAGTTGCCGTGGTCGAAAGAGCCGATAGTGCCAGTACTACGGTGAGCCAGAATAGCGATTTGCGCATGACGTATTACCTCCTCTTGAGCGTTGACATGACCTTACAGGCCGGTGGGGAGTCCCTCCCCGTGGTACAATACCTAACCCCGGGCAACCGCTGCCCGGGCAATCGATCGGATCAGTAGGAGAACGGGTAGAGTTTCCAATAGTTCTTTATCATCTTCCAGCGATGGGAAAGCCCGTCCGGTTCAAAAATAAGAAACAGGATAATCGCCAGGCCAATGGCCATCTCCTTGATATAGGCCAGGGCCTGGGTCAACGCAGAATTGTTGCTGCCAACCAGGTGCACGCCGAATTCCATGACTTCGGGGAGCAGGACCATGAACACGGTTCCCAGCATGGAACCCATCACCGAGCCGAGTCCGCCGATGATCACCATGGCCAGGAACTGGATCGACAGCATGATGGTAAACCCTTCGGCGGAGACGAAACCGAGGTAATGGCCGAACAGGGCGCCACCGATGCCGGCATATAATGAAGAGATGCCGAAAGAAAGAATCCGGTACTTGTTCAGGTTGATCCCCATGATTTCGGCTGAAAGGTAATGGTCGCGAACGGCAACAAAGGCTCTTCCATCCCGGGTGCGCAGCAGGTTGGTGCCAGCCAGATACATGATCACCACATAGAAAAGGACCACGTAAAAATAGGAACGATCGCTGTTCATCTGGTAGCCGAACAGACTGAAAGGATTTGCCATGGCGCCTGCTGACCCGCCGGTAAACCAATCGGCCCGGGCGAAGAAATCCTCCAGGATGTATTGCGAGGCCAGCGTGGCGATGGCCAGATAGAGACCTTTGATCCGGCCGGCCGGGATGCCGACCAGCAGGCCGACCGCCATGGTCATCAGCCCGGCCAGCGGAATGCAGAAGAAGACCGGGATGCCAGTCGTGCTGTTGATCCAGGCCGAGGAGAAAGCGCCCAGACCGAAGAAGGCCGCGTGTCCCAGCGAGATCTGACCGGTAAAACCGACGACGATATTCAGCCCGAGAGCGGCGATTCCGTAATAACCGATCTGGATCAGCAGGTTGAGCTGGTAGGCACTGCCGAACATCGGCACCAGCATCAGCAGCAGGACCGATACGACTGCGACCCGACGTGCCAGGGGGGTCGGGAAAATAGTGGTATCCTGCCGGTAGTTGGTGCGGAATTCTCCGCAGCGCATCCTTGAATGGGCAGAGGCCATAGCTTAAATCCTCTCGATGTCTTTGGTGCCGAAAAGACCGTAGGGTTTGATCATCAGAATGATGACCAGGGCATAAAAGGGCGCAATGTTGTACAAATTGCCGACATGCAGCCACTGGCTGTCGAAAAACTCGGCGACATTCTCCAGCACCCCGATAGTCAGCCCGCCGACGATCGAGCCGATGATCGAGTCGAGCCCTCCGAGGATGACGACCGGAAACACCTTGATGCCGATGAATGAAAGGGCTGACGAAACTCCGTTGACCATGCCGATGACCACGCCGGCAAGTGCGGAGACGACCGCGGAAATGGCCCAGGCGGCGGCAAAGACATGCTTCACCGAAATACCCAGGCTTTGGGCGATCTGCTGGTTAAAGGCGGTCGCGCGCATTGCCAGCCCGAATCGCGAGTGTTTGAAAAAGATATAGAAGCCGACCATGATGACCAGCGAAACCACCATACTCATGATATATGCGGACTCGATCTGCAACCCGGCTATGTTCACCGACTCTGTTTCAAAGACCGTCGGGAACGCCTTGGTATAGCCCCCGAAAATCCAGGCGATCAGCGCCTGGAAGAACATGGAAAGACCGATCGTGACCATAATCACCGAAATGATCGGTTCACCGATCATCGGTCGCAGCACCAGCACCTGCAAAAGGATGCCGAAGACCAGCATGAATGCCAGGGTGATCGGAAAGCCGAGATAGAAGGGCAATTCGAACTTGACCAGCAGCGCCCAGCAGGTCCAGGCGCCGATCAGCAGAAACTCACCCTGGGCAAAATTGACGACCCTGGTCGATTTGTAGATCAGGACAAAACACATGGCGACCACCCCGTAGAGGGTGCCGACGATCAATCCGTTGACCACCAGCTGGGTCAGCAGTTCAAAGTTCATCTGTTGCCTCCTGTCAGATCGCCGACTGCAATGGTTCAGTCGCGCCAGTGTCGTTGGGCTTGTCGGCCTGCAGATCGACAACCCTGACGTCGGTCTGAACCCGGGATTTGTTTCCGTCCTGGAAGGTGATGACCGTGTCGATGTGGACCAGTTCCTGGTCCGAATAGATCGCATCGATGATCTCGGCGTATTTCTCCTTGATCACCCCGCGACGAACCTTGCGGGTGCGGGTCAGTTCGCCGTCGTCGGCATCAAGTTGCTTATAGAGCAGGAGGAATTTGCGAATCCTCTGGGCGTCCGGCAGAGTGGCGTTGACCTGCTCGACCTCTTTCTGCACCAGGTCGTAGATCTTTGGCTGGGCGGAAAGGTTGATGTAGTTGGTAAACGCCAATCCCCTCTGTTCTGCCCATTTGGCGACAATCTCGAAGCGGATGCAGATAATCGCCGCCAAGTAGGGGCGCGCGTCCCCCTGAACAACCGCCTCGGCAATGAAGGGGGAAAATTTCAGCTTGTTCTCGATGAACTGAGGAGAAAAACGTGATTGCGTTGAGGTCTCGGCCAGATCGGAGATCCGGTCGATGACCACCAGATGGCCGTTCTCGGGTTTGAAATAGCCGGCGTCGCCGGTATGCATCCAGCCATCTTCAAGAGCCTCGGCGGTCGCCTGCTCGTTTTTGAAATAGCCGAGAAACATCCCCCGCGATTTGGCGATGACTTCGCCGACCCCGTTGCCGTCCGGATTGTCGATGCGCACTTCGGCGTTTTCGAACGGAATGCCGACGCTATCGAAATCCACGTCGTCGGACTGATGAATCGTGTAGGCTCCGCCCATTTCAGTCTGACCATAGAGCTGGCGCAACGGTACCCCCATGGCCAGAAAGAACTTGAAGGTGTCCGGACCGAGGGCAGCGCCACCGGTTGCCGCGGACCGCAGGTAGGAGAAACCGAGCCGGTCCTTGAGGGGGCGAAACAGCAGCCAGTAAGCCAGCTTGGATTGGGCCTGACCCTTGCTGGCGGCCTTTTCCGCCAGGTTCATGCCGATCTGGAACATTTTCTGTTTGAAGCGGGTGGCATCCATCATCTTTGCCTTAACATCGGCGGCAACAGATTCCCAGACACGTGGAGCGAGCAGGACGAAATTGGGACCTATCTCCCGCAGGTCCTCCATCATGGTTTCCGGCTCTTCAACGAAATTGACGATCTGGCGGCTGATCAAAGCCTGAGAAACCGCATAAACCTGTTCCATGATCCAGGGGAGTGGCAGGACCGAAACATAGTTGTCACTCGGCAGCTTGGGGTCGGCGTGCAGATAGGCGAGGCTGTGCTCGAGCATCGGCCCGGCCTGCAGCATGGCCAGTTTCGGATTGGACGTCGTCCCTGATGTCGGGCAGAGAATGGCGACATCCTCCGGTTGCCCCGCGGCCAACAGCTGTTCATAAAGCTGTGGCTGCTCCGCGTCGAGCTGTTCACCGTGCTGCATCAGGTCGAGGTGACTGATCAGGCGTGGGTCATCGTACTTGCGCATGCCGCGCGGGTCACAATAGACGATATGCTCTACACAGGGGCACTGCTCGGTGATGTCCAGGACTTTGTCGACCTGCTCCTCGTCCTCGGCGACGATTATTTTGGCGCCGGCATAATTTATCAGGTAGGCGACCTCTTCATTGAGCGAATCCTGATAGATGCCGAAGATCATCGCCCGCAATGCATGGGCGGCTATTTCACTGGCGACCCACTCGGGACGGTTGTCACCAATGATCCCAACGGCATCCTGAGCACCGATCCCCAGTCGGTACATGCCGAGGGCGAAATTTTTCACCATCTTGCGATAGTCTGCCCAGCTATAGGGATTCCAGATGCCAAACTCCTTTTCACGCATGGCGATTTCATCCGGCCAGTTCATCGCGTTGTAGTCGAGTAGTTTCGGGAATGTGTTGTAGCGGGTGATGTCGGCATATTCGGCTTGCATCAGGCGACCTCCCCTGCAGCTGCGGACGTAGTGGAAGGTCCGTCATCCTCTCCCAGATAGGCGGTTCTGACCCGCGGATTGGCCATCACTTCGTCCGGTAGTCCCTCGGCAATCTTTCGGCCGAAGTCGAGCACCATGACCCGGTGGGAGATGTCCATCACCACACCCATATCGTGTTCGATCATGACCACCGTCATTCCCCATTCTTCGTTCAGGTCGATGACATAGCGTGCCATATCCTCTTTCTCTTCAAGATTCATCCCTGCCATCGGTTCGTCCAGCAGGATCAGGTCGGGTCGCAGGGCGACTGCCCGGGCCAGCTCAACCCGCTTGCGCAGACCATAGGAAAGGGTTCCGGCAATCGCTTTGCGGATATGAGCGATCTCGAGAAAGTCGATGATGTCCTCGACCTCGGCGCGGTGGGTCAGCTCTTCTTTGCGAGCTCCAAGCAACCAGTAGATGGATCCGTTGAGGAAGTTATTCCTGAGCAAGTGGTGACGACCGACCATGATGTTGTCGAGGACCGACATGTGATTGAACAGAGCAAGATTCTGGAAGGTCCGGCCGATGCCGAGATTGCAGCGGTCATTGGGACGCAGGCCGATCATCTCCTGTTGTTGAAACGTAATAGAGCCCTTGTTCGGTTGGTAGCGGCCGGAAATGCAGTTGAGCATCGAGGTTTTCCCGGCACCATTAGGCCCGATGATGGAAAAAATCTCTCCCTTCCTGACACTGAAGCTGACATCGGTAAGGGCATGAACGCCACCGAATGACAGCGATATATCATTAACCTCCAGGAGCAAGGCGGGGTCGGGCATGGGCTGTCTCCTTTGCTTTCCTCGCAGTGAGCTGTGTGGACTGTTCGTTCTCAATTACTGCAAGGCTGATACCAAACAATGTTTTATTTGCGCATATTTTGTAAAATCTTCCTATGTTTCTTAAATCACGAGGAAAAATAACTTAGCCGAGTGTTTTGTTCGTCTGCTGAAGAATGTTCAGGTGTCATCCCGGTTAACACAGATGTTACCGAAAGGCGATATCAGTTGAGGTTAAACTTATTCAACTTTTTATAGAGTCCGGGCCGGGAGATACCGAGCAGGTTGGCGGCGCTCATTTTGTTTCCTCCGGTCTTGTCAAGGGTTGCTTCGAGCAGGTGCTGTTCAAGCTCTTCCATGATTTCCTGAAGTGGCTTCTGGCCGATGCAGGAAAAAAACTCCTTGGAGGGGGGGACCTGCGGTGAGCAAGTTGCCTGAACGCCGAATTTCAGCCGGATATGTTGGGGCAGGTCGGCCGCATCGAGCAACGGGCCGTTGGCCATGTTGAACGCGCTTTCCACGGCGTTGCGTAGTTCACGGATATTCCCAGGATAGTTATAACTTTTGAGTATTTTCCAGGCGTCATCGGTAAGACCCTGGATGTTCAAATCGAACTCACCGTTGAAGTTGTCGATCAGATGCTTGGTAATAAAGTAGATGTCCTCGCGGCGATCGCGCAGCGGGGGAATTTCCAGGGCAATAACGTTGAGGCGATAGTAGAGGTCTGTGCGGAACTTGCCTTCGGCAACCTGCTGTTCGAGGGTAACGTTGGTCGCGGCGATGACCCGGATATCCAGTTTTCTGGTCTGGGTACTGCCCAGGGGGGTGACCTCTTTTTCCTGTAGAACGCGGAGCATCTTGGCCTGCATGTGGGGTGGCATCTCGCTGATTTCATCAAGGAAAATGGTGCCGCTGTGGGCCTGCTCGAACTTGCCGGTCTGGCCACCCCTGCGCGCTCCGGTGAATGCTCCGTCGACATAGCCGAACAGTTCAGCTTCCATCAACTGTTCCGGGATGGCAGCGCAGTTGACCCGCACGAAAGGCGCGTGGCGACGTTTACTGGCGGCATGGATGGCATGGGCGAACAGTTCCTTGCCGGTTCCGCTCTCACCGGTGAGGAGCACATTCGAGGGCCGCTGGGCGATGCGTAGCAGCTTGCCTTTCAGGTCTTTCATTACCGGACTCTGGCCGATGATGCTGTTGCAGTCGTACTTGAAGTGATGACCGCCGTGCTGGGCAGGTTTCTTCATTTTCTCTGGCTGGTTGATGAAGGCGTGGAACTTGTCCGTCAGCCTGGTCAGTTCGCGGATGTCATGAAACAGGATCTTGCCAAGCGCTCCGATCATCTTTCCGTCTTTGAGGAGCGGGTAGCGGCTGACCACGGCATTATGTCCGTTGAGCATGTGTGGTTCGGCCTCTTCCGACTGGCCGGTCTCCATCACCACCGGCAGCCGGGAGGGGCTGGAGTTGGGATATGCCTGGAGCACATGCTTGCCGATCATCTGGATTGCGCGTATGCCGAGGGGGTCAGCGAATGACTGGTTTATCAGGGTAATGATCCCCTCAGGGTTGACCAGGATCAGGCTGTCGTCATGGAAGAAACTATGCTGTTTCAGGGTGCTGAGCAGGTCGGGCAGGTCTGGAGTGCGGGTTGCACGCTGTTCTTCGCGGTAGACAGCGAGGAGGCCACCGGTGCTTAAATTATTCTGTTCCAGTGGTGAAAAGTCGCAGAAGTGCTGCCGGCCATCAATCAGCAGCGGTTGTCCCTTGAAACAGTAGTTCTGCATGATCAGGGTCTGCAGGTAGCCGAGCTTAAGCGGCTGGTTCAGTTTCTGCCCGAGCAGCTGTTCAGGGCGCAGTTTGAGCAGCCGATAGCTTTCCTCGTTGCAGCCGGTGATCCTGTATTCCTGATCGAAACTGAGCAGCAGGCAGTCGCTGCTGTTGTTGATGCTGTCAAGACAGAACCCCGCAGCTTTTATCTGTTCGCTGATCTTCATTATTTTCCCCACTGTTGAGTTGTTCCCTGTACTTAGCACGAAAAGGTTCTCGACTGATGAAAATAATAACACCGTTATATTGAACCTGCAAACATTATGTTTGACGTGCATAAACCAAATAGGGAGGTTTTTATCTCAGCCAGGTTATTCACGTCGTCGCCTGCAAGGGTCTAAGCTGCAGATTTACTGAGTTTCGGCCTGGCTGTTAACCGACGTTTACACTGTGTCGCCGATATATATCAGCTCAGGAGATAGGCAGCAGACAGGTCAGCCAGCTTTCGGGCCTTTCAGGGCTGGCACAACTGTTGCTAAAACAATGTTTTTTAAGTGAGGGGGGATTGCCTAGCACAACTCTGCCTGTTGCCAGAAGAGGAGACAAGCATGCAGCCTGAGATTTATCCGATCAAGAACCCGGTCCGTTTTGTCATGGCCACAAGCCTTTATGATGGCCATGATGTATCGATCAATATTATGCGTCGGCTTATGCAGGATTCCGGCGCCGAGGTCGTGCACCTCGGGCATAACCGTTCGGTGCATGAAATCATCGACGCAGCCATGCAGGAAGATGCACAGGGGATCGCGGTCAGCTCCTACCAGGGCGGCCACATGGAGTTCTTCAAGTTCATGTACGACCTCCTTCAGGAACAGGGGGCCGGACATGTGAAGATTTTCGGCGGTGGCGGCGGAGTCATTTTGCCGGAAGAGATCAGCGAACTGGAAGCTTATGGCATCTGCAAGATCTTTTCTCCGGAAGATGGCCGCCGCATGGGCCTGCAGGGGATGATTAACTTCAAGCTGCAACAGTGTGATTTTCCGCCACCGCAGCACATTGCAGCTGATCTTGAAAGGCTTTCGCAGCGAGACCCTCAGGCGGTAGCGCGTCTTATCACCGCAGCCGAACAGACCGTGCAGGGCGAAAACGGTCAACTGCAGGCAGTTCATGAGAGGCTTGATGCCATGGCTCAACCTGTGCCGGTGTTGGGAATCACCGGAACCGGTGGAGCCGGGAAAAGTTCTTTGACGGATGAACTGGTGCGGCGATTTCTGCGTGATTTCGAAGAGAAGGCGGTCGCGATTCTCTCCGTTGACCCCACCCGCAAGCGGACCGGCGGGGCCTTGCTCGGCGATCGCATCCGGATGAACGCGATTGACACTCCGCGCGTTTTCATGCGTTCTCTTGCCACCCGCGATTCGCGCAGTGAACTTTCCGCCGCGATCCGTGAAGCCCTCAATGTTCTGAAGGCCGCCGCTTATGACCTGATCATCGTCGAGACCAGCGGAATCGGTCAGGGGGATGCCGGAATCGTCGACATCTGCGATCTTTCGCTCTATGTCATGACCAGCGAATTCGGAGCTCCGACCCAGCTGGAGAAGATCGACATGCTCGATTTCGCTGATCTGATCGCCCTGAACAAAATGGAGAAGCGGGGTTCCGAGGATGCGCTGCGCAATGTCCGTAAACAGTACCGGCGTAATCGCAAGTTGTTCGCTGCGGATGACGCTGATCTGCCGGTCTACGGGACCATCGCCAGCCAGTTTAACGATATCGGCGTAAACCGGCTGTACCGCGCCCTGATCGAAAAACTCAACACGAAATGTCACCTCGGCTGGCAATCACGTCTGGACGTAGGTGAAGGGGAGAGCCTCGCACAACTGATCATTCCCCCCGAACAGGCCAGTTACCTGGCCGAGATCGCCCATGCTGCGAGAGCCTACAGCAGGCAGATCGATGATCAGTCCCAGGCCGCTCGCCAGTTGTTTCAGCTCAGGGGGACCAAGCAGCTGCTGGCCGACAAATGTGATTGCCGGGTCGCGGAACTTGATCTGCTGATCGAAGCGGCAGAGGGGCGGTTGAGCGAGGAGAATCGACTGCTGCTGGAGAAGTGGCCCGAGCTGAAAAAGGCCTATCGTGATGATGTGATGGTCACCAGGGTGCGTGACAAAGAGATCCGCACCCAGCTCTTCACGACGACCATCTCCGGCACACGTATCCCTAAGGTCTGTCTGCCGGATTATGCCGACTATGGCGAAATTATCCGCTGGTGCATGAAAGAGAACGCTCCGGGGTTTTTCCCCTATACCGCAGGCCTGTTTCCCTTCAAGCGGACTGCCGAAGACCCCAAGCGACAGTTCGCCGGCGAAGGGACCCCGGAACGAACCAATCGACGCTTCCACTATCTGACCAAGGATGATGACGCCAAGCGGCTCTCGACAGCCTTCGACAGCGTGACCCTCTATGGTGAGGATCCGGACGAAAGGCCCGATATCTACGGCAAGGTCGGTATGAGCGGTGTGTCGATCTGTACCCAGAACGACATGGATAAGCTGTTCGCCGGCTTCGACCTGTGCGATCCCCTGACCAGTGTTTCCCTGACCATCAACGGTCCCGCACCGATGCTGCTGGCGATGTTCATGAACACCGCAATCCGCCAGCAACTGGAAAAATTCCGCCAGGAGCAGGGGCGGGAACCTTCAGCCGAAGAGCGGAACGAGATTAAAAGTTGTACCCTGCAGACGGTACGTGGCACGGTACAGGCCGACATCCTCAAGGAGGATCAGGGGCAGAACACCTGTATCTTCTCCACCGAGTTTGCTCTGCGGGTGATGGGGGATATCCAGCAGTATTTCATCGATAAGCAGGTGCGGAACTATTACTCGGTGTCGATCAGTGGTTACCATATCGCCGAGGCGGGCGCCAACCCGATAAGTCAGCTGGCCTTCACCCTGTCCAACGGCTTCACCTTTGTCGAGTATTATCTGGCGCGCGGAATGCACATCGATGATTTTGCCGGCAACCTCTCCTTCTTTTTCAGCAACGGGCTCGATCCCGAATACTCGGTCATCGGGCGGGTCGCACGGAGAATCTGGGCAGTGGTGCTGCGCGACCGCTACGGTGCAAACAAAAAGAGTCAGATGCTTAAATACCACATCCAGACTTCGGGTCGTTCACTCCACGCCCAGGAGATGGCCTTCAACGACATCCGTACAACCCTGCAGGCGTTGCTGGCGATCTACGACAACTGTAATTCGCTGCATACCAACGCCTACGACGAAGCCATCACCACCCCGACCGAAGAATCGGTCCGGCGGGCGATGGCAATCCAGATGATCATCAACAAGGAGTTCGGTCTGGCAAAAAACGAGAACCCGCTGCAGGGTTCCTTTGTTATCGATGAGTTGACCGACCTGGTCGAAGAAGCTGTGCTGCACGAGTTTGAGCGGATCAGCCAGCGTGGCGGTGTGCTCGGAGCGATGGAGACCCAGTATCAGCGTAGCAGGATCCAGGATGAGTCGATGCTCTACGAACACCAGAAGCACACAGGCGAGCTGCCGATCATCGGCGTCAACACCTATCTGAACCCGCGCGCCGACGAGGAAGGATACGCCATTCCCGGAGAACTGGCGCGCTCAACCGAAGAAGAAAAGCACCACCAGATCATTAACCTGAGAGCTTTTCAGGCGGAGCACGCCGATGCCGCCTCCGAAGCCCTCAAGCGCTTGCAAGGGGTTGCCGAAAGTGGCGGCAATCTGTTTGCCGAGTTGCTGGAAACGGTCAAGGTTGCGTCCCTCGGGCAGATTACCGCGGCGCTCTATGAGGTCGGTGGCCAGTATCGCCGCAACATGTAGCCGGCAGGGTTTGATACAGAGAATAAAAACAGCGACCCGGCCATTTGTTCCGGGTCGCTGTTTTTGTCAGAATTTACGAAGGGGAAGTAATTCCTCTTCAGTCGTTATTTGCGCCGTTCCCTCTCGGTCAAACCGTCAACCAGGGAAAGTTGGTCGAGGTCTGGATCCCCGGCGGGCAATCCAGGCTTCAGCCATGCCGTCAGGGTTTTGTGGCTGAGTCTCAGCTTCAGGCGTATTTCAGCCAGAGTGCAGCCCTCGGAGCTCATCCGCAGAGCTTCTTCTTTGCGCAGGCTTACGCCGGGTTGGTAGCTAAATAGTGATAGCATCTGCATTTCTGAAAGATAAGCTGGCGAGGCGATTTCGTCCAGTAAATTATTTTCTGGATCAGTCCCTTGGCGTCATGCCTTGCAAAATTAGGCAGGGACCGCTCACTGTTCGGCCAGCACTTTGCAAAAAAATCTATACCTTGGCAATGGGACTTGGGTTGCAGAGATTTTTTGCATATCTGGCGACAGCGTTACAATTAAGGCAGATATGACCCGGGTCTTGCATCAGGTCTTTAAATTCCTCCTCCTTGCCCTCTCTTCTCAATTGGCAGAGATGTTTCCAGTGTCCTGCGGGGTCTTTACATTCGGTCTTCTGGGATTCAGGCATATGGCCTCCGGGGTCGTCAGTTGTTGTTGAGTGGCATTATAACATCTCCATGACCCTGCAGTCAGTGCTGATTCCTGGAGGGGTAAGATTCCCTTAGCAACAGGTATTCCTTGATAGTATACTGTGAACAATCTGAGGTAAAATCGACGTTCTTTGGAAAGGAATTTGTTATGAAAATTGCCATCTTGGGGCTGAGTCAGACCGGCAAGAAAACCCTGTTCACCCTGCTGACCGGGCGCCCGGTTCCCCCCACCCGGAAACCTGACGAGGCGGTGGAAGGGATCGCCCAGATCCACGACAGTCGGGTGGATGCTCTGAGTAATCTCTATCAGCCGAAGAAAACCACTTATGCCGAGAACCAGTTCGTGCTCTGCCCCGACATTGCCGAGGGGAGTACCTCACGACAGTGGATGGACCCTGCGCGGCGTTGTGATCTGCTCTGCCTGCTGATCCGTGCTTTTGACTCTCCGGAGGTGTTTCACCCGGCAGGCTCGGTGGATCCGGAGCGCGATCGGGCGATGATCGATGCGGAACTGCTGCTGGCTGACATGCAGCTGGTGGAGACGCGCCTGCAACGGATTGCCAGAGAGAAAAAGGGGGGGCAGACCTCCGCCCAGGTTCTGGAAGAGAAGATTCTCAACCGTTTTAATGCCGCTCTTGAAGAAGAAAAGCCGCTGAGTACGGTACAGCTGGAACCTCACGAAGAGCAGGCGATTAAAAGTCTCGACCTGGTGACCCGCACCCCGATTCTGTATGCCTACAACGTTTCCGAGGATGATATCGGAAAGGATTTCGGTCCTGATGTGTTCAGTCTCTCGTGCGCAATTGAAAGCGAGATTGCTGCCATGGAAAGTGAAGATCGAGCGGAATTCATGGAGGCACTGGGAATTACCCAGCCGAGCCTTGAACGGATCAACGCGGCCCTGTATGACGCCTTGGGTCTGATGAGTTTTTACACCTCGGGGGAGGATGAGTGTCGGGCTTGGACAATTCGCAAGGGGTCAAGTGCACCGGTGGCAGGGGGCAAGATTCACAGTGACATCGAACGTGGCTTCATCCGGGTCGAGGTCATGAAGTTTGACGACCTGATGGCATCTGGTTCGGAGCAGGCCGTCAAACAGTCAGGTAAGATGCAGCTCAACGGCAAGGATTACATTATCGAAGATGGTGATATCTGCCATTTCCTGTTTAATGTTTGAGATGATTGCTGAATGAATATAAACATGGCGAGGTTCTTTGAGCGTAGCGGATTGGTACTTGACGCAGAATGGCGCGAATAAAGAAAGGGCAGACGGAATTTCCGTCTGCCCTTTCTTCTGATCCTGGCGATAATCTAGCGCTTGGACGCGCGCTTGGCCGCTTTCAGCGGGTTGACTCGGACATCATCGATCTTGACATCGACTTTGCGGTGGGTGGCGAAGTTGCATAATCCGTTGACCCATTTCGCAGCCGGATCGGGGTAGGCGGTGCAGACCTTGCCGATGGTCCCTTCGGCAATGCGATCGCAGCCCTCGCATTCTTCTACAACAACCTTACAGCTGCCGTTTTCGGCACTGCAGCCAGTTTTTTTCCAGAAGGTACACTCGGTACCGGGGAGTACGGTTTGGCACTGCATCTTATAAGCCTCCTTGCGTGTGCTTGGTTCTAGATTCAGAACACGTACTATTAGCTAATATCCGTTTACGAGTCAATGGTTATTTGGACACTGATCAGATAAAAAAATAACTGCTGATGCAGTTGAAAATTGACCAGTCGCAGCGGTTTGGATAGGGTAACGGGCTATGGGAGATAAGCGACTGAAAAAACTGGCCGGTCTCGCCGGGCCGGAGTGGGAAGCAATCTGTGCCCGCTGCGGGCGCTGCTGTTATGAAAAGATCGATGACAGCGGGACCATTTACTATACCGGGGTGCCTTGCGATCAATTTGACCCGAACTCACGTCTCTGCAAGGTGTACGAGTGCAGAAGCGAAGTCCGGCCCGACTGTGTACAGCTAACCCCGCAGGTGGTGGCAGCCGGGTTTCTGCCGGCGGACTGCCCTTATGTAGATGGCATTGAGGATTATACCGCGCCACAACTGGAGGGAGGGGAGGAGCAATGACCCTGCCGGTCATAGCGGCAACATCCTTTATGCTCGGCTTGTCCGGGGCGATGATGCCGGGGCCGCTGTTGACCCTTACCATCAGTGAGTCCGCCCGGCGGGGGGTGCGCGCGGGCCCTCTGCTGATCCTCGGTCATGGGCTGGTCGAAGGTGTTCTGGTGGTGTTGCTGCTGATCGGCCTCGCTGATCTGGTTCAGCGCCCGGAGATCTTCGGAGTGATTGCTCTGGTCGGCGGGGCGATGCTCTTCTGGATGGGCGGTGGCATGCTGCGCAGTCTGCCATCCCTTTCGCTCGATCTTGAGCAACGGGAGCCGGAACAGGGACTGTCGCCGGTCCTGGCCGGTGGGCTGATCAGTCTGGCCAATCCATATTTTACTCTCTGGTGGGCAACGATCGGTATCGGTTACCTGACCGTAACCAGCGCCCAGGGCTGGGCGGGGGGGCTCACCTTTTATCTCTTTCACATTCTTGCCGATCTGGCGTGGTATATTTTAATCGCCTACGCGGTCAGTCGAGGCCGGCATCTGCTGGCAGATCGACCCTATCGCCTGCTGATCGGCGGCTGTGCTTTATTTCTACTTGGCTTCGGCGGTTATTTCGGGTACCACGGCATCGTGAAATTACTTGAACTCTAGACAGGGGATTGAATATGAACAGAATTAAATTCGGCACCTCCGGCTGGCGGGGAATTCTCGGCGATGATTTCACTCTGGAGAATGTACGGATCGTCACCCAGGCGATCGCTGATCATCTGCGCTCCGAGGGATTGGCCGACAATGGCCTGGTGGTCGGTTGCGACGCCCGTTTCATGGGACGGGATTTTGCCCGCGAAACAGTCCGGGTCCTGGCCGGGGCCGGAATCAAATCGTTTCTCTGCGAGCGGGATACGCCGACCCCGGTCATAGCCCATGAACTGCTCAGACGCAAGGCTTCCGGAGCGATCAACTTCACCGCCAGTCATAATCCCTATGACTATAACGGGATCAAGTTCTCTCCGGCCTGGGGTGGTCCGGCCCTGCCCGAGACCACCGGTGATATCGAACGACGGGCCAATGCGCTGATGGGCGAAGTCTGCTACAAGGAGATGTTCCTTGACGAGGCAGAGAGGGCCGGCCTCTATGAAATCATTGACCCGCGTCCGGCCTATTTCGAGACCCTGCGCAGGCTGATCGATTTTGCCGCGATCAAACGCTCCACAATGAAGATCGCGGTGAATCCTCTCTATGGTTCCGGCCGTGGTTATCTCGATACCCTGCTGACCGAGGCCGGTATCGACATTGTCTGCATGAATGACCATCTTGATCCCTATTTCGGCGGTAAACCTCCAGAGCCGGCGGCCGCCTATATCCCCGACTTCATCGAGCTGGTGCAATCTGACCCGCAGATCACGCTCGGTCTGGCGACTGACGGGGATGCGGACCGATACGGCATAGTCGATGGGGACGGCAGCTATATTGAACCGAATTATATTCTGGCGCTGCTGCTCGACTACCTGATCCGCCGCAAGGGGCTGCGTGGGGATGCGTCCCGCAGCGTGGCGACGTCCCACCTGGTTGATGCGGTGGCGGCATACCATGGGGTCAAATTGCTGGAAACCCCGGTCGGATTCAAGTACATCGGCGAATATATCAGTGAAGACCGCATTCTGATCGGCGGCGAGGAGAGTGCCGGACTTTCGATTCGTGGTCATGTTCCGGAGAAGGATGGTATTCTGGCGTGTCTGCTGGTTGCAGAGATGGTCGCGGTGGAAGGACGCAGCCTTCAGCAGCTACTGACCGATCTCTACCAGAGGGTCGGCGAGTTTTATACCAGACGGGTCAACCTGAAGTTGGCGTCCGGACTGGAAGACTCTCTGCAGGAAAAGCTGCAGAACCCCCCGGAAACCATCGGCGGTCGTCGGATCAAGGAGATCATCCGGATCGACGGCAGCAAGTACCTGTTCGAAGATGGCAGCTGGATGCTGTTCCGCAAGTCCGGTACCGAGCCGGTGGTGCGCCTGTATGGTGAAGCGGGTAGTGCTGCGGAGCTTGACAGGTTGATGCAGGCTGGCGAACAATTTGTACTTGGATGAATAGCGTAACGGGGTAATGCACGAGTGAAAAATCTGCGAGCCATGCTGCAGGCGGCCCTCTACGACCGGATGATGCGCAGGACCGAGCGTCTCTGCTTGTCCCGATGGCGCAAGGAGTTGCTGGCCCCCCTGCGTGGTGAAGTGCTCGAGATCGGTTCCGGTACAGGCATCAATCTCCAGTACTATCCTCCCCAATTGAGCCGCTTGGTTCTCTCTGAACCCGACCCACACATGCGCCGCAGACTGGAGCAACGGGTATCGTCCGCGCAGGCACATCAGGTGGAAGTCCTGAGCGGCCATTCTGAGCGGCTCGATCTGCCTGATTCGGGATTTGATCACGTCGTATCGACCCTGGTGCTCTGCTCGGTCGCCGACGTCGAGCAGACTTTGGCGGAGATAAGGCGCCTGCTGCGACCGGGAGGATCTCTGGTCCTGCTGGAACACGTCGGCGCGGAGGACCCCGCCCTGCAGCGACTGCAGGCGTGCCTGGAACCTGCCTGGAAGTGGTTGGCAGGAAACTGCCATCTGACCCGGCCGACAGCCCAACTGCTGCAGAGCGCTGGTTTTAAACTTGAGCTGGAGCAGGATTTGATGTCCGGCGCTCCGGGGTTTGTCAGCCCGGTAATCAAAGGGGTTGCCTTGCGGACCTGAACGGGATCGGACAGAAAGGAAGAGATGGATCGTTTAGATGAGGTGTTGAGCTTCTGGTTCGGTAGCGCGACTGATGATGCGGACGTCGCCGCCGAAAAGGGGTCTCTCTGGTTCGGCAAGAGTGCCGCGACTGACCGGGATATAGACGTTCGCTTTGCTGACCTGGTCCGTCAGGCGGCCGATGGATCATTTGAATCGCAGCTTCACTCAGGGCATGACCGCCTGGCGCTGATCATCCTGCTCGACCAGTTCACCCGTAATATCTATCGTGGTCAGCCGGAGTGCTTTGCCAGTGATCCGCTGGCCCTGCAGCTAGCACTCGAAGGTCTCAAGGTGGGGGACGACCAGCAGCTGCGCCCGATCGAGCGGGTCTTTTTCTATCTGCCGCTCGAGCATGCTGAGGATGAAGCGCTGCAGCATCGTTCAGTGACGTTGTTTGCTGAACTGATGGACACTGTCCCGCAAGGGTGGCGCAAAACCTTTGCCGGATTTCATGATTACGCCGTGCGTCATCGAGATATCATCGTCCGCTTCGGCCGTTTCCCGCATCGCAACTCTATCCTCGGGCGTAGCTCGACCGCAGAGGAGAGGGAATTCCTCACTCAGCCCGGCTCTTCATTCTGATGGTTGTATTTATCCGGAACGTAGCTCTACCAAGAGGCGGCTCGAACCGTAATCCCAATGACGAATCCAAAATCATTGAAGTCTACCGGACCATGATTGGAATATAGGTATTTGGTTTCAAAGTAGCCGCTAATTCTCCACGCCAACTGGGTATCGACAAGAGCTTAAAATTGATAGGCCGGGGCGGTTTCACCCTGTGGGATTTTAAGACGGCCGATGCCTGCGCCGAGAAAAAGATTCCTCGTGACTCGTGTCTCAACCGGTTGGACGTAGTAGGCGCTCGCAATCAGGAGATTGTCGATCTCGTATCTCTCCGTAGGGTCTCGACTCTTCGTGTAGCTCTCGTTTGCAACGGAGAAGCCGAGAGGCAAATCATCAAGAAGAATATTCGCGGCAATCTGACCGCCCCCGATGCTGTTGTCGGGAGCCCGCTGCTCGAGCATTCCACCTTGTCCAAAACGGAACGTTAGTTCAGTCGCCCAGGAGGGGGATGAAGAAAGGCATAGTAGCAACCCAATAAAGCACCACTTCATTTGTCTGCTCCTAGGAAGATAAATTCCCCCTCGAGAGCGAGCTTTTTCATGAGAGCCGGGGTTGTCCTTACTTCTTCATTAAGCTAAAGATTTTACTCATGTCAATGCGAATTAATGTTCGATACCCTCTGTGATCTGAGTCAAGTTTCCGACGCTGGTGAACGATTGGAATGTTTTTCTCCACAGCCAACGTTTCGCATCTACAGACGGACAAATCTTGCGCGAAGCGGGCCGCTGGCGTTTCGTTCCCTGCCGTTGTCGTCGATGCGATTGAATTACAGTCAATTCTCGTGGCTACGATGTGACCACGTATTGGCGGTACCTGACGTGTAGCCTCTCATTTCACCCGGAAGTTACCTCTGACCAGCCGGACTTGACCCTCCTCAAGACTGCGCCGCGCATTCTTGGCCTTTAGGGCGAGGTTGTCGACGAAGACTGCCAAACCCAACTGTCCCGGTGCGGCGGGTGTGGCATTTGCGAGAGTGCTGCTCAAATGGGAATCGCTGGTATCCTCGAACAGTTCGACGATGAACCCACATTCACTGAGGACCGAGCGCATCTCTTCGGCTGAGATAAGGTAGTTGTGGGCAGCGTTGCTGGCCCAAGGCAGGGGAAAATAGGACGTGGTAACTTTGCCGGCGGCCATCTCCTGGAAAGCGTAACGCCCGCCTGGTTTGAGGACCCGGAAAATCTCTCCGTAGAGTTTTCGCTTGTCAGCGATGTTCATGCCGACGTTTTGCATCCAGACTACATCAAATGAATTTTCTGGAAAGGGGAGGTCGAGAGCACTGCCCTGGTGTATTTTGATTCGGTTCTCAAGGCCGGTCAGCCGATTCAGCAGTGCTGCGCCAGTGCAGTAGTCGTTAGACATTTCGATGCAGTCGATACGGCAGCCTATCGCCGAAGCGATCAACCGGGCGGAACCGGCCAGCCCAGCCCCAATATCGAGAACCTTATCATCGGCCTGAATCTGCGCGATTTCCAGCAACTCGCGTGAAGCGCGAAGTCCGCCCGTATGGAAATGGTCGAGTGCACCCAACTCTTCGGGCGAAAGTCGTTGTTCTGGATTTAATCCTGCCGCGCGGATGGCGGCCAGAATTCGAGACTCGATATCGTCTGCGGAATAATGTTCTTCCAGTCTAGACATGAGAACTTCCCAGCTTCGCCATTTTGCCCCTTTAATAATTTTCAGTTTGAAATCTACTCTATCACATATCCTGTTTTCTATGAGTACCTCTGGGGGGCACCGATTGAGCCATCAATTTCTGCGGCCCGAATAATCAGATGTGCAAATGCAAGGGTTAAAGAAAGCGCGGCGATTCAGATAGTAATGAATCGCCGCGCTTTTATGTTGTTCATAGCCTACGCTTCTAAACCTGCCGAAGAGATTTCTGAGAAAATCAGGCGAGATCGAAGCGATCAAGGTTCATCACCTTGTTCCACTCCGCTACGAAGTCGCGCAGAAACTTCTCCTTGGAGTCTTCACAACCGTAGACTTCCGCGAGGGCCCGGAGCTGGGAGTTGGAACCGAAGACCAGGTCTATACGGGTGCCGGTCCACTTCGCTTCGCCCGTCACGCGGTCCTGTCCCTCGAACAGGTCACCGTCGTTTGAAACGGGCTTCCAGACTGTGCCCATGTCGAGCAGGTTGACGAAGAAGTCATTGGTGAGCGTCTCCGGCTGCTTGGTGAATACACCATGTTGGGACTGTCCGAAGTTTGCGTTCAAGACGCGCAGGCCGCCAACCAGGACCGTCATCTCGGGAGCGGTAAGGGTTAGCAATTGTGCTCGATCAATCAGCAGTTCCTCTGCCGTAACGCTGTATTTGGCTTTCTGGTAGTTACGGAAGCCGTCTGCAGCCGGTTCAAGGACTGAGAATGATTCAATGTCGGTTTGTTCCTGAGAGGCGTCGGTGCGGCCCGGCGTGAAAGGAACGGTCACAGCGTGACCGGCATTCTTCGCTGCCTGCTCGATCGCTGCGCAGGCGCCCAGAACAATCAAATCGGCAAGAGAAACCATCTTCCCCCCCGACTGTGCATTGTTGAAACTCTTTTGGATCTCTTCAAGTATTTTCATCACAGTCGCGAGTTGTGTAGGCTGGTTAACTTCCCAGTCCTTCTGCGGGGAGAGACGGACGCGCGCTCCGTTGGCTCCGCCGCGATTGTCAGAACCCCGGAAGGTGGACGCCGATGCCCAGGCTGACGAGACAAGTTGAGCCACAGACAGCCCCGAAGCGAGGATCATGCTCTTAAGTGCAGCGATGTCCTGATCGTCAATCAACTCATGTGTAACCTCGGGGACCGGGTCCTGCCAGATCAACTCTTCACCGGGCACTTCGGCGCCGAGATAACGCGAGCGCGGACCCATGTCGCGATGAGTCAGTTTGAACCAGGCGCGTGCAAAGGCGTCGGCAAACTCCTCTGGGTTTGCCAGGTAACGCCGTGAGATCGGTTCGTAGATCGGGTCATAACGCAGTGAGAGGTCTGCCGTGGTCATCATCGGCCGGTGCTTCTTCGACGGGTCGTGCGCATCAACCACCATATCTTCGTCTTCGACGTCCTTGGCCAGCCACTGATGCGCCCCGGCCGGACTCTTTACCAGCTCCCATTCGTACTTAAACAGAACCTTCAGGTAGCCCATGTCCCACTTGATCGGGTTCGGCTTCCAGGCCCCTTCGATACCGCTGCTGATCGTGTCGGCACCTTTACCGCTGCCGAAGCTGCTTTTCCAGCCGAGGCCCTGTTCCTCTAGCCCTGCGGCTTCCGGGTCCGGACCGACATGTGCTGCATCGCCGGCTCCATGGCATTTGCCGAAGGTGTGGCCGCCCGCGACCAGGGCGACCGTCTCTTCGTCGTCCATCGCCATGCGGGCGAAGGTTTCACGCACGTCATGGCCCGATGCGACAGGGTCCGGATTACCGTCAGGGCCTTCCGGGTTCACGTAGATCAAGCCCATCTGTACGGCCGCCAATGGGTTTTCGAGCTCGCGATCACCGGTGTAGCGGCTTTTAGGCTTGTCGCTTGTCGCCAGCCATTCTTTTTCCGAGCCCCAGTAAATGTCCTCTTCTGGTTCCCAGATATCCTCACGCCCGCCGCCGAAACCGAAGGTCTTAAAGCCCATCGACTCCAGGGCGCAGTTGCCGGCAAGGATCAGCAGGTCGGCCCAGGAAATTTTCCTGCCGTATTTCTGTTTGATCGGCCAAAGTAAGCGACGTGCTTTGTCAAGGTTGACGTTGTCGGGCCAACTATTGAGCGGCGCGAAGCGCTGATTTCCTGTCCCGCCTCCGCCGCGTCCGTCACCCATCCGGTATGTTCCGGCGCTATGCCATGACATCCGGATGAAAAACCCGCCATAGTGACCGTAGTCGGCCGGCCACCACTCCTGTGAGTCAGTCATCAGCGCATAGAGGTCCTGCTTTACCGCATTGAGGTCCAGGCTTTTGAACTCTTCTGCGTAGTTGAAATCCTCACCCATCGGATTGGACAGGGAAGAATGCTGGTGAAGTACATTAAGGTTCAGCTGGTTCGGCCACCAGTCACGGTTCGAGGTGCCACCGCCGGCGACCTGCTTGCCAGTTCTTCCCGTGACCGGGCACTTGCTTGCATCATTCATAGAGTTGCCTCCTTGTGTTGTATGACCTTTCCACTGAGCTGATATGAATTATAGCCAATCCGGCTGATTTTTGCTTACCGCATCGAAAGTTTTCCGTAATACAAGGAGTCTGGAAGGCGTGCTACTAAAATAATGTGCTGTTTGCAGGAATGTTTTCCAGCTAGAAGGGATAAAGAAAGAGCTCTTTTCGCGAACAATGTTGATTTTTTGGTGAAGTTGGGCTTCCTGGTCTAATGTGGCGTTACTGTCACAAAACTGACCTCATTCGAGACACAGGAACGCGGAAGGGCCAGCATTAGTTGAGGCTCGCCACTCTCAGCGTACCCGCTCTTCAGTTTCTGGGCACTTCTACAAAAAATCGACCCAGGTCAACAGCCACATTTTTCAACCCAGCTTCCAGTTCTGCTCAGGTATCAGTTCAGGTGATTTTTTCGGCGAATCACTCACCGCTTTGAGAGGAGTCACGTTCACCCTGGTAGCATTCATATCGACCTTGAATAGCGATATTATGTCTTCAAGCGCACCTGTCTGATTCATCAATCCCTCTGCGGCCGATGCCATTTCTTCAGAAGACGCGCTGTTTTGCTGAATAATTGTATCGAGCTGCAGGATTGCCTTCCTGATCTGATCGGCACCTGAGTCCTGCTCTTTGCTCGCGGCACTTATCTCCTGGACCAACTCTGATGTCTTTTCGATGCCCGGAACAATTTCGGAGAGTAGTTCGCCGGCCTTCTGCGCAACTTCGACACTACTGGTCGACAACTCATTAATCTCTCCTGCTGCAACTTGACTTCGCTCAGCAAGCTTGCGGACTTCTGCTGCGACAACAGCAAAACCTTTACCATGGTCACCTGCGCGAGCTGCTTCAATAGCTGCATTGAGAGCGAGAAGATTGGTCTGCCGGGCAATCTCTTCAATAATCGAAATCTTATCCGCGATTTGCTTCATGGCAGTGACTGTATCCTGAACTGCTTTTCCTCCCTCTGCCGCATCTTCTGCCGCCTTAACGGCGATTTTTTCTGTCTGGAACGAATTCTCTGTGTTCTGTCGGATGTTAGCTGTCATCTGCTCAATTGAGGCCGATGCCTCTTCAGCCGAGGCGGCCTGTTCCGAGGCGCCCTGAGATAGTTGCTGTGAAACGGCACTCATTGCCTGGCTTCCAGAGGAAACTTTTCCAGAGGCGTCTTGGATTTGAGCCATCAGATTGACAAGGTCTTCACCCACTTTTTTCAGTGCTCCGCGAATTATGTCATGATCGTCCCGAGGCGTTACGGAGAAGGTTAAATCACCTGCAGCAAGCTTCTGAAGAGCGTCAACAACCTCATTTTGCAGACTGTCTGCAAATTCGTCCATCGTTCTGGACATTTGACCAATTTCATCTTTTCGGCTCATGTTCAAGCGCTTATCCAGGTGACCAGCACCCATTTCCTGGATCATCTCGACAGTTTTTTTCAACGGATGAATGAATGCCCGACTCAGAACTAGGTTTGTCACTCCCAGTGTTGCCAGGAAAAGTACGAGAAACAGAGCCAAACCGAGGATCAGAGTCTGCCTCTGGGAAGTGATCTGCGCAGTATAATCGCTTGTCAGTAATAGCCAACTGATCACCTCACCTGAATGGCTATTGAGCGGCATCAAGCTTGAGCGAAACCACTTATTGTCGATGTCGGAGAGGATGATCCGATCGTTCATGGCCTCTTGAACTGTTTCAGGAGTTACCTGCAGAAATACATCATCCCGGGTTGTGTAGCTAAACTGCTCAACCCCTGTGCTGAACAGGGCCGCATCGTTTCCTGTAATCTCTGCCAGAGCGTCCATCCAAATCTTGGCATCCAGAGAAATTTCGGCATAACCGATAACGTTATCATCCAGGTCGGTGACCACGGTAAGAGCACAATACTCCGCCGGGAATGCTTGTGCTATCCCTTCCTGGCCGCGGAAATAGAAGTGAGTCCCGAAATCTTTTGCGGCGTTACGCGCGACTGCTTTCAGCTCATCCGGGAGTAAAGGGGCACGCTCAGGAATTTCATTGGTCTTCAGCTGCATCCGGACGTGAAAATTCTGATCGTAAAGGATCAATCGACTGGCGTTTTTCTCTTCAAGGCCGATGAACATTCCCCCAAGGATTCTTTGTGCTTCAGAATTGGAGATATCGTTGAGATAATCGGTCAGCTCGTCTGTGTTCAGAAGACCGGTGATCATTTTATCCAGCAACAGATTCTGTTTGCTCAGTAAGCCATCCAGAGCAAAGTGACTGCCGCGTGTCAGTGCCGATGTGGTTTCCTGCTGGCTTCTTTGCAGATCGACGAAGTGGAGAATGACCATTAGGCTAGAGGCAAATAACAGCCCGGAGATAAACAGGGCAATGATTTTAATCCGCAAGCTGAGTTGAATGTTCATGGGAAAGCCCCTCGCTGACTGGTGAATCTGCGTCACAATTACAAATGCAGCTCAATCAGTCGTTGATCCATCGGCTGATCTCAGGTTGATAATCAAGACTATTACAGGCTGTCGACACCAGCGTCACTCAAGTATCTTTTGGCCCGACGCTTGAGCTTGGCATCTGTAGACACTTTTTTCAGTGTCGTCGGATAGCCATCGCGGAACCACGCAATCCTGGCAGGATCGTACCCCCACTGGCTTACGGCAACATAGCTGGCATTGTAGCTACGGTGACATTTGGGCCCTTGACAGAAAAAGACGACTGTTGCGCTATCTTTTGTCTTCCCGGCTTGACTGATCGTTTCAGCCAGTACATCTGCAGTCAGCATATTGCCCTCTTTGCCGGTTTTATCATAAGGGCTTAGGATTGCGTTTCTCAATGTCCCTTTTTCAAAAAAGCTTTCCGGTCGTGTGTCGATCCAAACGCAGCTATCGTCTTTAGCGAGTTTTTCCAGGGCTATATCGATATCCCACACCTGCACCCCCCAGGGGAGTGTTGTCAGAGACTTAGCCAGATGGTCGGCCGGGATTTCCCCTTTGTTAACTTCCTGCGCAAAGGACTGGGTGGTCAACAGAGTCAGACTCAAGGCAATGAGCAACATTTTGATAAGGGACTGCTTCATGGGAACCTCCTTTGAGATAAATTATATAAATTTAATTTACATTAATTAATGGATTCTGTCAATATTTTAATTTGCGAAAATAAATGTGCGTTTAAAATTGAAATTCGGGACCTTATTTAGGCACGATAGGATGTTAATATTAAAACATCTTTAATTCGATAACTTAAGGGGGTTCTGGTGGGGGTATTGTTTCATCCATTTATCATGGAAATTTTATATGTCTTTTTGGGTAGTTGGGCTTTTTCTTTGATAAAAGAGGGAGAATTATGAACAAACCAACACTGCTGGTGCAGGTCCGTAATCTGATGAAATTACGAAACTACAGTCCAGGCACAATTCTGTGAAATGGCGGAACGTGACAATGAAAATCACAGAAGGAGGATAGGGGCGCGATCAAAATCTGGTGGGAAATACAGATTCAATTAAGCTTATAGGTATCCCCAACCTTTTAGCATAAATCGATAAAAGTGATATTTATAGGTAGTATAATGGAAATTTTAGACGGAAAGTTTTCTGTATATTAACCTCGTTAGGCTCCGAATGGATGTTGTACAAAAAAACTGCGTGGGGTTTGCCATATTTCATATCGTTATATTCGTAGGCTTCTTAGTCTTTATGAAATCGCAAGCAGGGGTAGCGCAACACCAGTTAAATTGGATTTTTTGGTGGTTGATTGACTTTCCTGTATCTTTGCTGGTGTTTTTAGCTAAACCGGTTGGCTTCAAATCCGTTTGGACCCTGTATATTATACATGGGGTAATTGGAACAATTTGGTGGTACTTCTTGCCAAGGATTCTATTGGCAATCGATCCAAGGAGCCGGAGGTAGCCTAACCAGATGCTCAAGCGGTCTGGGTGGTGTGGCTGTGGTTCGCGTATCAGTTTCTAGATACTTGAAAATGACCAGCACCAGCCCGCCTAGCTTGGTCCGTTCTTCATTGTGGGGGAGATTACAATGAGAAATTATTTTACCATCGCATTTTTCTGTTCGGCTCTGGTTTTATGTGCGTATTGCATGGCTCTTGCAGAAGGTCCTGGAGAATGGACAGCTGAAAATTCAGACCCGAGAAACATGGGTTGGATGCAAGGCGTTCCACCATCCCCGGATGCGCGCATTACCATCGCCGCGGGCGACTTCTTCAACTTTCCAAAATTGCGCTGGACAGTCTGTAATATCCGCGATCTGCTTCCAACCATCGAAGTCAGTCGTGGCCTCGGGGCGCCAGTGCCGCTGGATTATGTGCCGCATCATGAATTTGCCGATAGCCGTGCCGAGATCGACGCGCTGACCTTCACGCCGATGGGCAGTGACCAGGAGATGACCTGGAAAGCGTCGCTTGCCACCAATTACACAGACGGCATGCTGGTTCTTCACAAGGGCCGTGTAGTCTATGAATGGTATTCGGGTTGCCTGACCGAGCAAGGCAAACACGCCATCATGTCGATGACCAAATCAACGGTCGGCATGCTGGCAGAGATCCTGATCGCCGAGGGGCGGCTGGATGACACCGCGCCAGTCATTGACTATCTTCCCGAACTGGCCAAAACGGCTTTCGGTAATGCGACTGTGCGACAGGTCATGGACATGACGACCGCCGTGGTCTTTGACGAGAACTACGATGATCCCAAAGCCGATATCTGGATCTATTCCGCAGCCGGTAATCCGCTGCCCAAACCCAAGAGCTATCAGGGCCCTGTCGGCTATCTTGATTATCTACTGACCGTCAAGCAGGACGGTAAACACGGTAAGGCCTTTGGTTACAAGACGATAAACACGGATGTGCTGGCCTGGATCGTCGCACGCGTGACCGGGATGCGCTACCACGAGGCGTTGTCCGAGATGCTGTGGCGCCGGATGGGCGCCGAGCAAAGCGCCTACTTCTCTGTCGATGCTGCCGGTACGCCTTTCGCCGGTGGCGGTATGTCGGCCGGATTGCGCGATCTCGGGCGGATGGGTCTGCTGTTGCTGAACGAAGGCGTGATCAACGGCAAACGCGTGTTCCCGGCTAAAGTGGTGGAGAGCATCCGCCAGGGCGGGGACCGTGACGCATTTGTCAAGGCTGGCTATGATACCCTTGAGGGCGGCAGCTACCGCTCCATGTTCTGGGTGTTGCACAACAAGAATGGTGCCTTCGCTGCTCGAGGCGTCTATGGCCAGACGATCTATGTTGATCCGACCGCCGAAATGGTGCTGGTGCGGCTCGCTTCTTATCCGAAGCCGAAAAACGCGCTTATCGATCCAACGTCGCTACCTGCCTATCAGGCGGTCGCCGATTACCTGATGACAAAGTAATACACGGTGCTTTTGCGCATGCAACACGTAAAGCGAGAGTTTATGAAGACCATCTGCGGCGTAGAACTGCTTCTAAGGGTCCGCTACAGAGGATACAGAGAATAAAGACGAACAAGGCGTTCGAGAAGGACTCGTTGACGCTCGCCGCTCAACTTCACGTTAGTTGTCGTAATAATAAAATCAGAAGGATTTATCATTTGCCATGCTCTTCCTGAGACTTACACTTTTTTTAATAATCTTATTAGGGGTACTTGTCTATTTAATCTCGATAAGGATCAGGACAGAATTTATAAGTGCTGGAGGCAAATCACAGCCACTATTTCGTGGCCATAGTGAGGAATTTAAGGTCTTTCGTAAAAATCCACCAACGCCATACATTTCCAGATTGGTACAGTTGAAAAGTAAACTTTCAATAGCATTAGTTGTTGCCGTTTTAGCCTTTTTACTTGCTATTCTATCAGTCGCTTTATGATAAAACGGTGAAAATAGCTAATCTAGATATTAAGGTAGCTTGGATATTCTCCGTTCTGATTGTCACAAATAAGGATGAGCATGAAAGAGTTTGATCCGATTGCATACAAAAATATGGTCAAAGCCTACCAGGAGCGAGACGATCCAATGGGATGGTTTGACAGTATCTACACGGATGCGCAGGGGAACTATAAAGCCGTTTTCTGGGCAGACCTTGAGCCGAACCCTTACCTTTTAAGCTGGTTGAAAAATAGTTGCTCGCAGCAGCCAGGTTGCAGTGCCATTGTTGTTGGATGTGGAGTTGGTGATGATGCTGAAGCTTTGAGTGACGAGGGGTATGATGTGACCGCTTTTGACATATCACCGGAAGCGATACGCCTTTGTAAGGATCGCTATCCAGAGACCACGGTCAACTATCTTGTCGCTGATCTTTTTGATTATCCATCACACTGGGCTGAAAACTTTGACTTGGTATATGAATGCAACACAATTCAAGTATTACCCGGTAAGTATAGAGTACAAGCACGAGATGCTATGATCTCACTGCTTGCACCAAAGGGATATATTCTTGTCTCATGCAGAAGTCGTCTCAAGGGAGAACAAGAAGATGACATTCCACTTCCTCTCGACAAAGAGGAAATAGATGGCTTTGTGCGATGTGGCTTAAACGAAAAAAGTTTCGAATCTTATGACGACACACAAGACCCACCGGTCCCACATTTCTTCGCCTCTTACCAAAAGTAACGATATTTGAAACGGTATGCCTGTTTGAATCTTGCCTCTAATCACACCTTGACGGACGATTGCCCTGCTGATAATTTCCACACATAAAAAATACCAAGAAAGGAGAATTTATGGAGCTTGTAATCCCGCGTAAAAAGGCAAAGAGAGGTCAGGGAGCTTAACCTTTTCCCGCCTAATTCCCTCTCTTTGCCCGGCAATAGCGCCGGGTTTCTCTGATAAATAAGAAACCCAACCAGATTTACCTGACGGCAATGTCAGGCCAAAATGCTTTTCGGACAAGAGCGTCCGAAGGGGGTTTCTATGTCAAATACATATTACTCTCTGCCCCAACTGGGGTGGAGCCACTTTTTTCAACAACAACTGAGCCTTGAAGAGTGGGAATCGACGTTTCCCGCTCGTGTTTTTGCTGTTTACCGAAACAGTATAGATATTGCCAGCGTGCATGGACAGCAGCAGATTACCCTGCCGGGAGCCTGGCATTTACGAGATCCTGAAGAACTTCCCACGGTCGGTGACTGGTTGCTGATCGATTCCGCAACCGGTCAGCTGCAAAAAATGCTGGAGCGCAAAAGCCTGTTCCGGCGCAGAGCTGCCGGGAATGACGCCAGACTGCAACTGATCGCGTCCAACGTCGATACCCTGTTTATCGTTACGTCGTGTAATCAGGACTTCAATCTGTCACGTCTGGAACGCTATCTGGCGCTTGCACTGGAAGCCGGAGTGAACCCGGTACTGGTTCTGACCAAGTCAGATTTGAGCGATCATGTCTCTGACTATCGCCAACAAGCGCAAGGCATAAATTCCAATTGGGCGATTGAAACGGTCAATGCCCTGGAGCCGTCCTCCGTCGAGGTACTGCATTCATGGTGCGGTGCTGGCCAGACCATCGCCCTGGTAGGATCTTCTGGCGTAGGTAAATCAACACTGGTCAACACTCTTTGTGGTGCCGTCGCCCAGAAGACCAATGCGATTCGCGAGGATGATGCCAGGGGCCGCCACACAACAACCTCCAGAAGCCTGCACATGTTCCCGGGAGGAGCCCTCCTCATCGACAACCCGGGCATGCGCGAACTGCAGCTCAGTGAGTGTGCCAGTGGTGTTTCTGTCCTGTTTGAAGAGATTGAAGAACTCGCAACGAGTTGTCGCTACAATGACTGTCAACACCAAAGCGAGGACGGCTGCGCAGTAAAATCAGCCATCCAACGGGGAGATATCGACCCAAGACGATTCGCCAACTATCAGAAGCTCAAAACAGAGCAGGAACGCAATACGGAATCCATTGCTGAAAGGCGCCGACGGGAGCGGACTTTCGGCAAGTTATGCAGGAGTGCCTCTGCTGTCCGGCACAAGGAGCGTGGTGGAGCCTGACGACAAAAATGTGAGCCCTGGCGTTAGTCGGGGCTCCTTTTAATCACGATCTCTGAGACTTCAAAACCATACCCCTAGCAAGAGTAAAAAGAGCTGAGAGTTCTCTTTTCTGAAGCGCTTCCGTGAGGATTTACGCCCTCTGTTCCTTTGATCGAGAATTGCCAAAAATGCTTACCCTGTTATCCTTTTTCCTGTCGGTACAGGGCAACCTTCAGAACATATTCTCCATGTCCCAAAGCGCAGATGCGGTTCTATGCCAACATAAGGTGTCATTTTGAACGCCAATAACAAGGTATTCAGGTTAAATCAACTCAAAGTCCCCTTAATCATCTTTCTTTCATTTTGGGTCCTCGCCATTTTTTTATGGCGAGCAAATGGAAACATATTTTATTTGTTCAATTTTGGGTACATTGGAACTGCTGTTGGTTTTGGAATCGGCCTATATATATTGCTTCCAAGAAAATTGAAATCTACCGGCAGGCGCTTTGCCCAACTGCTCATTGGAATCTACATGTTGGGTTTTTTGGGGATAATCAAACTAGAAAATATGCAGCTTGAGGGTTTCTTTTTTTACCTTCTCTCTGGATATTTCGCTGGTTCTGTTCTTCATTATTTGGCCGCAAAAATTTTAGGACCGATTCTGTTTGGAAGAGGCTTTTGTGGCTGGGCTTGCTGGACTGCCATGGCTCTCGACTTTTTACCCTATAAAAGGAACAAAGCGGGTAGATTAACCGAAAAATGGGAGCTTTTGAGGTATGTCCATTTTGGGTTTAGCCTTTTATTAGTCCTTTTATTCTGGTTCGTTATCCAATATCGCCCTATCCCAATGAGCAAATTAGAGTTGGCATGGCTTGCTGCCGGGAATACATTTTATTTTGTCTCGGCATTTTTTCTTGCCTTTATGCTCAAAGATAATAGGGCTTTTTGTAAATATCTTTGTCCTATAACCGTAATACTAAAAGTCACATCAAGGTTCGCTTTTCTCAAAATTGAGGGGAGCAAGGAGAACTGTTCCCAGTGCGGTGCATGTACTAAGGCATGTCCAATGGACATCAATGTCATGGAATACGTAATGAATGGTGAAAGGGTACTCTCCACCGAATGCATTTTCTGTTTGACGTGCACAACAGTATGTCCCGAAGCAATACTCGACGATACTTTCAAAATGGACATTGGCGGCAATGAACGTATACGGCGGATTGATCCCGGCATAACAAACTAATCAACCGGACGGAAAATACGTCTGTGTAAAATTGAATAACAAGGATAACAACAATCTAAAATTGCGGTGGTGTATGCAAGCTCGCATCGCCGCCGGTTATCACTACCCGTTCAACCGACCTGTGGGGCTTGCCATATGATTTTGGGGACGCGAAAATCAGCAGAGGTTACTAACTGAGCCCCAAAAAGGCCCCGGCCGGATACCCTCCGACCGGGGCCTTTCACGGCTGTTTCGCTGGAATTTATTCTGAGACCTGGTCCTGTGTCATTGAAAGCAGGATGACCCGGATCTGGTTGTTGCCATCATCGCTGGCCTCGCTCAGAGCCTGTTCGGCGGTCTTGATAAAGTCACTCATGGTGACCTGGGGGGCTTCCGGATTGAAGGTTGTTCCGCCAGCACTGATCGTGGTTTTGATCTCTTTCCCATCGACCAGGGTTGCCGTTTCGCGAATACTTTCGCGCAGACGGTCGGCAAAGATTTTAACCCCGGAGATGTCTGTTTCCGGGAGAAGCACAGCGAACTGATGGTCGCTGTAGCGAGCAACTATATCGCAGGGACGGGCCTGCTGTTCCACTATCCTGGCAACATTCATGATAACCAGATCACTGTTGGCCGCCCCGAAATTTTCCCGGAGTCCGGCAAAATCGTCCAGATCAAAAATGACCAGGGAGAACGGGGATGCGTACCTGAGCGAGCGCTCCAGTTCCTTGCGGATCATCTGCTGCATGTAGCGGCGGTTGTAAAGGCCGCTCAACCCGTCGCGATAGACCAGCTGGTGCAGGTTTTCCTTCGCTTCCTGGAGTTCAAGGGTCAGTTGTTCAACATGGCGCTGGGTATTGGCCAGTTCGGCCGAAAGCTGTTCAATTGTGATTTTCTCAGATTCTGTTGACAAGGAATCCTCCCAGATATAGGCAATGAATAGAATCGACAGTTTCTAATGATAGCGGATTGTCGATTGTTAGTAAATTAAAACTGCTCCTTTTCGCCTCGATGGGAAAGAGCCTTTAGCGGGTTGAGCGTCGGCGCTTAAGTTCTTCCTCCAGAGCTCTTTTCTGCGCTGGGGTCTGCTGTCTTCCGGCCACTAATCGATTCAGAGTGGCAAGAGGCAGCTTTGGCAGCCAGAGGGTGAACCAGATTGCCGGTGTCTGACGATTTTTCAGGATGGCCTGTTGCAGGTTCGGCCGATTCTTCCAGCGCTGATGACGAGCCACCATCGACAGTGTGGCCGCTGTTGCCTGTGGGCTATTGACGAACTGGAAGACCGCCGCTTCGGTCAGCCGCGGGCTATCAAGGCAGATGCCCACCAGTCGGGCATCTGCCTCGCGCAATATCTCAGCGACAATCGGAGCGGTCGCCCGGCGTGCCAGCGCCATTTTGTTCCCCAGCGGGGTGGTCGGCAGGCGTTGACGGATGGTTCTTTCTGCGGCGAGCCTCTGGTCCGGGGTGAACCCCGGCAGGAAGCACAGGTCAACAAGCTCAAACAGGCGCAACTGCGGTAACAGGCTGCGCAGCAGAACGCTCGGCAGGTTGGGATTTTTAACCAGGGCCACAACCAGGCGATGGCTGTGGGTGTCCGCGCAGCGAAGGTGAATGGTGCGCAGCAGCGATTCCGGGAGATCTCGCCGTTTGAGCAGGGCCAGCAGGTGGTCTTCGGTGAGCTGAGGGTTTTTCAGCAGGGCCTGCAGGATTTCCGGATCCGGAGTGAGCAACAGCTGAAACAACTCCTCCGGTGTGGCGGTCAATGCCTGCTGCAGGGCTCTGATCCGGTCTGGTTGCAGTTGTGCCTCTCTGCGCTCCACGATGCGGACTCTAGCTCATCAGGATTTTGTTCTTCAGGACCAGCATTTCGAACGCCATCGAGGACTTACTGACCAGGCGCTGCAGTTCGGCCAGTTTATCCGAAATCGTATCCACGTTGTCCTGGATATAGAGAATACTGACCAGGCGCCCCCTCAGCAGCAGCGGTATCAGCAGAACAGTTGCCGGTCGTTCAGTACCGAAGTGGTTCATCAACTGGTTGTTCTGCTCCGTATCCGGGAGTGGCCCGAGATAATAGCTTTTACTTTCGGCGACGGTCAGCAGAACCGAGGGTTGATCAAGGCTGACATGAAAGCGTTCGAATTCGGGGATCGGGACGGAACCGAGTGTGCCCCGCCAGCCCATGACCTCTCCACCTTTGGTCATCAGAATGCCGCCGGCCTCGAACTCCTGGGCCAGGTAGCGGATCAGGCAGGTTGCAATATCATCGCGATCTTCCGCCCTGATTAACTGTTCACAGAACGCGCTGAATTCAAGGGGTCCGGCTGGGCGTTCTTCTTCAGAATCCTCCTCCGGAACGGGTTCCTCCTCCGGTTCAATCTCCTCAATAATATCCAGTTCTTCTAATTCTTCGATAGAGTCCGCTTCGGCAGCAGGGGAGGGTGCATCGGCGGCTTCGGTTTCGGGTTCCGCAAGCGAAGCGAGTTGATGGTATTCTGCATCCGAGAGTCCACCCGAGAGAGAACTTCCATCCAGTTCCGGCCACTGTTCGCTTCCCTGGGCCGGTTCTTCATCTTCCACCAGGAGATCCTCGATGTCGAGGACCTCTTCCAGTTCATCGACATTGCGCACCGCATCCTCGGAAAGGACCTCTTCTTTGTAGTCTTGAAGGCCAAGCGGAGCGTTTGCCGCAGGGCCAACCGCCTCAGCATCGGTTCTTTTCCGGGGGCCGCCGGACATCAGTTGTCTGCCGAGACTGATAAGGCGTGGAGAGAGTTTCCTCCGGTAATATTTGTTCAGCGCCAGAAACAACCTGAGTTCCGGGACAACGACGGGGACGACCCGGTAACCGAGGTTGAACGCCAGATCGTCTATGGCGCTCAAGTCACTCGGGTTTGACATTGCCAGAAGCAGACGCTTCCCTTCCAGTTTGCAAGGAACAACCAGATGCTTGAGGGCAAGTTGTCTGGGAACAAGTTCAATGAGCTCTGCAGGGATGTCCATCAGCAGTGATGGCTTGAAATAGGTCAGACGATGGATCTCGCTTAACACCAGGCCGAGAGTGTCTTCGTCGATGGCTCCCAGTTCGATCAATCCCGTGCCGAGCCGGCCACCGTAAAGGCATTGGATTTCCGTCGCCTCTTCAAGCTGCTCTATCGTGATCAAATTTTTTTCAATGAGAATTTCACCCAGTCTTTTGGCCATATCGACTCCTGCTCTACCAATTCAAAGACTCTATCGAATCATAATAAAGAATTTCATCTCTGTCAGCTGATTATAGCTGCCACCCGTACATGGAACAGGGGGGAGTGGCAGGCTTGGTGCTCAATCGGCCGGCCGCTTAATTTTATCTGTGTAGCCGTAACGCTGGACAGGTCCGCTCTGCTGTCGGTATAAAGATCAGATCACTAGTTTAACAGAATGAACGCAGATAAATTAACATTTTTGAACGCTTGTCGGTAGGATTAAGGACAGATATATGCAATTACGTGGTCTGCTGGGAATCATGGTCATTCTGCTGCTGGCCTGGCTGCTCAGTGAAAATCGACGCAAGATTACCTGGCGACCTGTGTGCGCAGGGGTTGCCCTGCAGTTTCTGCTCGCTTTGCTGTTGCTGAAAGTTCCGTTTTTCCGATCCTTTTTTCTGTTTTTGAATCAGGCGGCGCTGGCCCTGGAGCGCGCGACGGTCGCTGGGACCAGCGTCGTCTTCGGTTTTCTTGGCGGTGCTCCGCTCCCTTATCAGGAGACGGCGCCCGGCGCCTCATTTGTTCTCGCCTGCCGCTCACTGCCGCTGGTCCTGGTCATCAGTGCTCTCTCTTCGCTTTTGTTCTACTGGCGGGTTCTCCCCTGGGTGGTCACACAGTTCGCCCGACTGCTGCAGAAGAGTCTGCGGATCGGCGGAGCGGTTGGGGTCGCTGCGGCGGCCAACATTTTCGTCGGAATGGTTGAAGCGCCACTCTGCATCCGGCCCTATCTCCGGCAGATGTCACGCAGTGAACTGTTTGTTTTAATGGTCTGCGGCATGAGTACCATCGCCGGTACCGTGCTGGTGCTGTATGCCGCGATTCTCAACCCGACGCTTCCCGACGCCCTGGGACATATCCTGACCGCTTCGCTGATGAGTGCCCCGGCGGCCGTTGCCGTCGCCCTGTTGATGGTCCCGCAGCTCGGCGACCCGACTGATGCCGGCGGAATCCAGCTGCATCGTGCGACCAGCAGCATGGATGCGATCACACAGGGCACCCTGGACGGAGTCAAGTTGCTTCTGAATATCATTGCCATGCTGATTGTCCTGATTGCCCTGGTCGCACTCTGTAACCAGGCTCTCGGTCTGATTCCTGATGTCGGCGGGACGCCGCTGACTCTGCAACGAATATTCGGCTATTTTGCCGCACCGCTGGTCTGGCTGCTCGGTATCCCCTGGCCGGAGTCCCAAGTCGCCGGCAGTCTGCTTGCCAGCAAGACAGTCCTCAATGAATTTGTTGCCTATCTGGAATTGGCGGCTTTGCCGCCGGAGAGCCTCTCTCCCAGAAGTCGGCTGATCATGACCTATGCGATGTGCGGGTTTGCCAATTTCGGCAGTCTCGGCATCATGCTTGGCGGGTTGGGCACTCTGGTCCCCGAACGCAGGGAAGAACTCGTCTCGCTCGGCATGAAATCGATCCTCGCCGGCGTCTTGGCGACCTGTATGACGGGAGCTGTGGTCGGTTGTTTTCATTAACCCTCTGCTGACGGCTGAACTCGCCTCATTCCTGTTATAATGAGCGGTGTGCATCTATTTGCTGAGTCACTTTACTGAGGTTGGGAGAGATTATGCCTTTTATTGAGGAACCCCTGCTGATCCTTGATGGTGCCTGTGGCACGACCCTGCAGGGGATGGATCTGTCTTTTTCCCTGTGGCAGGGCCGGGAAGGGTGTAACGAGTTTCTTAACCTTTCGTCGCCTGAGTCGATTGTGCAGATGCATCGGAGCTTTGTCGAGGCCGGTGCGATGGTGCTGGAAACCAACACATTCGGCGCTTCCAGCCTGGTGCTGGCCGAATACGGACTGCAGGACCGGGTTGCGGAGATCAATGCCGCGGCGGTTAACCACGCCCGGGCCGCTCTGCAAGGTGACCCCAACCGCTACGTTGCCGGGTCGGTCGGTCCGACGACCAAGCTGCCGAGTCTGGGCCATGTCTCGGTGGACGAACTTGCCGCATCCCTGCGGGAGCAGATGCAGGCGCTGCTGGAGGCCGGGGTCGATGCCCTGATCATCGAAACCTGTCAGGACCTGCTGCAGGTCAAGACAGCGCTGGTGGCCTGTTTCGATCTCCTCGCCGAGCGGCAACAGACCCTTCCGGTGATGGTCTCGGTGACCATCGAACAGCAGGGGACCATGCTGGTGGGCACGGATATCGCAGCGGTGGTGGCGACCCTGGACCCCTTCCCGATCTTCTCCTTGGGGCTTAATTGTGCGACCGGACCGACCGACATGGAATCACATATCCGCTATCTCAGCCGTAACTGGCGCGGACGGATCTCCTGTGTGCCGAACCAGGGCCTGCCGCAGATTGTCGATGGGCAGACCCATTATCCGCTCCTCCCGGAGGAGTTTTCTGCTTTGATGAAGCGTTTTGTCGAAGAGTACGGAGTCAGCGTGCTTGGGGGGTGCTGCGGCAGTTCACCTGAGCATATCCGCGCTTTGGCAATGAGCCTTCACGGTGTCCAGCCACTGTCAAGGGAGCTGTCGTGATGATTGGAGATCTGGCCAGCCTTTACCAGGCCATCGAATTGAAGCAGGAGATCCCCCCGCTGCTGATTGGCGAGCGCGCCAACCCGAACGGTTCGCGCAAGTTCCGCGATCTGTTGTTGGCGGATGACTTTGACGGTTGCCTGCAGGTTGGACTGGAGCAGGAATCCCGCGGGGCTCAGGTGATCGACCTGTGTGTCGCCTATGCCGGGCGGGATGAAAAATCCGACCTGCCACGATTAGTGGAAAAGTTTGCCGGATCGTTGAAGGCCGGGCTGATGATCGATTCGACTGACCCCGACTGTATCGAGGCCAGTCTCAAGCTCTATCCCGGCCGCTGCGTGATCAACTCGATCAATCTGGAGGATGGCGGGGCGAACCTCGATCGGATATGCCGGCTGGCACGTCGCTACGGCGCCGCAGTGGTGGCCCTGACCATTGATGAGAGCGGGATGGCGATGACCGCGGCTGATAAGGTTGAGCTCGTCGAAAGAATTTATCATCTGGCGGTCGATCAATACGGCTTGCGGCCGCAGGATTTGCTGTTCGATCCGTTGACCTTCACCATCGGTTCAGGAGATACGACCCTCTTCGATGCGGGGATTCAGACCCTGGAGGCTATCCGGGAAATCAAGCGGCGCTGGCCGGATGTCGCCACCCTGCTTGGCGTCAGTAATATCTCTTTCGGACTGCAACCGGCGGTGCGCAAAATCATCAATTCGGTTTTTCTCCATGAGGCAGTGGAGGCCGGGCTCGACGCCGCAATAGTCGATGCCGCCAAGGTGATGCCGCTGGCACAGATCTCCGCCGAGGACCGCAATGTTTGCCTCGACCTGATCTATGACCGCGAGCGCAGTGAAGAGGATACCCCGCTGATGCGCCTGATGGCCTATTTCTCTGATCATCAGGGAGAGTCCGAGGAAGAGGCTGAGCACGGGAGCGTCCCTGCCGAGGAGGAGATCCGTCGCAAGCTGGTGAGAGGAGATCGGGACGGGCTGGAAGATCTGTTGACCATCCTGCTGCAGCGCTATCCGGCCCTGGAGATCGTCAACCGGTTGCTGGTTCCGGCCATGCGCGAGGTCGGTGACCTGTTCGGGCGTGGTGAACTGCTGCTGCCGTTTGTGCTGCAGTCAGCCGAAGTTATGAAACGCAGCGTGGCGTTCCTCGAGGAGTTCATGGAACAGGACGCGGAGAGCGGCAAGCAGACGCGAATTCTGCTGGCTACGGTACAGGGTGATGTTCACGATATTGGTAAAAATTTGGTGGACATTATCCTCACCAACAACGGTTACAAGGTTTATAACATTGGCATCAAAGTGCCGGCCGAGACGATCATTGCCAAGGCACGCGAACACGAGGTTGACGTGATCGGCCTCAGTGGGCTTCTGGTCAAGTCGGCAATTATCATGCAGCAATCGATGCCCCAGTACCAGGAAGCAGGTCTCACTATGCCGATCCTGCTCGGCGGGGCTGCGCTGACGAGGTCGTTCGTGGCTGAATCATGCGTCCCCGGTTATACCTCCCCGGTTGTCTACTGCGCGGATGCGTTTGCCGGGCTCAAGGCCATCCGTGAATACGAGCAAGGGTGCCTGGCCAGTACCAGGACTGCTGCTGCAGTTCCGGTACGCAATCGGCCCGGGCCGAAGGAGGCGATAGATAGCAGTCATGACGTTCCATCGGTGCCTTTTTGGGGCCGCAGGGTGGTGCGGGATATCGATCCGGAACAGCTTTTCTCTTACCTGAACCGGCAGGCCCTGATCCGCGGGCGCTGGGGGTATCGTCGCGCCAAGCTGAGCAAGGAGGAGTATGCGCGATTACTCAGCGAGACGGTGGATCCGCTCTATGCCAGGTTGAAGCAGCGGTTGCTCGATGAGCATCTGCTGCAGCCGCAGGTCGTCTACGGCTATTTCCCGTGCCGCAGTGAAGCGGACAGCCTGCTGGTCAATGCGGATTCAGAGCTCTTCCGGTTTGACTTTCCGCGTCAGGTTCTGGCGCCGAATCTGTGCATTGCTGATTATTTCAAGGGCGGAGAAAGCGCGCAGGACCTGGTCGGTTTCTTTGTCGTAACAATCGGAGAGCAACTGGCGGAACTGACCGCGGAACTGTTCCGGGATGATCAGTACCATGATTATCTGATGGTGCACGGTCTTGGTGTCGAGCTGACCGATGCCCTGGCGGAATACTGGCACCAGCAAATGCGGGCCGAGATGGGCTTCCCCGATCCGCAGGGACAGGGCGAGCTTGAGTATGTCACCCAGGAATATCGCGGATCGCGGTACGGCTTCGGTTATCCTGCCTGTCCGGACCTCGAGGCCCACCGACCCCTGTTTGCCATGTTGCGGCCCGAGGAGATCGGCGTGAGCCTGACTGAGACCCTGGAAATGGTTCCCGAAATGAGCACCTCGGCGATTGTCGCACATCACCCCCAGGCGAAATATTTTGCCATCTGACAGGAGCAACAATGCGCTATATCTGTACCTGCTGCGGTTACATCTATGACCCGGAAAAGGGCGATCCGCTCAATGAGATCGCCGCCGGAACCCCTTTCGAAGATCTGCCCGATGCCTGGGTCTGTCCGCTCTGCTATGCGGAACAGGACTCCTTCGATCCTCTTGATTAGGGTTGGCGGACGTTATTCCTTAATAATTATCGCGCTGAAAATATAGATATCGATGTCCGTAGTCTGCCAGGCATTGGCAGACAGACCCGCCTTGCGACAGGTCTGCTGGAGAAAAGTCTCCCTGTCCCAGTTATGCTCAGTCGCCACCTGCGGTAACAAAACTCCACGCTGTACGCCTTTTTCCAGGTAGATGCCATGCTTGCCGACCTCGATCAGGTTGACGTCACCGACCCTCTGCAGCGGGGAGAGGACCGAAATCTCCAGGCTGAAGTCCTCCAGTTCGATTGGCGTCATCGGCTGGAAGCGCGGGTCGCAAGTGGCTGCCGCTTTCGCCATCTCGGCGACCTCAAGATAGAGTGGTCGATTGCTGCAGAAGTTGCCGATGCAGCCGCGCAGTTTCCCGTCACGGGTGATGGTGACGAAACAGCCGCAGTGTTGGTTG